>JAJECT010000033.1 GCA_022821845.1 Rhodothermales bacterium | reverse complement strand
GTTCGTCCATGCGTCCGTCCAGCGTGTCCATACGCCCGTCGAGTGCGTCCATCCGCGCCGGAACGCTCCAGAGACGAAACGTAAACGCGCAAACGCCAATCAGCGTAATCAGGATCGCTATAAGGCTTCCGTATTCCTTTGCTTTCGAAAGCGCCTTTTTCATTTTCACACCCCTCAATGGAATTTGATTCGGTATTGACTGGAGGGAAACATCCAGACGGAAGTCTCCAGATGACAGGTATGATGGGCGCGTTTGGGGTTTGGCCTTCCAGGGCAACGTTTCCATAACGGCAACGCGTGTGGACGGCAAGGGAATTATACGCCAAAAGCGGGCAAAAGTCAAGGGAAATGCACAGAAATACGGACAAAAAATAATCGGGCGAAATACCCGGATATACAGGCGGCGCGCAATAAGGATAAAGCGCGACCGGCAAGCCCCGGCGCCCCGAAGAACGCCCGGCCCCGGCCTGGACGCCGCCTGGGCGCGAAATCGCGGCACAATCGGAGCGCATAGCGGTTGGATGGCGTCCGCCGCGCCCGTCCACAGCCTCCCGCCCTGCCGATGACCTTGCAAGCCCCGTTCGTACTGGCTTCCGCTTCGGCGCGCCGCAAGGAACTGCTCGAACAGACGGGCTTTCGCTTCGAGGCGGTTCCCAGCGGAATAGACGAACAGGTCGAGCCCGGCCTGTCCCCGGAGCGCCTTGTGCAGGCGCTTGCCCTCCGCAAGGCCCGCCATGTGGCGGCGCGCCGCCCCGATGCGCTTACGCTGGGGGCGGACACTGTCGTCGCGCTGGCGGAAGACATCCTGGGCAAGCCGGACGGCCCCGCCGAAGCCGAGCATATGCTTCGGCGCCTCAGCGGCGTCACGCATTCGGTCTATACCGGAATCGCCCTCGTGCACCCCCCGTCGAACCGAACGGCGCAGGCGGCGGAACGCACGGACGTAACGTTTCATACCCTGAGCGACGCCGAAATCGCGGACTACGTGGCCTCGGGTTCGCCGCTGGACAAGGCCGGCGCCTACGGCATTCAGGACAGCCGCGGGCCTTTCTTCGTCCGGCGCGTCGAGGGGGACTACTACAATGTCGTGGGACTACCCCTTCACCGATTCTACCGAATTATGAAAGAATATTTTCCTGATCTTCTTGCAGGAAACGCCGACGAATAGCCTTATGCCTGCATTATCCGACCTCCGCATTCTGCTTCTTCAGGCCCGCGACACGGAAGATATCCGCTTGCAGGAACAGGCCTGCTTCCGCGAACATTGCCGGGTGGGCGACGACCAGATTCTGGCCGTCAAGGTGCAGAGCGAACCGCTTGGGGCAAACAGGCTGGACCATGCGGACGCGGTCATGATCGGCGGCGCCGGAGAATATTCCGCAACCGGGTCCTATCCCTGGATGCCCGCCTTGCTGGACCTCGTTCGACAGATGGCCGACCGGGGCATGCCCGTCTTTGGATCCTGCTGGGGGCACCAGGTCATTGCGCGGGCCCTCGGCGGCTGCGTCGTGCACGATTCCCGCCTGGCGGAAATAGGATGCGGCCCCATGACGCTGACCGAGGCGGGCCAAAAAGACCCCGTGTTCGGCAAATTATCCAAGCGGTTTCTCGCCAATATGGGGCACCACGACCGGGTAAGCGCGCTCCCGCCCGGAGCGGTGGAGCTGGCCGTGTCCGAAACGCAGGGCAATCAGGCGTTCCGCATGGGGGACCTGCCGATCTACGGAACGCAGTTTCACAGCGAACTGAATGCGCGCCGAATGCGCGAACGGTTCGAAAAGTACCGGGGGAATTATCCCGAACTGGACAACGAGGAAACGTTCCAGGCCTTGCAGGCAACCCTTTCCGACACCACGGCGGCGGACCGCCTGCTGCACGACTTCCTGATCGAAACGGCGGTCGCCCGATGAGGCGCGCTCAGGCGGGCAAACGATACGCCGCCTCGGCGTAGTCGGCGGTGCCTCCTACGGGCGGGTTGCGCTTGCGCACCGTAACTTCGATGCTTTCCAGGGCGGGGTACGCCTCCCGAATCTCCCGCGCAATAAGCACGGCCAGTTTTTCGATGAGATAAAACCGGTTGCGCAAAACGATCTCCTGCACCAGTCGGTATACGCGCTCGTAGTCTACGGTATGGGCGAGGTCGTCCGTGCGGGCCGCCTCCTCGAAATCGAGGTGCATCGCCACGTCCACTTCGTAGCGCCCCCCGATGCGGTGCTCTTCCTGCATCACCCCGTGATGCGCGTAGAACACCGCGTTGATCAATTTGACCGTTCCGTTCGCCATGGATAACCGGGCCTGTCGAAGAAATGAGTACGGACGCAATGTAACGCGCCAAAGGAAACTTCGGGGCCGATTCATCTAAAATTGGCTGCGGAGGCGCCCCCTTGCAACGCGAAAAAAGGAATTATGCATAAATTGCATAATAAAGGGCGCTTCTATGCAAAAATTGCATAACAAAAGAGGCTTTTATGCAAAATTTGTATAGAAAGGGGGACTTCTATGCAATTTTTGCATAGATCAGTTTACGCCTCTGGAAAAACGGAGGAATTGAGGACATTTACGCCCCGAAACGGCTTCAAAGGCGTCAGGTTGTCAAGGATATTGCCAAGCGGCGGGCAGGGCAAGGGCATGCATGGCGAGGATGCGGTCCGACCCTACAACCCAAGCGCGTCCAGCAAGGCGGCGTCCGCAGGGTCGAGCGTACCGGCCTGCCGCCGCGCCTTCAGTTTCGACGCGAAAAGGGTGCCGTACAGGCCCAGCACCGTGTCCGCCCGGCGGCGGTGTTCGTCCAGCCGCCGCGTAACCTCCGCATCGCGCAGCGCGTCCGGGACATACGCCTCCCGGGGGCCGTGCGGTCCAGGCGGCGCCGGCGCCGGAAAACTCTTCTCCGGCTCGAATGTCTTGTTCCCGAAATGGCATCCCACGCATTGCACGGGCGACTTCAGGGGGCGCGGCGGCGTGGACGTTTCCAGAGCCAGCATGCCCTCCCCGTCGTACGCGAAAAAATCCCAGAATCCGTCCGGGCGCTTGCGCATCGCGGTGGTTTCGGCCAGCGCGTCGTTCAGGTAGTGCCTGCCCACGATGACGGTTCCATCCGGGTACACTATGCGTCCGTCCGTCTCCGCCGCCCGGCGCAGCGCGGCCCGCACCGCTTCTTCCCGCACGTAAATGCGGCGCTCGGCGGTCGTCATCACCCCGTGCACGACCACTTCCATCCAGGTCGAATCCGGCGCAAAGCCCGCGCTGTCTGCGAACGCCGCAAGGGAAGGCGGAATGGCCCGCGCCTCGTTGTACGAACGGTCGATGAACGCCTCCATTTCCTCCCATTCGATGCGCCCGTTCCGGTTCGCGTCCCGAAGACGCCCCGAAAGCGCCGGGCGATGCTGCGCCAGCGCGTCGCGATCCAGATAAAAATGCCCGCCTCGCTCGCGAACCAGGCCCGCCTCGAAGGGATCGGCGGGGCGCGGCGTAACATATCCCCCGAAATAATACTGCAAAAAGCGGCGCGGCTCGGACTGGTCCAGATCCAGGCGCGCGAAAGAATCGGGCAAGTCCGACTCGTCCGGGCCGCCGCACCCGAAAAGCAAGCCCGAGAGGAGCAGGACCGAAACCGTCCCCGTAAATAACATTTTCATGCCGCCGCTGCGATTACGCATGGTTTGGGTATAGCGATATATTCGCAGGCTGTCTTGCATCGCGTCTCGCCCGGCCTACGACCCGCCCCCGGACCCGGCGCCTTCCGAAGGGGCGGCCAGCAAATGATCCAGCAACGCCTGGGCGCGGAGGTCGTTCGGATGGTATCCCAACAATACGCGCAAGGCGTCAATGGCCTCGTCCCTGCGCCCGAGTTCCGCGTAGGCGATGGCCAGGTTCCCCAGCGCAGGGGCAGCATCCGGCTGCTTCCCGACCGCCCGTTCCAGCAACGGGAGGGCCTCCTCCCAGTCCTGCGCCTGCAAGCGCAGCGTGGCGGCGTTGACCAGGGCTTGCACAAGGTCCGGGTCCAGCGCAAGCGCCCGGTCGAAAAGTGGCCCCGCCTCGTCGAATCGCCCCGTTTCCAGGTACAAAAAGCCCAGGTCGTTCCAGGACGCGGGATGATGCACAGGGTCTTCGGCCAGGCCCGACAGCCAGGCGGCCTCGGCCTCCGCGAAGCGCGCCGCGGCGTACAAGGCTTCGGCCTGTTTCAGGCGGGCCTCGGCGAACGCCGGCTGCATTTCCGCGGCGCGGCCCAGCGCAGCAACCGCCGCGCCCGGACGGTCCGCCTGCAGCAGGGCCACCCCCAGCCAATACCGGATGAAAACATCTTCCGCATACGCCGCAGCCGCCTCCGACAAGGTGGCCGCCGCCTCGTCCGCCCGCCCCTGTTCCAGCAAGGCGCGCCCCAGGGCAAGGCGGGCCGCAGCATGGTCCGCCCCGGTCCTGAAACCTGCTTCCGCCCGGACGAGGACCGAGTCGAGATATGCAGGCAAGGCATGCACCTCGTCGTAGAACGCGAAATAGGCCGCCGCCTCTTCCAGCAACCCAAGGCCCGCCGCGCGCGCGTTGCCTGCGTCGGGCGGGGCCGTCGCCCGCACCAGCCGGAACGGGTCCGGGCGCAAGAACGCGCGCTCGATATCCTCCGGGGCCGCCGCGGGCGGCAGTTCGCGGCGAATCCAGTGATCCGTAAACGTTACGTGCGGAATATCGCTGGCGCCGCTGGAGCGAAGATGGCACGCAACGCAGTCCCCGGTCATGGCCTCCGCCGCCGTATGCGCGCCGCCGCGTCCGCAAACCGCGACCGCCGCATTTCCCTCGTTCGCGCCATGACACCCTGCGCAGGCCGCGTTAAAATGGTCGTTGCCAAGGTCGGCCACGGGAACGTGCGGATCGTGGCATGTCGTGCAGGTCATGTCGCTTTCCCGGAAACAGGCGCTTTTTTCCAGGCGAAGCGCATGGCTTGCGATGCCGAAGCGCTCCGGGTCGCTCGCCTGTTCGGCGGTAACGAATATGCTGCGATGGGCTTCGAGGGGGGCGCCCGGACGATAGGTGGAAGGCGTTTCGCCGGTCCGGAACACGGTCGTCCCCGAAAGGTGGCACTGGCGGCATACGGAGAGTTGCTCTTCCCTGGCGAGGCGAGCCGGATGCACAATGGACGAATCCGGCGCGCCGCCCGCCGGTCCCAGGCCCGCCAGCCGCAAATCCACGTGCGCGCCGCCCGGCCCATGGCAGCGTTCGCACGTAATGCCGTCGGCTACGTCCCGATAATGGTCGAACGTGTAGCGGCTATGGTCCGAAAATCCGTTGTGGCACGCCATGCACTCCGCCACGACAGGCCGGCTAAAACGCAGGTTCTCCTGATCGTAGGAAGGGCTCAGGTCCCAGCGGCTCCGCTGGACGTACCAGGTAAGCGGCATCTCCGTCAGGTGTCCGTTGACGGAAGCCAGATACGAGCGCGTATGGTTCCCCGAACCGATGACCCACTCGACGGGATGGACCCGCTCGTACAGGGTTTCTCCCGATGCGTCCAGACGATATTCGCGCTGAAAAAGCGTGTCTGCGCGCACGAAGGCCTCGTAGTAAAAATCCGTTCCTTCGTGGCGCACCGGCGGCGCAGGAAACGCTTCCGGGGCGGACGCGGCGTCGAAACGGGACAGCGAGCGGCCCATCCCGGTCCGATGATACGACACGTAATAGGCCTCGTGACAGGATGCGCAGGCTTCGTCCCCGACGTACGCGGCTTCCTGCGCCTCCGGGGACAAGGCGTCGCTGCGACGCGGCGCCTCCCCTGCGACGCATCCCGCCAGCCATGCGAGCAGGACGAGCGCGACGGATGGCCGAATGGGCGGCCGGCGCATGGTCTTCTCGCTATCTTCTGGACGTGAGCGCGCCCAGGACCACGCCGACCAGAAAAGAAACCAGCAACGCGCTGCCGGGATGCTTTTTGGCGTATTCGCGGACCGAGCCGGTCGCTTCTCCGGCGGCTTCCGAAACGCGGGAGGCCGTACGGAGAAACTGTTCGTAGGCTTCCGTCGTCAGGCGCTCCGCATCCTCCAGAAGCGCCCGTTCTCCTTTGGGCTGCGCGGATTCGGGGGCGGACGCCCCGGACGACCCGTTGGCCGCGCCAGGGGCATGGGCTGCGGCGTCTGGCGAAGCTGCGGCGTCCGGGTTGCTTTCAGGCGATTTTTGAGCAGGCATGGCGCAAGGCGGGATTATGGGATCGGTACAGGGGCGAAGGCATGGAACAACACATGGCGCGATACGCAGGGGACGTATTCCCATGCGTTATCCGGGATCGCGCGTTCCCGACGGCGTTACACGCGCCAAAAGCGTTTTTTTTCCACAGGCGGGCGGATATTCTCCAAAAAGCGGGATTCTCCTGCAACATATTCGCCGGTTGCGGGGTACGGTTGGCAACGTTTTTTGCGTTTTTTCCGATCCTGACGCGGATTCCCTTCGCGCGAGTACATTAGCGACCCATTGGCGATATGGCGCCAGGATACACCAGGCATTACAAATCATCGCATCGCGCCCGCCGTATGCGGTATTTCCTGACGCTTCTCGTCGCGGCGCTTGTTTTTCCATGTATCTCGCCTGCGGGGGAGGCGACCGCGCAGGATATCCCCGGATCGGCCCCGGATCGGGCGGCGCGCGCTTTCGTCGCCGCGCGGGATCTGTACGCCGCGCATCTGTACCGCGAAGCCATCGCAGCCTTCGCCGACTTCCGGCGGGATCGCCCCGACCATCTCCACGCCATCGACGCGCTGTACTACGAAGCCGAAGCGCATCTTGCTCTTGGATTGCGCAAGGAGGCCATCGCTCGCTTCGAACAGCTGGAAACCGAGCGACCCGGACACCCGCTGGCGGCGAAATCCCGCCTCGCGCTAGGCAATTTTTTCTATCTGAACGAGGAGTACGAGGAGGCGCTGCGCGTATTTTCGAACCTGCTTGCAGACAATCCCGAAGCGGATATTGCGACAAGAACCCTGTACCGCATGGGCGCGTCGGCGCAGCGTCTGGGGCGACCCGAGGAAGCCCTTGGATATTTCCGGCAGGCCGCCGAAACCTACCGAAACGCCGAGTACGCCCCCGTCGCCCTGTATGCAAGCGGGTACGCGCTGATCGGGCTAAAGCGGTACGACGAGGCCGCCGAAGCGCTCGAACTGCTCGGCGCGCGCTACCCGGAATCGCCCCATGCGCGCAATATCGGGCTGGCGCTGGCCGAAGTGTACTATGAACTGGACGATTACGACCGGGCGCTGGACGAAATCGAACAGCGCGTCGGGGGGCTGGACGAGGCGGGACGGGAACGGGCGCTTTTCCTGCAAGCGGAATCCCTCAATCAGTTGCGCGAAAGCGAGCAGGCCATCGTGCAGTACCGGCGTTTCCTCGAACGCTATCCCGACAGCGCGTACCGGCGGCGGGCCATCTACGGATTGGGCTGGAATTATTATTTCGAGGGAGTGCATCAGTGGGCCGCCGAACGATTCGCGGAAGTCCGGGAAGGGCAAGGCGACGACCTCGCCGCCCGCGCCACCTACTACGAAGCCATCAATCAGGACCTGGCGCTGGAACCCCAAACAGCCATTGCGCTGCTTGAAAACTTTTTGGCGAACTGGCCGGCGCACGAACTGGCGGCCCACGCCCGTTTCGAGCTGGCCGTCCTGTATTACCGGCAACACCGATGGGAGGACGCCTGGCGGGTTTTCGGCCTGATGCGGGAGACCTGGCCGGCGCACGACCTGGCGGGCGAAGCGGCGTACTACCGGGCCAACACGGCCATTGCGCTGGGCAATTTCGAGGAAGCCTTCCAGCATTTCGACCAGGCCGTCGACGCCGGGGCCGCGTCCGAACGCCTGCGGGAAGAAGTCCGCTTTCAGCGCGCCTGGCTGTCGTACCGGAACGCATCGTATCGGGAAGCCATGCTCGGATTCCTGGAGATTCACGACCGCTCGCCGCGCTCGGATCGCGGACAGGAAGCCTTGTTCTGGGCCGCCGAAAGCGTCTACCAGCTGGATAATCTCGACCGGGCAGAAGCACTCTTCCTGCAATACATCGAGGAAGCGCCGGACGGGAAACACCAGACGGCGGCCTGGTATGCGCTCGGCTGGACGCATTTCCGCCGAAGCCGGTACGCGGACGCCGCAGACGCCTTCCAGGCCTTTCTGGATCGGCGCCGCGCCGCCGACGACGAAGGCTTTGTGTCCTATCGCAACGACGCCCTCTTGCGCCTTGCGGATAGTTACTATGCCCTGAAGCAGTACGCGAACGCCATTCGAACGTACCGCCTCGTAGGCGACCAGGGCGGCGACTACGCGCAATACCAGATTGCGCAAGCATTCGACCATGCGGGCGAAGCCTACGAGGCCGTCAGCGCGTTCCGGGAATTGCTGGAATTCCACCCGGGCAGCGAATGGGCGCAGGAGGCTCGCTACAGCATAGGGCGCATTTTCTTCAGAAATCAGGATTACGACCAGGCGGTCGAGGAATACGCCGCGCTTCTCCGAACCTGGCCCCGGGATCCGCTGGCGGCGAAAGCGCAATACGGCGTCGGGGACGCCCTGTTCAACGCCGGGCGCACGGACGAAGCCGTGGCCGCCTACCGGGTCGTGCTCGAAGACTACGCGGGCAGCGCCTACGTATCCGACGCGGCGGCGGGCATCCAGATCGCCTTGCTTTCGACGGGGGACGCCGAAGCGGCCGGCGCGTTCTTCGACGAATTCGCCGAACAGCATCCGGATTCCCCGATTCTGGACGAACTCCGGTTCCGCCGCGCCGAAATCGACTTGCAAAGCGGGCGAACGGACGAAGCGCTGGCCGGGCTACTCGACTTCGTTGCGCAAGGCCAGAACGAATATCTGCGCTCGGAAGCCCATTACTACCTTGGAACGATTCTGGAAGGACAGGGCGAAGCCGGGGAAGCCATTTCCCATTTCGAGCGAATTATCGAGGACTACGCCGGCAGCGAACGCTTCCCGGACGCCGCCGGGCGGCTGGGAAGCCTGTATCTGGAATCGGAACGCCCCGCACAGGCGCTCGACATGTTCCAACTGCTCGAATCCGACAGCGAGGATACGCCGCGCCGCGTCGCAGAAGCCCGGTACGGCCAGGGCATGGCCCTCTTGCGGCTCAGCCGAACGGCGGAAGCGGAAGCGCTGCTCCGGGACGCCATCGATGCGGCGCCGGACGCTGCGGAAACGCATCCGGCCTACCTGGGCCTTGCCCGCGTATATCAGGAAGCCGGGCGGCATGAGGAAGCCGAGCCGCTGTACCGGCATGTGGCGCGCAGCAGTCGGGACGAGGCGGGCGCGGAAGCCCTGTACCGCCTGGGCGTACTGTTCCGGGAAACCGGGCAGGCCGAAGAGGCCCTTGAAGAACTGGGCCGCCTCCCCGTGCTGTTTCCGGGATTCAGCGACTGGATCGCCCGGGGATACCTCGAACAGGCCCGCGCCTTTCAGGCCCTTGGCGACGCCGGGGAGGCCGCCACGCTATACGATCTTGTGATCGGCGAATTTGGAGAAACGCCGTTCGCAGCCATGGCCGAACGGGAGAAAGAATCGCTCTGATTGTAAGGATATCCTTTATGCGCCGCACCTGTTGCTACAGACTGTTTTTCGCCCGCCGTCGGGGCTGCTCCTGCGGCAAACGCGCCATTGCGACACTGGCCCTCGCGCTATGCGCTGGCCTCGCCGCGCCCGCGCAGGCCCAGGAGACGGAAGAAGCCGCCCCCGCCCTTCCCGACATTACCCCGCAAGTCGTGGAAATCCGGGCAGGGCTGGATATTTCGTTGCCGTCGCTGCAAAGGCAGCCCCTGATCGGGTTCAATCCGCCGCCGCGGGTCGCTTCCGTTCCGGCGGAGCGAAGACCCTACGCAGAGACCTACAAGCAGCAAAGCGCCGACTTGCCGGAAAGCCCGCTGGCCACGCTCGAACCTGCCCCGACGGCAACGCTGACCGGCGGGGCGCTGGGCCGGGGCATGGCGGAAGCCGCCGCCGGGCGCTATCTGGGCAGGCTGGCGCGGCTGCGCGCCGAAGGGCCGCTTGCCCGGCGCGGCGCGTTCCGGGCCCGCCTTGATTACGCAGGCAGCGAAGGACATGCCCCCGAAAACATGCCGGACGACCTGTCGGCGTCGTTCAATGCGTTCGAGGCGCAGGTCGGCCTGGAGCAACGGACGGAGCCGGTTTCGTTTGGCCTCGACCTCGAAGGCCTCGCGACGACGCGGCGCATGTACGGCGCCGTCCCCGGCATGCGATACGATAGCGCCGGCGGGCAACCGCTCGCCAATTTGCAAACGGCGCCCATGCGGCGAAGCCAGGGCGGCGGCGGCGGCGTCTGGGTCAATACGAACGATACCGGGCGGGCGCGCTTCGAAGCCCGTGCGCGGTACAGCGTGCAAACCCGGGAAACGGACGCGCTCCCCGAAGGCATGGAACTCGACGACAATGTCTTCCGGCGCAACGAATCGGCCTTCGCGCTGGAAAGCAACCTCATGCTTCCCCTAACGAGTCGCAGCGACTTTTCGGGGTCGGCGGAATTGCTCCAGCTCGGTTTCGGCGAAGAGGAACCCGGCGGCGTATCGATGCTGAATATCGCCGCCCGGGCGCATATGCGTCCGGCGCCCGCGCTTCGAATAGACGGCGGCCTGCGCTTTATGACGTTCGCCGAGCGCGATTCGGCCGCCTCCTCGTGGATTGCGCCCGCCATCCGCCTGGACTTTCAGGCGCTGCCCGCCGTGCGCGTCTACGCCCGCAACGACGCCCGCGCAGAACGCCGCTCCACCCGGTCCATGCACCGGGAAAATCCATTTCTCGCGGACCGTCCGAGGGTACAGCCAGACGTGTACACCCTGGACCTGCGCATGGGCAGCATCGTACAGGTAAGAACCGTCGGGCTCGACGTATACGGAGGCTACGCCCATGCGCCCAACTATCGCTATTTCGAGGCGGCGGGCATCGGCGAGGCCCACGGATACGCACAGGGCATGATCGCCGCCCGCTACGCCGCCGCCACCATTGCCTACGGCGGCGCAGACCTGTCCTTCCATCTTCCGGCGAAATGGAGCCTGGTCGCAGGATTCCGGTTCCGCGACGGGAAATTGAAAGAAACCGACGCGGACATCCCCTATTTCGGTTCGGTTACCGCACGCGGCGGCCTTTCCTGGTTTTTCCGGGATGGAAACGGCTTCCTGCAAACCACGCTGGACTACGAAAGCGCGCGGGACCCCGCCATGGACAGCGCCGAATCGCTGGACGGCTATTTCGACGTAGACCTGAGCGTCTTGTACCCGGTTACGCGCCGCATCGGGGTATTGCTGCGCCTCGACAACATCCTGGCCGGGAGCGCGGCGCGCTGGGAGCATTACGAACGGACCCCGTTCGGCATAACCCTTGGCGCCCGCACGCAATGGTAAAGGAAATGGTAAAGGATACGCCGAACATGTCCCGAAAACCGCTTCAGGAACAGGTGGAACAGGCGCTTGCGGAAATCGTCCGGGAAGCGCTCGCGACGCGGCAAACCGTGCAGGTGCCCGGCCTCGGCGTCTTCTGCATCGAACGCCGCCCTGCCTTGCGGCGGCCCGCAAAGGAAGGCGGCGCGGAATTTATCCCCCCCCGGAACGAAATACGTTTTACGCCGCGCACGTAATGAACCTTGGCCACGAAATCGCGCAACGCCTGCGGTGTTCGCCCGAAACGGCAGCCGCGTTGATGGAAGAGATCGTACGGGATATTCGCCGCAAAACGGCGCAAGGCGAGACGGCGCAGCTTCGGCATATCGGGGCTTTCGAAGCGCGCGGCGCAGAGCTGGTTTTCGAACCCGACGCGGGCCTGGCGGAAATCGTCAACGCGCCGTTCGCCGGACTGACCGCCATACCGCTCGCAGACCCCGCCCCGATCCGCCGGAAAACGGACGAAATCCCGCAAGGCGAGCGTCCCGGTCCGGCGCGCGGCGGCTTGCCTTCCGCCCGCCGCCAAACCCGCGCGCGCAGCCGCGCCCGGGCGGGCTGGATCCTCGGAATCGTGCTGGCGATTGTCGCGGCGGGCGCCTGGCTCCTGCTGGCAGACCGTACAAGAAGCCCCGGCGCAGAGTCGGAACGCTTTTTCCCCTCGGAAACATCTGCGCCCGCCCCGCAGGAAGCGCCCGCCTCCTCCCTGCAAGGCGCGGCGCCGCCGTCCACCGCCTTGTCCCCCGTCGAAACCGATCAACCCGCCAGCGCAGCCAATGAACGTATCGCCGTCGATACCCTTGCCGACGCAGCCGAGACAGCCGACCCGCTTGCCGCCCATCCCTACGCAGACGCGCCGCTCAGGGGCGCCGAACCGATAGACCGCGCGCTGGGCGGCTACACGATCGTCGTGGCTTCCGAAACGAACGAGCAACGCGCCCAAGGCTGGGCCGAAGGGTGGCGCAAACAGGGTTTCCGTACGGCCGTCCTCCCCCATGCGCAGGACGGCGTCATCCTGTACCGCGTAGGCGTCGGGCAATTCGCCCTGCTTGAAGAGGCCGCCCGCGTACGCGACGCCCTGATGGGAAACGAATTGCCCCAGGGCGCCTGGGTCCTGCGTATTTGACGCCCGCCTTGTCCTCGTTTCTTGCCGACGCGCCCCTGCAAGCCACCGCCCTTCGCGGCCTTAATCAAAGTATCCTTCATCACCGTATCCTTAACCCCGCAAAGTTCTATCTTTAACCCGATGGCGCAGGCCGCCATCCTCCATCGAATCCCTTTGCCGTACGCCATGCTCCCTTCCATGTTGTTGCAATCCCCCCCCGTTACCCTGCCCGCCGACACCTCGGCGAATATGATGCAAGCCGCCAGCGAACAAACCAGTTTGCTGGACACGCTCATGCTGGGCGGATGGATTATGATTCCCATTTTCCTCCTGTCCTTCGTCGCCATCTACCTGTTCGTCGAGCGGCTCGTTACGATCCGCAAGGCGAACGCCGACCCGGAAGCGCTGACCCGCCGCGTACGCGACTACGTACAGGCGGGCGACGCGCAGGGCGCCATGGGATATTGCGAATCCAGCGACAACCCCGTCGCGCGCATTCTGCGGCACGGGCTGGAACGGCTGGGGCGGCCTATTTCCGAAATTCAGGACGCGGTGCAGGCGCAAGGCAAACACGAAGCCTTCGAACTCGAGAAGCGCACCGAATTGCTCGCCAGCATTGCGGGCATCGCGCCGATGCTTGGCTTTCTCGGCACGGTGACTGGCATGATTCAGGCATTTCAGGAAATTCAGGCGCTGGAGGGCAACGTAAATCCAAGCGTGCTTGCAGGCGGCATCTGGGAGGCGTTGCTCACCACGGCGGCAGGGCTGGTAGTCGGCATCCTCGCCTTTTTCTTCTATAATTTTCTCCTGTCGAGAATCCGGCGCCTCGTGAACGACATGGAGCGCTCCGCAACAGATTTCATCGACCTGCTGCAGGAACCCGCCCCGTCCGGCAAGTAACCCGCCAGGCCCCTCGCGCCCTCCCCTTCCGCCGCCCGATTCGCCCGCATTCCATACCCCGCCCATCCCTGCGAGACCATGAAATTCAACTTTTCCAGCCAGAACAAGCCGCTTTCGACGTACAGCCTCGCCGGGCTTACGGATATCGTATTGCTGCTGCTCGTCTTCTTTCTTCTCACGTCGAATTTCATTCCGCAGTTCGGCATTCAGGTGAATCTTCCGCAGGCCGAAACCGCGGCGCCTATGGACGATCGCTACGTCTCGGTGGCCATTACGGCGGACGGCCAGTATTACGTGAATCAAAATGCAGTGCCGCGCGAGCAACTCGCCGAGGCCCTCCGCGAAGCGAAAGGGGACCGCACCGCCCTCGTCCTTCGCGCCGACGAAGAGGCCACCGTAGCGCAATTCGCCCTGGTGGCGAACCTGGCGCGGGCGCTGGACCTTCGGGTGCTCATGGCCACGGAGCGCGGGCGCCCGTAAGGCCGCGCGCTGCCTGTCGCCGTCGCGCGCAGCGGGATATCCGCCGCGCGTTTCCCTCCTGAAATATATCTGCATAAACAGGTGTTTGCAGGCGGGGTTACTTTTCCCGACTTAAATTTTTAAGGTTGCCAAAATGCGCGGTAAACTTTTTAAGGTTGCCTTGTTCGTGGGGGTATTCGGCGCGGCGGCGGCCCAGGCCCAGGCCCAGGAGGCCATCGCCGCCGACACCTTGCTGGACCGCGCAGGCGTCGCCATACCGTTCGACGAACCGGAGCAGGCAGCGTACGCAGGCATAGACAGTACGCTGACGCTCGACAAGGCCTTTGCGCCCTCCGGATTCGCCACGCTCTTCGGTTCCGGGGCGAACGGAGACGAAAACGAGACAGGAATCGGCTTCCTGGGGAGAATAAGCCAGCCCATACCAGGCCTGTACACAAGGCTCCGCTTCAACCGCGTGGAAGGGTTTGCCCCCGGATTGGCCGTGAAAACAGAACGGGAGCGCCTGAAGATCGAGGGCCACGGAAGATGGAGCCAGGGGCGGTCAAGCCGCGAACTCGAACAACCCTGGAGCTACGGAACGAGGGCCAGCGTCCGCCTGGGGTCCGGGAAGCGCACGACGCTCGGCGTATCGTATTCCGACGGAATCGAAAACCGCTTCGGAGGCGAGGACGGATATCAATTGACCATCTCCCCGTCCACCGTGTTCAGTCTTTTGGGAAGCGGGGATTATTCCGACTATCTTCGCAACCGGCGCGTACGCGCGTTCGGAAGCTACGCACTCAGCGAACGTTTCGACGTCGCGCTTGCCGCGTCCCGCGAAATGCCTCGTCCGATAGAAGCCATCACCGCCTACGATCTGCTGGGCAAGGCGGGCGGCCCCCGCCCGAATCCGCCGGTTTCCGATCACCGGTTGCATTCGGTTTCGCTCGCCGGATCGTATTTTTTCTTCGATATAGCAAGCGACATGGTTTTAGTGCCCCGTTTTTCGTGGGGCAACGCAAACCTCCAAATCGAATACGGAAAGCTGAAGGGCGTCGAAAACCCCTATCTACGCCTTGGCGGCGACGTCTTCCTCAATTTCGACACCTTTTTCTCGCGACGTCCCCTGCCGAACACGCTCTCTGTTCGCGTAACGGGAGGCACCCGCTTTGGAGACTTGCCCATTCATCGTTTCGGGAGGATACTCGGCAGCATAGGAAGCACGCGGTCCTTCGGCGCGCTGCATACGCAAACCGGACGCCCCTACGAGGGAGACCAGTATATCGGGTTCTTTTGGGAACATAATTTTCGGACGATTCCTTTCGAATTGCTTGGCCTGCGGGCTTTGGCGAAAAGAGGCTATGGCGTCATCGTCGGCGGAGGCCACGCCTACGCCCAGGTATCTTCTTCCCCCCTTGTCGCGCGACCCGACCTGCATCTGTCCCCGGACAGAATGCACCACGAAATAACCGTTTCGCTAAACGGAATCGCAGGTTTTTTGCGCGTGTTTTTTGCCCGCCGCCTCGACAAACCGGATCACAGCGTCGGCTTTGGCTTTGGGGCTGCTTTTTTGTAACCTGTGCGGCTTCCGTTCGTACATCATCGAATTGCATTTTCGTTCTCGCCAGCCTGTCGTCCCATGTTCCGCACACTGCTTTTCGTCGCGCTCCTCGGCGCTTCGGCGACCCGGGCCCAGGCCCAGGAGGCCGAGCAGGTCGTCCGCGGACGAGTCCTGGACGCGCAAACCGGGGAATCCCTGCCCTCCGCCAACATTCGCATCGAAGGAACGTATCGCGGCGCCATCACCAATGCGGACGGCGACTTCGAAATAGCCCTGCCCGAACTGCCCGCCGAACTCCTGTTCCGCTACATCGGCTACCGGTCGGCGCGGCGAACCATTGCGGACCGCGATGAACAATTCGTGGAAATCCGCTTGCAGCCCACCACCTACCAGATGCCGGAAATCGTCGTTACGGACGAAAACCCCGCCATCGGGATCATGCGCTGCGTCATAGACCGAAAGCAGGAACGCCGCGCTGCGCTCGCCTCTTACGCCGCAGAAGCCTACACCCGGTTCACCGTGTCGAACGATACGGGCGTCGTGGCCATCGTCGAAACGCTTAGCGACGTTTTCTGGGACAAGGAGCGGGGGATGCGAGAACTCGTCAAATCCCGGCGGCAAACCTCGAATCTGGATCTGGACCTGGTGGCGTATCTGCCCGCCGCGCTGCTCATGGCCAATCTCTACGACGACAATATCCCCTTGGTCGGGTATGATTTCACCGGGGTAACGCACCCGAATGCGCTGGACGCCTACCGCTTCTCGCTACAGGATACGCGGCTGCTGGACGACCGCCTGGTGTACGACATTTCCGTGGCCCCCAGGACCCGCCTGGGCACCGCTTTCGCCGGGACCATCTCTGTGCTGGCCGACGAATGCGCCCTGCTCGAAGTGGCCCTCGAACCCGGAGACGCCTTTCTGTTTCCGCCGCCCATAGAGAACGTGGACGTTACGCTCTACCAGCAATACGACGCGTTCGAAGGCAGCGCATGGCTTCCGGTCGATTTTCGGGGCAAGATGGCTATAGACGTCTCCTTCGGCCCGCTGCTGACGTTTCCGACCTTTCATGTCCGGCAGGTCTCCAGCATCACGGAGTACGACCTGCAAGCCGCCCTCCCGGATTCGCTCTACGCCGAGGGGAAATACGTGGGCACGGACCAGGAAGCCGTCGCCGCCGACACCTTGCTGGACCGCCCGGGCGTCGCCATCCCGCTCGACGAACCGGAGCGCGTCGCTTTTGCCGGGATAGACAGCACGCTCACGTTCGAGCGGGCCTTCGAGCCGGAAGGGTGGCTAACGCGCCTGCCCGGCGCAACCGACGACGACGCAGATGCGCCAAACGACACGGAAACATCCGCCTCTCTTTTCGATCTGAATTGGCTGCAACCCCGGCTTCGATTCAACCGCGTGGAGGGATTGCATGGCGGCGTGTCCATGGAATACGAATCCAGGCGTTTGTTCGCGGAAGGAACGGGCGGCTGGAGCAGCGCGCTGGAAGCGCCATGGTCCTGGGCGCTCGCGGGCGGAGCCTGGATCGGGGCAAAGCGTCAGGGCTTCGTCGGCGCGACCTGGTCGCGCGGGGCGGAGCGGCGATACCACTCGCAATCGTACGGCGTATTTCCCGCATCCGTGTACAGTTTGCTCGGTTCCAGAGATTATTTTGATTATCTCCGCAACGAAAAAATAGCGTTGTGGGGCCAATACGACCGAAACCGCCTGCGAATCACCCTCGCTGCGCAGCGCGAAAAGCCTGAGTCGCTGGAACCCGCAACGGGGTACGATCTTTTGGGCAAATCGGGCGCCCCGCGCCCGAATCCGCCGGTTTCAGACAAGGAACTGCGCTCTGCGTCGGCAACCGTTCGGTACGGCGACCAGGCGGACAAGCTGGCCGCCCTGTTTGGCGGGGGGCGGTACGCCGAACTGGAAATAGAAACGGGCGGCGACGAAAATATCTACGAGGACTACCTGCGCGCCGCCACCAATATTCGCTGGACCTTTCCGACCTTTTTCTCGCGCCGATTTTTGCCGAACACGCTGTCCGTCCATCTCGCGGCGGGCGGGCGCCTCGGAGATGTGCCCGCGCAGCGGTTTGGAATCATAGACGGGGCCCTTGGAAACAGCTTTATTTTCGGCACGCTGCGTACGCTGGACGGACGTCCGTACGAAGGCGACCGGCATATCGGGCTTTTCTGGGAGCATAATTTTCAAACCGTGCCCTTCGAACTGCTGGGCCTGCAAGGCCTGGCGAAGCGGGGCTACGGCCTCGTCGTCGGCGGAGGCCACGCCCGAACCTGGATATCCTCCTCCGCGACCGTCGAACGCCCCGAACTGCACCTTTCCCCGGAAGGCATGCATCACGAAATCAGCATTGCGCTGAACGGGATCCTCGGATTCCTGCAAATCGGATTCAGCCGCAGGCTCGACGAACCCGATTACCACATCGGGTTCAACGTGAAGCGTTTTCTTTAGCGCGTATCCCGGCGCAGCCTCAGGGACCCTGCCGATCCAGCACCCGGTACTGAATCGCCTCGGCAAGATGTTCGGGACGAATCGCATGGGCGGCGGCAAGGTCTGCAATGGTGCGCGCCACCTTGAGAATGCGTCCGTAGGCCCGGGCGCTCAGGCCGAGCCGCTGAATAACCGTTTTCAGAAGCTGCTCGCCCGTCGCGTCCAGCGCACAATGCTTTCGGACAAGGCGCATAGACATTTGGGCGTTGCAATGCGCCCGCGACAAGCTCCGAAAGCGTTTCCGCTGCGCCTCGCGCGCCGCGATCACCCGTTCCCGAACCGACGCCGACGCTTCGGTTTCTCCCCGATGCGCAAGCGTGTCGAACGGCACGGGAAGCACCTCGAGATGCAAATCGATGCGGTCCATGAGCGGGCCGCTGATCTTCCCGATATATCGCTGAATCTGGGCCGGCGTACACGTACAGTTTCCGTTCAGGCTATGCTGCATCCCGCACGGACAGGGATTCATGCTGGCGATAAGCATGAACCGGGCCGGGTAGGCCACGGTGCTGCGCGCCCGGCTGATCGTTATTTTCCCTTCTTCGAGCGGTTGGCGCAACACTTCGAGGGCTTGCCGCTTGAATTCCGGCAATTCGTCCAGAAACAGGACCCCGTTGTGCGCCAGCGAAATCTCTCCTGGCATGGGATTGCTGCCCCCGCCGCAGAGTCCGGCGTCCGAAATCGTGTGATGCGGCGACCGAAACGGACGGCTCGTTACCACGCCCTGCTCGCTCAACAAGCCCCCCACTGAATGAATCTGCGTCGTTTCGAGGGCTTCTTCCTGGCTTAGCGGAGGCAAAATGGTGGCGATTCGGCGCGCCAGCATGGTCTTGCCCGCGCCGGGCGGCCCCACCATCATCGCATTGTGCCCGCCCGCCGCGGCCACTTCCAGCGCCCGCTTCACATCCTGCTGCCCCCGCACGTCCGAAAAGTCGCAATCCGCCAAAGGGGATTCCCGAACCCGTGGCCGAGCGTCTCCGCGAAATGGCGTCGGCGCCCCGGACGCTTGCTTCAGGAAAGCATAGCCTTCGCGGATATTCGCCACGGGAAGCACCTCCATATCGCTGACCAGAGAAGCCTCCCTTGCGTTGCCAGAAGGCACCATCACCGCCGTCATGCCTTCCTTTCTGGCGCGCATCACCATGGGCAACACGCCCCGAATCGGGCGTACGTCGCCGTTCAGCGCCAATTCTCCGACAACGCATGTCCTCGCCAGCGCTTCGCCGCGCGCGTCCGGCATGTGCGCCGCCAGCAACCCCATCGCGATCGGGAGGTCGAACGCGGCGCCTTCTTTCCTGAAATCGGCGGGGGCCAGGTTGATGGTGATTTTGCCGTGCGGCAACGGGATGCCCGTATTCTGAAATGCGGCATAGATGCGGTCGCGGCTCTCCCGAACGGCCCCGTCCGGCAGGCCAACCACGGCGTAACTGGGCAGGCCCGTGGAAATGCTGGTTTCAATCTCGACGGGCAGGGCGTCTATGCCGCGGGTGGCGGCGCTCCGAACGTGCGAAAGCATAGAGAGGGTTCGCGGTTGGTGAAACATAAACGAATCTCCCTATAGACCCGAAAAACGCGCAAACATAACCTGCAAGCCGCATATTTCTTACTTTTGGACTATCCGCACCCCTCGCACCCTCTGAGCTTCCCGGATTTAATCAGAGTATCCCTATGACGTACGGCATTACAGGCAATACGCACAAGAACCGCCTCTGGAAACCGGTGGCGGAACTGGTTTCCTGGCTGGAGGGCGAAGGGCTTTCCTACACGCTGAACAGCGACCTGGCCCGCGGCCTGGCCGAGCGCAACCTGGCGCCCGCCGCGCGCTGCGCAGCCGCCGCCACGCCCGACCTGGCGCAGGAATCCGACATGATCCTGTCGTTCGGCGGCGACGGCACCTTGCTGACAAGCGCCCAGGAAGCCGGAACGCACGGAACGCCCATTCTGGGAATAAATATCGGGCGGCTGGGATTTCTGGCCGATATCGAGGTAGCGCAGCTTCAGGACGCGATTCGGTCCTTCGAACGAGGCGCCTACCGGATCGAGGAACGCCTTCCGCTGGCGGCGCGGGTCCAAACGCCAGATGGCGACCGGGCATACTGGGCGCTCAACGAATTCGTGCTGGAGCGAAGCGGGTCGGCGGGCCTTATCTCCATCCGCACCATTGTGGACGGCGTACGCCTGAACGACTACTGGGCCGACGGGCTGATCGTCGCCACGCCGACCGGCTCGACCGCCTATTCCATGTCCGCAGGCGGCCCGATCGTCGTTCCCGGAAGCGAAGTGTTCATTCTGTCTCCGCTTGCCCCGCACAGCCTTACGATTCGTCCCATCGTATTGCCCGCCGATTCGGTCATCGAGGCCGAAGTATCCAGCGACGACACGCCGTACGTACTGGGATTCGATGGCCATAGCCAACCCTTCCATCCCCAGGAAGGCCCCGTAACGTTCCAATTCGCCCGAGCCAGCCACTGGGTACGCCTCGTCAAACTACCCGAACAGCACTACTTCCATACGCTGCGCTCCAAATTGATGTGGGGGGCCTGATAAAAAACCGATCCGCCAAAAAATCGGCGGAATCGGCGCGGACAGGGAGCGGCGTTTGAAACAGGCGCGCAAGCGGTGGTCAGGGACGGAATCGAACCGCCGACACACGGATTTTCAGTCCGTTGCTCTACCAACTGAGCTACCTGACCGGAAAGGACGCCTTGTACGTCCCCCCGCCGGAACAGTTTCTTCAGGATACGCCGTCAAAACCGCTTCGCCCGGCGCGCCCCTCGCAGCCTCTCGTCTTGGCGGACGTAACCAGCGCATGCAGCGGCTCGCCTTCGTTCGGCGGCGTAATTTTTTTTCGCTGGCAGGTTATATTCGGCCATTTTATGTGTCTATAGGGGCGCATCAGATATTGATGTGCGCGTTAAGGTCGAGCCGGCGCCGCCTCCGGGGCTTGGGGCGGCGCCCGGTTCGGCTCTTGATTCCGCCGGCATCCCGAAGACATACCGGAAAAGCCTTCTAAAACGACGCTTCGACCGTAACGCGAAGCATCCTGTTTTTTCGTTTGCCGACCAGTTCGTCGGCGGGGTAATCGTCCGACTTGATCTCCGAGCCGAACCACCACAGATTGGGAATGACGCGCACGTTTTTGTGGGGCGAGAAAGCGATTCCCGCCAGCGCCAGCCTTTCGGTAAGCAACGGCTCGTCAGAATACGTTGCCGCGAAATCGTCGTCGTTCCTCGTCAGGTCCAACCGACCTACGAATTCCGCCCGCGGATGGACCTTCGCCGATCCGAACGCGCTGAGGCCAATAATGCGCATGGTTGGTTCATACTTTTGCCGTATTTCTATATATCCAGCCTCGTTTTCGTTGCTTCTTACGGTGGTCGCGTAGGTCTCATCCAACCATGTTAATTCATAGCGGAAAGCTTCCAGACCAAATCGGACAATGTCGCCCTCATACCCTCCAAACACGGACATCCGCGTCTCGCGGCGAGATATGAAGATATCCTCTTGCGGCGCGAGCTGGTGCTTTCCGTAATCCACGCCCGCCGAGAAGACCAGTTTGCCAACCGGGTGGATGGAAATTAGAGCGTACCCCTTCTTGTATTTGTCGCTGTCTGCGCGATTCCCCTCGCCGTTGGCCAACATCGCCGCATAGCGAACCAGATCGCCGCGCACGGGAACGGGGCCGTCAAGGCGAATTCCGAAATCCCGGGACGAATTGATCCCCTGCACGTCAAGAATGGTCTTTTCCAGGCTGCGAAACCCCCAAACGCCCTCCGATAACTGAAACGCCGGAGGCGGCATTACGCCCATTCTGGCGGAATGATCGCCAGCGTACTTCCAATCGATCCACATATCTTTTACGAAGGGAACCGGCCCGCCGCTCCCCACTTTGCTGTCGCTGGCCTCCAGACGGAAGCGGGCCTTGAAACGCTCGGAAATCGCCGCGTCGGCGGTCAGGTACAGCCTTCTGTACGTGAACCCGTGAAATGCGTCGTTGATGGTTGCGTCCCGGTCGCTGTCCCACAGATTATCTTTGGGATTTTGCCACAAAAAAGTCTTGTCGTCGTCGGCAAGCCGGTAAAAATAATCCATGTAGCCCAGGCCGCCGATTTTTACGACGGGCCCGGTTCGCTCGGTTTGCGCTGCGACGTCGCTCGCGAAAAACAACATACATAAAAGGATTCCGGGCAAGACGCGACGCAGGGCTGAAGCCATGACGCGGTCCCTCCCGGGTATATCCTTTAGAAGAAAAGTGGGCATGAAATCCCTCCAGGTAATGAGAAGTACGAAGAATTCGCCAAAAATCGACGATTTGCACCCCCCATGCAAGCGCATACGCCCGATTCTGCGGACAGCCCCTGAATTTTTTTTCGTTAGCAGGGTATATCCGGCCATTTTATGTGTCTATAGGGGTGCATCAGGTATGATGATGCCTGCGTTAAAGCCGGCGCCGCCTCTGGGGGTTGGGGCGGCGCCCGGCTTCGGCCCTTGATTCCGCCGCCGGGAAACAACCGCCCCGCAAACACATAGCCGGACCTCAAGCGGCTTGCGCGTCAAACAAACGCCCGCTTCGGCGTTGCAAATTCTTCTTGCAATTCTCGGCAAGACGGAACCACAACGCATTTTCCGGGTACAGCGCCCGTACTTTGTTGGTCCGGTAGTTCAGTTTGGTTAGAACGCCTGCCTGTCACGCAGGAGGTCGCGGGTTCGAGTCCCGTCCGGACCGCTCACGCAGCCGTTTTACGCAACCCGACGGCGTACGCTGCGTTCGGCATGGTTTTGCGCATTTTCCGGTTCGGCAAGCGGCGTTCGACGCTTCGGCAAGATATGCTCGGTACGCTTGACTGACCTGCGCTATTCGGCGCGCAGGGTTTCAAACAGGGCCGTTACGGTATAAATCGCAGGGCGGCGAACAAGAGCCCCGCCACAGTGAAGGCGGTACCCACTACCCAGCGCACAAGCCGGACTTCAAGGGCGCTTATTTTCGCCTCCACAGCACTGATTTTCGCCTCCACAGCACTGATTTTTACCTCCACAAAATCTTTTGTGGCGGTTTCCCCATGCTGTTTCTCCACAGCGTTCGCAATCGCTTCGGCATGCGCTTCCGCCTGGGCCTGTTCGACCCCTGCTGCAGAAAGCTTGCGGGCTATGGCAAGTGTGTTGACCATGGCTTGTGCAGATGGTTATCAAGGATAATATATCGTTCGCAGCGCTTTGTTTCGCGCTTGCCCGTACGCTTCGGACCATGGCCAGGCCCAAAGGCCGAACCGGACGCCGACCTCGGATGAGGCGCGGCGCCGGCTCGGCCCTGGTAAAGGCATCATGACCAATGCGCCCCTATAGACACATAAAATGGCCGGATATACCCTGCTAATTTGAAAATATGATGAAGATATAGTGAAGATATGATGAATCCGCGCGTATTACGAAAGCGCGATCTGCATATCCATCACATTCGTATGCGTCGGGCCGGTCTGGAGCAATCCCGGCGTCCTTTTCCAGAATCCGTACGAATCGTTCCGCGCAAGAAACGCCGCCGGATCCAACCCCTGCCGCCGCGCCTCAACCACCGTATCCGGGGTAGCGACCGCCCCGGCGGCGTCCACGGGACCGTCTCGTCCATCCGTGCCCGCGCTCATCAGGCTTATGTCCTTCGCCGCTCCCGCCATGCGAAGGGCGGCGGCCAGCGCCAGCTCCTGATTGCGCCCGCCCAGCCCATCTCCCCGAACCGTTACAGACGTCTCGCCGCCCCACAACAGACACGATCCGGGGGCCTCCTCCAGGAGCCGACGCGCCATGGCCGCCCCAACGTCCCGCGCCTCTCCGGACAAAGCGTCGGTAACGATCCGGGCGCGATATCCCAGCGTACGCGCTTTTTTCGCGGCCGCCTCCAGCGCCGTCCGGACGTTGCCAAGCAGCACGGCGCGCACCCGTCCAGGTTCTCCCGCAGGTTGCTCCGGGCCACCGGCGAGGCCCTCTACATACCGCCAAACGCTCGCTGGAACCTGGTCGCCGTATCGTTTCAGCACGTCCAGCGCGTCCTGCGCGGTATACGGATCGGGAAGCGTAGGGCCGCCGCCAATCACATACATATGCTCCGCATCGTCGCCCGGCACATCGGAAAGGCACAACGTCAACACGTCGGCCGGCGCCGCCGCCCGCGCCAAACCGCCGCCGCCCGTTTGCGAGATGCGCCGCCGCACCTTGTTTATCGCGTGAATGTCCGCCCCCGCCACAAGCAACCGCCGGAACGCCTCGCGGGCGTCCTCCATCGAAATACCCGGCGGAAAGAGGGCGCATAACGAGGAGCCGCCCCCCGAAGCAGGGACAATCGCCAGATCGTTCGGACCCAGCCCGGACACCGCGTCCAGCAAGGCCCACGCAGCCTGTTCGCTACGCTTGTCCGGCAACGGATGCCCCGCCTCGATCACGCGGCAAGGCGGCGACAAAGCATCGGGTGCAATAGCCCCTCGATTCTTGTAGCCATAGGGCGCCACCGCCCGGCCCGCATACATCCTGCGCCCAAGGCGCTGGCGCAGCGCCGCGAGCATCGCCATGGACGCCTTTCCCATCCCCGCCACCACGATTTTGTCGTATTCGGCAAGCGGACGAGGCAGTCTGGCTTGCCAATCCGTTCGGTCCAGCAAGGCGTCCGCCTGCACGGCGGCAATCCCCGCCTGGAAAATCTGCAAGGAATCCCTCGCCCGACCGGCAAAAGAAGCCCGCATCGCCGATCCCTCGGGCGGAAAAGAAAGCGGGGCGGCATGCAGAGGCAGCGCGGCAAAGGGATCGTCCCGCATGACGGCCTCATTTTTCCCGGGGTTGTCCGTAGTACGCCGCAGGGCCGTGCTTGCGCAAAAAATGCTTGTCCCGAAGGGCGTCGTCTATGGCGACGGCCTCCGGGCGAAGGGCCCTCGTCCGCCACGCCATGCAAGCCACGGTTTCCAGCGCAAGCGCATTCTCCACAGCCTCGTCAGCATGCGCTCCCCAGGCAAACGGCCCGTGGCAAGCCACCAGCGCGGCGGGAATCTCCAGCGGATCTATTTCCCCCTCCTCGAAACGCTCGACAATGACGAGACCCGTATTGCGTTCGTAGGCCTGGGCAATCTCGTCCTTGCGCATCCGCCGCGTCACGGGAATGCTTCCCCGGAAATGATCGGCATGGGTCGTCCCGAAACAGGGAATGGGCCGCTCGGCCTGCGCCCAGGCCACGGCGTACCGGGAGTGGGTATGCGTAATCGCGCCAAGACGCGGCCAGGCCTGGTACAGCGCCCGATGCGTGGGCGTATCCGAGGAGGGACGCAGCGCGCCTTCGACTATCTTGCCCGTTTTCAGGGACAGAACGACCATATTGTCCGGGGCGAGCCGGTCGTAGGGAACCCCGCTTGGCTTGATCGCCATGACGCCGGCCTGCGCGTCCGCCACGCTGGCGTTTCCCCAGGTCCTTTCCGCCAGTTCCTCGATGTCGAGATTGGCCCGCCACGCGGCTTCTTTCAGTTCGGCGTACGTCGCGCTCATGTCCGCACCTCGTCGCGCAAGGCCAGCAGGGATTTCATTACGTCGAACAGACAAGGCGTTTCCCCTCCGCCCGAAACGCCGCCGCCATCCGCCGCCGCCGTTCCCGTGCCAAAGGCGTCGTGCAACCGACGATACAAGGCGTACAACCGATCATAGACGCCGCTACGTTCCGGGTCCGGCGCGAACACATGCGAACGCACGCCCGTCATGGCCCGCATGGCCGACGGAAAATCGGCATGCCCGCCCGCCGAGGCGCCCGCCGCCACGGATGCGCTCACGGCGGCGCCCAGCGCGCAGGTCCGGGCGCTGCGCGAAATCATGATCGGGCGCCCCATCGCATCTGCATAGATTTGCATGACCAGCGCGTTTTTGTCCGATATGCCTCCGCAGTTGACGATGCGCTCGACCGGCGCGCCGTACGCCTCGAAACGCTCCATGATGCGGCGCGCCCCGAAAGCCGTCGCCTCGATCAGGGCCCGATAGATTTCCCCCGGCGTGCTGTGCAAGGTCAGGCCCACGATCAGCCCGGTCAAGCGGGGGTCCGCCAGAATCGTGCGGTTGCCGTTGAACCAGTCCAGCGCCAGGAGTCCGCTTTCGCCGGGATAGAGCCGGGCGGCTTCCTCCGTGAGCGCTTCGTGCCCCTTGCCGTCCGGGCGGATCTGACGCACGAACCAGTTGAAGATGTCGCCCACCGCGGACTGTCCGGCCTCCATCCCGTAGTGCCCGGGCAGCACGGATTCCGGCACGATTCCGCACAATCCGGGAATGTCTCGGGGGTTCTCGTCGAGCGGCGCCACCATCAAATCGCAGGTAGACGTGCCGATGATCTTGACCAGCGTGCCGGGCGCGATCCCCGACCCCACCGCGCCCAGGTGCGCATCGAAGGCGCCCACCGCGACAGGGACGCCGACGGGCAAGCCCAGCCGCCCGGCCCATTCAGGGGTCAATTCGCCCGCCGCCTGCGACACATTGAACGCCTCGTCGGGCAGCGTCCTCCGTACGCGCAGCAACGCTTCGTCCAGCGAACCCAGAAATTCCTCGTCGGGATAGCCGCCCCAATCCGTATGAAACATCGCCTTGTGCCCCGCCGCGCAGATTGACCGCTTCAACTTCTCCGGCTGCTCCGCGCCGGAAAGCATCGCCGGAATCCAGTCTGCATGCTCCACCCAGGTCCAGGCGGCTTCGAACACGTCGGGGGCCACGCGCAAGCAATGCCATATCTTCGCCCAGAACCATTCCGAGCTGTACGCCCCCCCGCATTTCGCAAGGTATTCCGGGCGCGTCGCGCGGGCGCGGTCCGTGATAGCGCGGGCTTCCGCATGCCCCGTGTGGTCTTTCCAAAGCCAGGCCTGCGCTTCCAGGCAATCCCGAAACCGGTCCGACAGGCCCAGGGGAACGCCTTCCCGGTCCACCGGAATCGGGGTAGAGCCGGTGGTATCGACCCCAATCCCTATCACGCGGGCAGGGTCGAAGGCGTCGTCTTCCCGCGCGGCGGCTTCCATGGCGGCGGCAATGCTCCGCTCGACGCCTCGTACGTAATCCCCGGGATGTTGCCGGGCCAAATCGGGCCGGTCCCGATCCAGCAACACGCCCTCTTCGCCGGAAGGATACTCGAAAACGCCCGTGCCTGCCTCGCGACCCGTGGCCACGTCCGCCACCAGCGCGCGCACCGAGTTCGTGCCGAAATCCAGTCCTATGGCGTATGCGGAAGCCATGCGATGCGGAATGCTACCCGGTTAATGCGCAAGGAGCCACTCGGCCACGCGCGGATTGAAATCTTCTATGCGCTCCCAGTGAAAAGCATGGCCCGCCCCCGGATACATATGCAATTCCGCATTGGGAATCCCCGCAGCCACTTCTTCGACCATCCAGGGGGGCACGAAAATATCCTGCTCGCCCCCGATAACCAGCGTGGGCGCCGTAATCTGCGGCAGCGCAGCCAGCACATTGTGTTCGATGCAGGCATGGGCCTGTCCTTCGAGCCCATGCAAGGGCTGCGGATCCTCGCCCACGGATGCGTGCGTGCGCCCATTGATCAACTCGGCGTACCCTTCAAGATCGTCCCAGGTGCCTTTCGAAAAAATGAGGAGCTGGATGTATTCCATGAACTCTTCGGGCCGCAGCCGCGCCTTGATGGCCATCAAATGCCGAAAAATACTGGCGGCGTAGCGGTCGCAGCGCGCCCAGGGACACATGAGCACCAGCGAGCGCACCCGGTCGGGATGCCGGATGGCCAATTGCTGGGCAATGATGCTTCCCATCGATACGCCCACGACAGGCACCCGCTCCAGTTGCAAGGCGTCCAGCAAGCCCGCCATGTCGTCCGCCATCTGGGCGCTCGTATACGCTCCGCCGGGTTTGGAGGAACGGCCCACCCCCCGGTTGTCTGGCATGACGCACCTGAAATGCGCTTTCCAGGCCTCCTTGTGGGCTTCCCATACGGCGCCCGGGGCCGTAATGCCCATAATCATGAGCAGCGGCGGGCCGTCGCCGGCTTCCCCGTAATACATATCGATCCCGTTGGTCTGGACGACAGGCATTTTTGATTGCAGGATTAGAAGAGCAAGGAAAATGGATTACGAATCCGACAGGGCGGGCAACAACGTATCCCGAATCCATCGGCCGTCGTGGCAGGTCACCCCGTCGGGGTCCTCGATGGCCTCGGGGCCTTCGTCTTCGCAAATGATCCACCCTTCGTACCCCTTCCGAAGGAGCCAGTTCGTAATGCCCGCAAAGTCGATCTTCCCGGCCCCCATCACGACGAACTCCGGATCTCCGTCCCAGTCCTTGTAATGCACATGGTTTATGAGGCTTTCGTACTCCTGCATCTTGGCGAGCGGGTCCATGCCCCCGTTGGCGATATGCCCGACGTCGGGCGTCCAGCCGGTAACGGATGCGTCGAGGTTCTCCAGCACGACGCGATAATCTTCTTCGGTACGGTGAATCGAGGTATGCGGGGAATTGGGATGAAACGTGGCGACGACCCCCGCGTCGGCGGCCCGGCGCGACGCCGCGTTGACGTTGGACACCAGGTTTTTTTGCCGGACGGCAAGGTCGTGGCGGCCCGTGGGCAGCTGGACCGTGCACAACAAGGCCCCGGGAAAGCGTTGCAACAGGCGGATCGTTTCGTCGGCCTGCCGCCGCTCCGCTTCCGTTTCTTCGGGACCGTTCCATTCGAGGACGAGCGCCACGGCGGCCAGGGCCATGCCCGCCTCGCGGAGTTCGTCTTCAAGGCGCGCCGGGTCGGACAAATCGCCCATCCAGGAGTGCACCGGCTCAATGCCCGCAAAGCCCGCCGCCGCGGATACGCGAATCATATGGTCCAGGCGGTTCGCGTAGGCCCTGCCCTCTTCTTGCATGAACCAGGTATACACCTCGGCGCCGAAACGAAAGGGAAGCGGGAACGTGCCGGACATAGGAAAAAGCGTAAGAAAAGGTGTAAGATTATGCCTGGAGCAAGCGGAAAGCGCGCAAAATGGTCAGCCGCTCGCCGTTTCGCGAAGTTGCCGCCGGATAAAGGCGTACCCCTGCTCCGCAATGTCCCAGGGTTCGGAAAAGCTGCGCCACACATTGATCGCATTGGCGAAATCCGGATCGGCTCGGGTGAACGACTCGATGGTGAGCCATCCTTCGTACCCCACCTCGGAAAGGGTTTCGAAAACGTCCCGCCAGGCTACGATCCCGTCGCCCGGCGTGCCCCGGTCGTTCTCGCTAATATGCACGTGAACCAGGTGCGGCGCCGCCCTGCGGATCGCCCCGGCAAAGGACTTCTCCTCGATATTCGCATGGTGCGTGTCGAACATGACCTGAACGAACGGATGGTCCACCCTGCGCGTCAGTTCGACGAGTTGCTGCATGGTGTTGCATAGATAGCATTCGAACCGGTTCAGGGCCTCCAGCGCCAGCATTACGCCCGCCTGTTCCGCGTATTCGCCTGCTTCCCGAAGCACGTCGGCGCTCCAGCGGACCTCGTCCGGCGTCGGCGCGGCTTTCGTAAACCAGGCAAAGGCAGAGTGGAACGGTCCGCAGATCACGTCCGCGCCGGTATCTGCGGACCGGTCAATGGCCCACTGGATTTTCTCCAGGCCTTGTTGCCGGACAGCAGCGTCGGAACTGGCCGGATTATGCTCCGGGGCCAGTGCAAGACACGACGAGCACGCCATATCCAGATCAGCCAGAAACGCCCCGAGGCCCCGGTATGCAGCCGCATCCTGCGCCCCCATCGAATACTCTATCCCATCGTACCCTATCTCCCGGATGCGTTCGATGTTCGGGTATAGCGCTTCGGATACGGTGGCGGACCAGGGAAGCAAGTTGAATCCGATGCGATGCATGGCGATCAGAAAGCGATTCGAGGGCGCGCGGCCAGGAAAAATGCGGAGCGGAGGGAAGATACGGAAACGGTTGGAAAGGAGGAAACCTGGAAACCTCGGGGCGGCGGCGGTTTCCGCCGGAGCCAAGACAGGGCGGCGGGAACTTGAATAGCGCGTCCACCGCATTAAGGATACGCTGATCAACCGGCAACCTTAAAAATTAAGGTGAAAATTTTTCGACTTAAATAATTAAGGTTGTCCGTTTTGCCACCCCCTACGCCTCCTCCTTCAACCCCCGCGCCATCAGTTCCTCCACGGCGTCCCGGGGGGCCATTTCCTCGAAAAGAATACGATACACCGCCTCGGTAATGGGCATTTCGACCCGATGCCGGCGGGCGAGGCGGTAGACCGAATCGGCGGTGCTCATCCCTTCCGCCACCATGGTCATCTCCTTGCGAATATCCTCCGGGCGCGCGCCCTGCCCGATGCGCTCGCCGACATACCGGTTCCGGCTGTGCCGGCTCATGCAGGTAACCACCAGGTCGCCAAGGCCCGCAAGGCCCGCAAACGTACCCTCCCGCGCCCCCATCGCAAGGCCCAGCCGACGGATTTCCGCCAGGCCGCGCGTAACGATGGCGGACTTCGTGTTGTCGCCATAGCCGAGGCCGTCTCCGATCCCGGCGGCCAGCGCCATCACATTCTTTACGGAACCGGCAATCTCTACCCCAAGCAGGTCCGCATTGCGATACACCCGGAAGCGCGGCGCGGCGAATGCGGACTGAATCTCCCCGACCGTAGCCTCCGATCCTGCGGCGGCCACCACGGTGGTGGGCTTCTCCTCCGCGACTTCCTCGGCGTGGCTGGGCCCGGAAAGCACCCCGATCCGCTCGGGCGAGACGGACCGAAGCACATCGGCAAGCACGCTCGTCGTCGTCTGCAACGATCCGATTTCAATGCCTTTGGCCACCGATACATACGCCGCATCGCCCCGCGCCTCGCCGCGAACCTGCAGGGCGCAAGCGCGCACGGCCTGCGCGGGCGTCGCAAAAACCCATATATTCCGCGCCCGGACCGCTTCCCGAATATCGGACGTCACGAAAACGCTGTCCGGAAGGCGGGCGCTTGATAGATACGAAGGATTCCGCCGCGTACGGCGCATGGCGGCGGCGGCCTCCGGGCGGCGGGCCCAAAGCGCGACGTCATGGCCCGACTTGGCGAGCAGGATAGCAAGCGCAGTCCCCCAACTGCCCGCCCCCAGCATGGCTATGCGTCTGGTCACAATGACGCGCCCTCCCTACAATTCGCCCCGGCCCTTCATTCCTTTCGCCGGACGGAAGGAACGTATCCGGTTCTCCGTTCCCCGGACCAAGCGGCGGATGTTCGTCCGGTGCGCCACGACAATGCCCAGCGTAATCGCAATCCCGAAAACAAGCAGGCTTGGATCCACCCGCTCGATGTCGAATACGTAGCGCCGAATGGCCACCACAGACGGAAACGCCGCCGCCGCCGAAAGGGAAGCCACAGAAACATACCGGGAAGAAATCAGCACGATCAGGAAAATGGCCAGCGTAATCCCCATCGTAGCAGGCGTCAGGGCAAACAGTACGCCCGCCGCGGTATTTACGCCCTTGCCCCCGCGAAAACCGGCCCACACCGGATACATATGTCCTATGATCGCCGCCACGCCCGCCAGGAGCCGCACGACGACTTCCATTTGCCAGACGGCGAACCCCGCAGGCAGCATATCCAGGCGAAGCGAGGCGACGGCTCCTGCGGCCAACAGCCCCTTGCCCAGGTCCACGAGGGAAGCCAGCACGCCGGCTTTCCAGCCAAGCACCCGGAAAACGTTCGTGGCGCCGGCGTTGCGGCTCCCGTACAGGCGAATGTCTATGCCGTGCATCCACTTGCCTACCCAGACGCTGCCCGGCACGGAACCGACCAGATAACTCAAAATCAGGATAACGGAGAGGGACAACATGGTGCAAGGCGGGAAAGAAGCGCGTTACTTCAAGGGTACCTGGAATTTTCGGAATCCCGGAGGCTGCGGCGCGCGCGTCGGCAAACAGTGACGAAGCGGCAGGGCTTTCAGGCTACAAGTGAACACGCCGGGCCGCCCGGCATGTTTCCGAAAAATCCCTGAAAACGCCGCCCGGCGCAGGCAAGCGGGCGGATTGCGGGGGTAGCCAGGCCGCGACAGCGCTGCGTTGCGGCAGCAGATTCTCCGTATTCAAACCTGCTCCAGCGCCTGCGCAAGGTCCGCCGCAATGTCCTCCGGGTCCTCGATTCCCACCGAGAGCCGAACGAGATTGTCCCCAATGCCCAGCTGCGCCCGCCGTCCGGCGCCGATGTTCCTGTGCGTCGTGGTCGCCGGGTGCGTCATGATCGAGTGCACGTCGCCGAGGCTCGTCGCCCGAACCGCCAGCCGCAAGGCATTGGCGAACCGGAAAACAGCGGCCTCGTCGGCGTCAAGTATTTCAAAACCCACCATGCCGCCATACAAGGTTTCGCCGTCGGGGCCGCGATCAAACAGCCGATCCGCCGCCGCCTGGTCCGGATGGCTGGCGAGACCAGGGTAATGCACCGTCCCGACCCGGGGATGCGCTTCGAGCATACGCGCCACATGCAAGGCGTTCCGGCTGTGCTCCTCCATGCGCAGCGGCAGCGTCTTGATTCCCCGAATCGTCAAAAACGAATGAAACGGTCCAAGATTCGGACCCAGATGGCGCCCCAGTTCCTGCATCCAGTCCGCATGGGGCGCTCGGCATATGGCCAGGCCGCCCAGTACGTCCCCATGGCCCGCAAGGTACTTGGTGGCGCTGTGCATGACAATATCGGCGCCCGCCTCGAGCGGACGGCTCAGGATGGGCGTGGTGAACGTAGCGTCCGCCACCACGGGTACGCCATGGCGTTTGGCGATGGCGCAAATAGCGTCCATCGGGGTTACGCGAACCAGGGGATTCGAAACTGTCTCCACCAGAATGCACCCCGTGTCGGTAGCCTTGAGCGCCGCCTCGAACGCCTCCGGGTCGCAGGGGTCCGCATAGCGGGTCGCGACGTCCTGCTGCTCCAGGAGGCGCAACAGCTGGAATGTCTCCCCGAACAACACGTTGGCGGTCAGAATAGACGCGGGGCGATCCCGAAGCGCCGCAAGCAAGGCAATGTTGAGCGCCGCCATGCCCGAACTGCACGCCAGTGCGCTGTCGCCGCCTTCGAGCAAGGCAACCTGACGCTGCAAGGCGGCGGCGGTCGGGTTGCCGTAGCGCTGATACACGAACCCCTCCATTTCCCCGTTGGCCACGGCCGTCATGTCCGCCGCGCGGCGGTAATGGAAGCTGGCCGCCATTTCGAGGGCAGGCGCGGAAGGCGCGTAGGGCGCGTCTGCGGGCGCCGGCATACAGCCGTGAATGGCAAGCGTACCCGGTTTCATACGGCCTCCAGTGCTTGTTCGAGGTCCGCGAGAATATCGTCGATGTGCTCCGCGCCGATAGACAGGCGAACCAGCCCGTCCGTAATGCCCAGTTCCGCCCGGCGTTCGGGCGAAAGCATCCGGTGCGTAGCGCTTGCCGGGTGCAGTCCCAGCGTCGTAAGGTCCCCGATGCTGGCGGACGTAGCGGCAAGCCGCAGCCTGTCCAGAAAAGCATACGCCCCCTCCTGTCCCCCGCGCACGTCCACGCCGACGGCCCCGCCTTTTTGTCCCTCGGGAAACAATTTGGCGATGGCCTCCGCGTCTGGATGGTTCGGATCGCCGGGGTACAGAACCCGCCGGGTGGCCGGATGCCCGTCCAGGCGCTCGGCCACCCGGCGGGCGTTTTCGCAATGCCGCCGCATGCGGAGCGGCAACGTCTTGATCCCCCGCATGACCAGAAACGCCTCGAAGGGACCTATGCCGGGCCCCAGGCAGCGGGAGACCTGCCGAAGCGCGTCGTGGCGTTCTTTCGGAGCGACCACCGCCCCCGCCAGCACGTCCCCATGCCCCGCAAGGTACTTGGTGGCGCTGTGAATGACCAGGTCGGCGCCGTGCGCGGCGGGCCGGACAAGCAGCGGCGTAAACGTATTGTCCACGAGAAAAAGCGCGCCCGCGCCGCGGGCGATCTCCGCAAGGCGGTCCAGGTCTGCTACGCGCAGACACGGGTTGGACAGGGTTTCCATGAGGAGTAGCGCCGGGCGCACTTCGTCCACGGCGCGGCGCACCGCATCCAGGTCGCAAACATCGCAGAACCGGACTTTGACGCCGGAAGGCCGCAATACGCTGGCCAGCAGTTCGAGGCTGCCCCCGTACAGCACGTCGGCGGCGACGATGGCCTGCCGACGATCCAGTAGCGCCGTCATGATGGCCAGGTGCACGGCCGCCATGCCGGAGGCCGTAGCGAACGCCCCGTCCATGCCTTCGAGCGCGGCGATCTGCTCTTCCAGCGCCTCCGCGCTCGGGTTGCTTATCCGCGAATAAACCTCTCCGGCGCGCTCCTCGGCGAAAACCTCCGCAAGCTCCTCCAGGCGCTCGTAGAAGAAACTCGCCGAAGAATAGACCGGCGTGGTCACCGGAATATGGTCGCCGAGTCGCTTGCGGTCGCCAGCGTGGACAAGCGAAGTCTGGAGTTTCATGCGCCGGTATGTTTCCTCGTCGAACGGACCCCTACCGGATGAGCGTCATGGTTCGGGTGAGCGTCCGGGCGCCGCCTCCGAGCATCAGTCGGTACACGTAACTTCCGGTGGACAACCCTTCCGCATTGAACTGCGCCGCATGCTCGCCTTGCGGCAGTACGCCATCCACCAGCGTGGCGACCCGACGGCCCGTCATATCGAAGACGTCAAGGCGGACATGGCCGGATTCCTCCAGGCGCCAGGTGATTTCCGTGGACGGATTGAACGGGTTCGGATAGTTCTGTGCCAGCGCGGCGGTTTCGGGAAGCTCGTCCGCCCGGTCGGCAGAGGTTACCATTTCGTCGACCATCTTAAAGGTATACCGCACCGAACCTTCAGGGTCCTGCAATTCAAGGTCGGGCGAAAAAGCCGCGAGAATTTGCTTAAAACTATTCCACAGCGGTATCAGGGCCCGTTCCGTCAGTGGAGCGGGCACCGTGAAGACCACCGTGCTATCGTCTTCGAAAGCATAATACAGCCACGCCCACACGCGTTCTGACGGAGGCACAGGACGCATTAACAAGCCGATCAGGCTTTTGCCGGGATCTACGACATAGGTGCTCCAGTTATTGTTTTCGTTCAATTCGAAAACCGACACACCCTTGAACCGTATACCGAGTTCCCATACGCTTACGGTAGCAGGATCCTCAGGATCGGGATTGTAATACGCAAGCGGCCCTTCGCTTTTTATTCCAGGCCTCTGATCGGCGCCCTGGGCCAGGAAATTCAGGCTGGCTTCCTCTATGACGCGCTCGAGATTGGCTGCATTCTCCTCTGCGGAAGTGCCTGATTCGTCCTCGAACGAGGATAATTCCCAGTTCCCCAGGAATTTCTCCGGGCCCGCGACGGCCTTGTAGGTAAAATCAACCGTCTGCCCGTCGAACGGAGTGAAATCGCCGTCGGGCGGGAACTTGAGTCTATCAAAGAATTCTTTAAGATTCGGGGCAAGTAGCGGCCCGGCGAGGCTTAGCGAACCAAAAAGCCCGTTAACCACAGCGACATCGACAGAGAAAGTCACCGTGCTATCGTCTGGAAACGCATAGGCGGACGATAGCGAGGCAAGCGTACCGATGTTTACAGTAAGGCTATCCTTGTCCTCGTTCACGGCATAGGTGCCCGAAAAAAACAGCGTGTCGGACACGGAAACGATGGGCGCAATAAAAATATCGGCCTGGGGCGGAGCGTCGCTTTTCTGGTCGTGAAACGACAGGGTGGACACATACGCGTATTTGGCGATGTCTCCAGACCGATCTCCCGAAGCGTCCGTGATTTCTGACAGTCTCCAGCTTCCCTGGAGCCTTTCCGCGTCGGATACCTGTGCCTGCGCAGACCATGGCGCCAGAAGCATCAGAGAAAAGAGAACGGGCAAGGCAACGCGAAAAGGAAGGCGTTTCGTCGTCAAGGCAGCGTTTTTTACCATGGCTTATGACCTGATTGCTAAGGAATGAGAAGGCGAACAACAAACCCAGAGGCTCTGCGATCCGCATCAATGTAAAGACGGGCGAAGCATTGCCCAACTGAGGATATCGTTTGAGGATATCGTTCCCAAAACGTAATGCAAATATAACGCATCGGAACAAGAATTGCAAACGCCCGGGGCAAGTCCGGCGGCCAGGACGGAACAAGCCCCCGAACAAACCGCGGCTTCATTGAGGATACTCTGATTAAATCCGCGAAGTTCAGAGGCTGCGAGGGGTGCGCTGGCAAGGAATGACGAAGCAGCGTGGCAGGCCCCACGTAATGAGGAATGACACAGCCAGCGTGCCCCTCGCAGCCTCCCGCAGGGCGCGTCACGTCCCCAGCGACCCGAATCTACGATTTTTCTGCTGATTTCATCGATACAAGCATGACGACTTGTACAGGCAAACGTGACGCGCTGAGCGAAGTGGATTTAATCAGAGTATCCTTAAAAATACATGCCGCAACGCCCGCCTCGCTACGCCGAACGGATCTCCCCGACCCGTTTCGGCGCCGCTCGCAGATTCTCAAGCATGCGCAGGGCGCGATCCGCCTCGCTCGCCGGCACGGCGGCGAGGAGTCCCATGCCCAGGTTGAACGTACGCCGCATATCGTCTTCCGGCACCTTCCCGAGACGCTGTATCAGCTGGAAAAGCGGCGGGCGCTCCCAGGCGTCGTAATCGATATCGAAAGTAAGTCCGTCCGGAACGATACGGGGCGCGTTGCCCGGAATGCCGCCGCCCGTAACATGCGCGAAACCCCGCGCCGTCCCTTGCTCGACAAGGGCGCGAATGGGCCTCAGGTAGGATCGATGGACGGCAAGCAGCGCCTCCCCGACGCTCGCGCCGCCCAGTTCGTCCGGGCGATCCTCGACGCCAAAATGCGCGAACAGGACGGCGCGGGCCAGCGAATAGCCGTTCGTGTGCAAGCCGGTGGAAGGCAAGCCCAGCAGCGCGTCGCCCGCCTCGATAGCCGAACCGTCCACGATCTCCGCTTTTTCCACGACGCCCACGATGGCGCCCGCCAGATCGTACTCGCCCTTGGCATACAGGCCCGGCATTTCCGCGGTTTCCCCGCCTATCAGCGCGCATCCGTTCTCCTTGCACGCCGTCGCCATGCCCCGCACCACCTCCTCCGCCACCTGCGGATCCAGGGCGCCCGTCGAGAAATAATCCAGAAAAAAGAGCGGGCGCGCGCCGCACGCGGCAATATCGTTTACGCAATGGTTGACCAGATCCTGCCCCACGGTGTCGTGGCGGCCCGTCCGAAAGGCCACCTTGAGTTTCGTGCCCACGCCATCCACCGAAGAAACAAGCAGCGGCCGTTCGTACCCGGCGCCCAGTTCGAAGAAGGCGCCGAACGCGCCGATATCCGCCGCCACGCCGGGCGTAAACGTCTCCCGCAGAAGCGGCTTGATGCGGCGCAAGGTTTCTTCGCCTGCGTCGATGTCTACGCCGGCGTCTCGATATGTGGTCATGTCGTTTCCCTGCAATGATGAAATTAGCCGCGCGAACGAAACGCGGTGCGTCCGAATCGGGCCTGTATGCGAACCTGCATCCGGCTGCGGGCCGAAAGCGCGACCGGGCGACTCCATACGTCGTACTCGCGGCGAGTGATTTCGTGCAGCGCCTCCAGCGCCCCCAGCCACCACCGCTTGAACGCGCCCGCCTTGCGGCGCGGCAATTCGAGCGCCAGCGGCTCGGCCAGCGCAAACGCATTCCGGGCGCGAATGGTTTGTTTCCAAAGAAGCCGCTTCATGGGCTCGTCTACCCGCCCCTCGGCAAGTTGCTCCCGGGACACGCCATGCTGCGCAAGGTCCGTTTCGGGAATGAAAAAACGCCCTTCGGCCCCATCGCGTTTCAGGGCCATGAGGCGAGCAGTCCAGAAAAATCCGCGGGCCAGTTCGTCGATGTACTCGCGCTGCCACGACCCGGAAACGCCAGCAAGGCGGGCCAGGAGGCGTGCGTGCGAACACGCCCACTCTGAGATGAACGCGCCCACGGCGCGATCATCCGGGAAGCGTGCGGGGCCTGTCCATATCCGCGCCGCAGACAGTTGCCTGCCCAGTAATTCCCGGGGCAGTCCGGCCTCCTCGCAGGCGGCAAGCGCCCGGCTCGCCACGGCTTCCGAAACCACGCGGAGCGGCTTTCCGGCCATAAGGCGGTCCCGCTCTTCGTCGAAAAAAGCGCTGGCGGGGGAGCCGGAAGCGGCGCTGGCATGCGCTGCGGAGGGCAAGGCGAGCACGACGGCGGGACGGGCAAGCGCCCGGCGGAAATCCCACAGCGCCTGCGCGTGCGGAAGCTGTTTCCGGCTCCATCCGTCCAGATAGAACGGCATAGGCAGGGCGTCCGCTATATCGGGCGAAGGAACCGGCACGAAAAGGAGGCGTCGTTTGCGATGCGGGCAGCGGGGGCCCGGCAAGGGCTTGAATCAGCGTATCCCAAGATACGGACGAAGCGCTTCTGCAGAAGGCGCCGCGTCCTCGACGGACGCGCCCTGCGCCCCAAGCGACGCCAGCCGCTCCGGAACCTCCGGCTCGAAACCAAGCGCGGCACGGACCGTTTCGGGAAATTTGGCCGGGTGCGCCGTAGCAAGCACCGCCACAGGCCCCTGCATTTTGCCCCGTTCGCGCTGCCGCCGAACCGCTTCGAGCCCCACAGCCGTGTGCGGGTCGGCCACATAGCCGGTGGCTTCGTAGACCCGCCGCATGGACGCCACGGTATCGTCGTCCGCAACGCGCTCCGCAGCGATCAATCGCCGCAGGGCGGCGCGATCCAGCAACGCCCGCAGCCTTTCGAAATTACTGGGCGCGCCAACGTCCATGGCGTTGGAAAGGGTTCGGATCACCGGCGCGAACGCAGCGCCTTCGCTGGACAGGTAGCGAGGAAAAAAATCATTGGCGTTGTGGGCCGCCAGAAAACCCGCCGCCGGGAGCCCGGACAAATACGCGAGGACGCCTCCCGTCAGGTTGCCGAGGTTGCCGCTTGGTACGCAAAACCACGGCTTTTCCCCGGCGAAGCGGCTCGCTGCAAGCACATAATACATCATCTGCGGCAACAAACGACCGATATTGATGGAATTGGCGGACGAAAGGCGCGCCGCTGCATAGGCCGGGTGCACGAACGCCTCCTTGACCATGCGCTGGCAATCGTCGAAATCCCCGTCCACGCAGAGCGCCTGTACGCCCGGCCTCGCGGCGATCAGCTGGCGCTCCTGCACCGGGCTTACCTTGCCTCCGGGATAGAGCAACACAACCCGGATGCGGCGCTGCCCTGCGAACCCGTCGGCCACCGCGCTGCCCGTATCCCCCGAGGTGGCCACAAGGATGGTGGCTTGTTCGTCCCGCCGCTCCAGCAAATAGCCCATCCACCGGGCCATGGTCCGGGCCCCGAAATCCTTGAAGGAAAGCGTAGGGCCGTGGAACAGTTCCAGCACGAAAACATCGCGCCAGCAGGCGTCCCCCCCGGAAGCAAGCGGCGCGAGGGGCACGGGAAAATCAAGGGCGTCCCGGACAATCCGGTCCCGGTCGGGCGCGGGTATTTCGTCGCCGATCCATTCCGAAAGGACGCTGCACGCCATGTCCGGCAACGCATCTTCCCGAAATACCGATGCAAAATCCACGCGGGGGAGCGTTGCGGGCGCGTACAAACCGCCGTCGGGCGCCAGGCCGCGCAAAAGCGCCTCTCCGAACGATACGGTTTCCGGGGCCGTGCTGCGCGTGCTGCGGTAGAAAATCGCCATGAGCTCGCCCTGCGCTCGCTATGCGGGCTGCCGTACGCGCGCGCGCTGTTCCATCCGGTCCACGACGCCGGCGTCGTTTACTTCGGCAACCAGTCCTCTGGCCTCGACGCGCTCGGACAGGCTGGCCGCAACCATGGCGTCCCGTATCGAAGCCGCCTCTTCGGCGGACGGCGCCAGGGCGAACATGGCCGGACCCGAACCGGTCAAGGCGCATCCGAACGCGCCGGCTTCGAGCGCCGCATTCCGCGCGGCATGGTAACACGGCACCAGCGAAGCCCGCACCGGCTCCACAAGACGGTCCCGCATCATGCATTGCCCAACGGTTTCCCAATCGCCGCAACGGTATGCGTCCACCAGAAACGCCAGTTCGGACGCATTGCCCACCGCGTCCTGGAGGGATACGCGATCCGGCAACATGGCGCGGGCTTGCCGGGTCAGCACCTGTACGTTCGGCAAAATCAGGGCGATGTGCAGCGAATCCGGCAATTCGATGCGACGATAGCGCGCCGCGTTGCTCGACGAAACCAGAATGAGTCCGCCCAGCAAGGCCGGAAGCGCATTATCCCCGTGCCGCCCGCCGGAAGCAATGTCTTCGGCCTCCAGCACGGCCTCGACAAGCGCTTCTTTTTCGAGAGGCCTTCCAAAAAGCATATTCGCGGCCCAGGCGCCCGCCACGGCGCTGGCCGCCGAACCGCCAATCCCGGACCCAAGCGGAATCCCTTTCGTGAGCGTAAGTTCGATCCCGCCGTCCACGCCCAGCAAATCCAGTACGCCCCGGGCCGCGATCACGGCGGTATTTTTTTCGGAATCCTGAAGGGCTTCCAGCGGTACGGCGCCCGGCTCGTGCAGAAGCTGAACCCCCGGACCGTCTGTCCGCCGCGCCCGAACCACGTCGCCAATCCCCGAAACGCACAAGCCCAGCGCATCGAACCCCGGCCCAAGGTTGGACAAGGAAGCCGGACCAAAAACATCGATATAATCCACAGCGTGAAGCGGCATGAATGATTTTTACATTAGGAAAATGTTGTTAATCTATTGCCTTGCAATGAATTAAGGGTATGAATCACCGCAACACGGGGAGGTCGCCCTCGCCCTTGGCGGGAAGCATCGTCGCTTCTTCGCGCAGAAAGGCGTCCACGCCGCGGGCTGCCTCCCGGCCCTCTGCAATGGCCCATACCACGAGCGACTGCCCCCTGCGCATATCGCCCGCCGCAAACACGCCCGGCTGCGAGGACATATAGTTCTCGTCCGTGCGAATATTCCCTCGCTCGTCCAGTTCGACGCCCAGCTGGGCGATCGCGCCGTCCGGTTCGGGTCCCAGATACCCCACGGCAAGCAGTACGAGATCGGCCGGCCACAGGTGCTCCGAATTGGGCTGTTCCACGAAACGCATGCGCCCGGCAGCATCCTTCTTCGGCAGCACATTCACCGTACGCAATTCCTGCACGCACCCGTCGTCCCCGCTGAACTCCTTCGTCAGCAGGCTCCAGTGGCGGTCTGCGCCTTCTTCGTGGGAAGTAGACGTCTGGAACACCATGGGCATGTACGGCCAGGGCTGATGCGACGGACGCGTTTCGGGCGGCGTTGGAAGCAATTCGAACTGCGTAATGGATTTCGCGCCTTGCCTGTTGGCGGTGCCCACGCAATCGCTTCCGGTATCGCCGCCGCCAATCACGATCACGTCCTTGCCCGCCGCCGTAATCGGCGCCACATCGTCCATAGCGTCCCCCGCATTGATCTTGTTCTGCCTCCATAGATAATCCCAGGCAAAATGAATGCCCTCCAGTTCCCGGCCCGGAACCGGTATGTCGCGGGGGTTCGTAGCGCCTCCGGCAAGCACGACGGCGCAAAAATCCGCAAGCGCGGACACGGGATAATTCTTGCCCACCTCGGCATTCGTAACGAACCGAACCCCTTCCTCGCGCATCACGTCGATCCGGCGATCCACGATCCATTTCTCCAGTTTGAAGTCCGGAATGCCGTAGCGAAGCAAGCCGCCGATGCGGTCGTCCCGCTCCAGGACGGTGACCGAATGGCCCGCCTTGTTCAGCTGATCGGCGGCGGCCAGTCCCGCCGGGCCCGACCCCACGACCGCCACGCGCCGGCCCGTCCTCGTTTCCGGGGGGCGGGGCGCGTACCAGCCATCCTTCCAGGCGCGGTCCGAAATGCTTTTCTCGATCTGCTCGATCGTAACAGGCGGTTCGTTAATGCCGAGCACGCACGCAGACTCGCAGGGAGCCGGACAGATCCTGCCCGTAAACTCGGGAAAATTGTTCGTTGCGCGCAACCGCCAGAACGCATCTTCCCACGCCCCCCGGTACACCAGGTCGTTCCAGTCCGGGATAATGTTGCCCAACGGACAGCCCGCCTGGCAGAAAGGCACCCCGCAATCCATGCAACGCGCAGCCTGCTGCTTCACCTTCCTGACGGGAAGTTCCAGGTACACGTCGCGGTAGTCGCGCTTGCGTTCCTCCACCGGGCGACGCGGAGCCAGCTCCCGGGCATATTCCATAAATCCGGTTATCTTACCCATATTACTTCTCGTGTATGGCATCCCCGTCTATACGACGGCGTGTTCCGGCGCAATCGTCTCGCGCGCTTCTTCTTCCAGCCGAAGAAGGGCATTCCGATATTCGACCGGCATGATCTTGACGAATTCTTCCAGCGCGGCCTCCCAGTTTTCAAGCACCCATTCCGCCACGGAACTCCCGGTCAGGCGATAGTGCTTCTCGACCATCCCGTGCAACTCCTCCATATCGGCAGGGTCCTCCACTTTTTCGAGGTCCACCATCTTGCCGTTGCATCGCAACGTCCTGAACTCCAGCGTTCCGTCGAGGACATACGCCACGCCGCCGCTCATGCCCGCAGCGAAATTCCGTCCGGTGGGCCCCAGCACAACCACGCGCCCGCCGGTCATGTATTCGCACCCATGGTCGCCAAGGCCTTCGACCACCGCGCGCGCGCCGCTGTTGCGCACGGCGAAACGCTCCCCGGCGCGTCCGCGCACGAACACGTCCCCGCTCGTTGCGCCGTACAACGCCACATTGCCCACGATAATGTTGCTGTGCGCGTCGTATCCGGCGTTCTCCGGCGGCTGCACGACAAGGCAGGAGCCGGAAAGTCCCTTGCCGAAATAATCGTTCGTGTCGCCCTGCAGGCGAACCGTAATGCCCGGCGCCCCGAATGCGAAGAAACTCTGCCCGCCCGAGCCGGTCATGTTGATCCGAATCGTATCCGCGGGAAGGCGCCCCCCGGGATAGCGCTTGCTGACCTCGGCGGAAAGCAGCGTCCCGACCGTCCGGTTGATATTCCGAACGGGTATGTCGATCTCCACCGGGGCTTTGGTATCGAGCGCGGGACGGGCCAGTTCGATCAGGCGATGGTCCAGCGCCCCGTCCAGGCCGTGATCCTGCGCCGTCGCATGGAACTTGCGCAACGCCTCGGGCACTTCCGATTTGACCAGAATCGGCGACAGGTCCAGATGCTTCGCCTTCCAGTGATCGACGCCGGGACGCACCCGCAGCCGGTCCACTTGCCCAACCATTTCGTCCACCGAACGGAATCCGAGGCGGGCCATGATCTCGCGCAACTCTTCCGCGACGAAGTGCAAATAGTTGATCACGTCTTCCGGCTGCCCTTCGAATTTCTTCCGCAACTCCGGGTCCTGCGTGGCAATGCCGACGGGGCATGTGTTCAGATGGCATTTGCGCATCATAATGCAGCCTATCGCCACCAGGGGCGCCGTCGAGAAGCCAAATTCGTCGGCGCCGAGGAGGCAGGCGACCGCTACGTCCCGCCCCGTCTTGAGTTGTCCGTCGCATTCCACCCGAATGCGGCTCCGAAGCCCATTGCGCACCAGCACCTGATGCGTTTCGGACAGGCCCAGCTCCCAGGGCAATCCGGCGTGCATGATGGACGTTTGCGGGGACGCGCCGGTGCCCCCGTCGTGGCCGGAAATCAACACGACGTCGGCCTTGCCTTTCGCCACGCCGGCCGCTATCGTGCCCACCCCCACTTCGGAAACCAGCTTGACCGTAATGCGCGCGTCCGGGTTCGAATTCTTAAGATCGTGTATCAGCTGCGCCAGGTCTTCGATCGAGTAAATGTCGTGGTGCGGCGGCGGCGAAATCAGGCCCACGTACGGCGTCGAATGGCGCGTCTTGGCAATCCAGGGATATACCTTTTCGCCCGGCAATTGCCCGCCTTCCCCCGGCTTGGCTCCCTGCGCCATCTTGATCTGAATCTCGTCCGCGCTCGTAAGATAGTCTATGGTCACCCCGAAGCGCCCCGACGCCACCTGCTTGATCGCGCTCCGCTTTTCGCTGCGGCGGTCGTAGCGTTCCGGATCCTCGCCGCCTTCGCCCGTATTGCTCTTGCCCCCGAGGCGATTCATGGCGATGGCCAGCGTCTCGTGGGTTTCCTTCGATATGGAGCCGTACGACATGGCGCCCGTTTTGAACCGCTTGACGATCTCCGTCCACGGCTCTACTTCGCCCGGCGGCACAGGGGCGGCGCCCGATTCGTCCAGCGCAAGCAAGCCGCGCAACGTGCCCAGTTGCTTCGTCTGATCGTTGACCATGCGGGCATACTCCTCGTAGGCGGAAGGCTCCCCGGAACGAGCGGCCTGTTGCAGGCGCGCAATGGTCATGGGATTGAACAAATGATGTTCTCCGTTGCGCCGCCATAGATAGCGCCCCCCTGCGTCCAGGTCCTTCGAAAAAGCAAGGCGGACGTCGGGCCAGGCCTGACGGTGCCGCATATTCGCTTCTTCGGCTATCGTATCGAGGCCGACGCCGCCTATCCTGCTGGCCGTCCCCGCGAAATACCGGTCTACGAGGTCCTGCGCCAGCCCGACCGCCTCGAAAATCTGGGCGCCTCGATAACTCTGCACAGTCGAAATGCCCATTTTGGACATGACTTTGAGAATGCCCGTCCCGACCGATTTTATGTATCCGACGCGGGCCTTGGTGTCCGAAATTTCTTCCTCGGCAAGCAACCGCTCGATCACCTGCAACGCCAGCCACGGATTCACGGCGTCGGCGCCGTACCCGATAAGCGCGCAAAAATGATGTACTTCCCGAGGCTCCCCGCTTTCGACCACAATGGAGGCGCGGGTACGTATCCCCTTCCGAATCAGCCGATGGTGCACGGCCCCCGTAGCCAGCAAGGCGGGTATGGGCGCCAGGTCCGGGCCCGCCGCCCGATCCGACAATACGAGCACGGACCGCCCCACCCGCACCATCCGCTCTGCTTCGTCGCACAAGGCGTCGAGCGCCTTCCGCAGCCCTTCTCCGTCGCTTCCGGCCTCGAACGTCATGTCGATCTTCTGCGTTTTCAGCTCCTCGATCCCCGAATTCGGAATGCGCGCCAGGTCCCGATCCGACAAAATGGGCTGTTTCAGCATCAACTTGCGACAATGGTGCGGCGTCTCCTGGAAAAGGTCCCGCTCCGCGCCCAACTGGGTGAACAGGGACGTCACCATCTCTTCGCGGATGGCGTCGAGCGGGGGATTGGTCACCTGGGCGAACAGCTGCCGAAAGTAGTCGTACAGAAGGCGCGGCTTGTCCGAAAGCACGGCGAGCGGGGTATCGTCGCCCATCGAGCCAAGGGCTTCTTTCCCGTGCAGCCCCATGGGCTTCATGAGCAGGCGCTCGTCTTCCAGCGTGTAGCCGAACATTTTCTCCCGGACATGAAGTTCCTCGGGAGCATAGCGCGGCGGGCGGCCATAGTCTGGCAAATCCTGCAAGCGCACGGCGTGATCCCGCAGCCATTCGCCGTAAGGACGGCGGGTAGCAAGCGTTTGCTTGATTTCCTCGTCCTCGATGATCCGGCCTTCTTCCAGATCGACCAGAAACATCTTGCCGGGTTGCAAACGCCCCTTCGCCACCACGTTGGCCGGATCCGTATTGAGTACGCCCGTTTCGGAGGCAAGAATGACCAGCCCGTCGTTCGTAACCGTATACCGCGAGGGCCGCAGGCCATTCCGGTCCAGAATCGCGCCAATGTACCGCCCATCCGTGAAAGGCAGCACGGCCGGGCCGTCCCACGGCTCCATCAAACAGGAATGATATTCGTAAAAATCCCGCTTCTCTTCGCTCATCTCCCGGGTGTATTCCCAGGCTTCCGGCACCAGCATCATCATTGCGTGCGGAAGCGAGCGCCCCGTAAAGTAGAGCAGTTCGAGCGCATTGTCGAGAATGGCCGAATCGCTGACGCCCTCGGTCAGGATGGGCAGCAGCTTCTTCATATCGTCGCCGAAGAGTTCCGATTCGAACAGCGACTGACGGGCGTTCATCCAGTTGAAATTGCCCCGAAGCGTATTGATCTCGCCATTGTGGCACAAAAAGCGAAAAGGCTGCGCCAGCGACCACTGCGGCAACGTGTTCGTCGAGAACCGCGCATGCACCATAGCCAGCGCGCTTTCCATGCGCGGATCGACCAGGTCCGTATAGAAACGGGGCAAATCCTCGCCCAGCAACATCCCCTTGTAGACGAGGGTTCGGGAAGAGAGCGAGCAAATGTAAAACGCGCTGGCCTCGGCCATATCGGCCTTCGCCACAGTATGTTCGATCACCTTCCGGATAACGTACAACTTGCGCTCAAACGCTTGCTGATCCGGCGTCTGCTTGCCCCGCCCCACCAGCGCCTGCCAGAGTTCCGGCTGCATGGCCGCCGCCGCCTCCCCCGCGGAATCCGCGCGAACCGGGACGCGGCGCCACCCGATCCACTGCTGCCCTTCCGCCCGGACGGTTTCTTCCACCGCGCTGCGGCAAAACGCTTGCGCCCGCGCGTCCCTCGGCAAAAAAATCATGCCGGCCGCATACGCCCCCGGGGCCCGCGCGCCCGCGCCCAATTCCTTCAGCGCCTGCGCCAGAAACGCGTGCGGCGTCTGAATCAGAATGCCCGTGCCGTCGCTCGTCCTGTCGTCGCATCCGCAGGCCGAGCGGTGCGACAAGTTGTTCAGCATTTCGAGCCCTTTTTGCACAATATCGTGGCTCGGTTCGTTCTGCACCGTGCAAACGAAACCGACGCCGCATGCGTCGTGCTCGTAAAACGAGTCGTAAAGGCCTTCTCGAACAGGTGATAATTGCATACCTACTTCGTCCTTCCTCAATCCAGTGAAACAAGGGCTTCTTTCATCGAGTGGATCGGCTGAGCGCCTGCGCGCATCAACGCATACCGGATACCGTCTGCGATAGCCTGCCAGCTGGCTTCGAGAATATTGGTGGAAACGCCCACGGTATTCCAGGTTTCGTTTCCGTTCATATGTTCTATGAGCACGCGAACATACGCCGCCGTGCCGTCCTCGGGACTCACCACGCGCACCTTGTAATCCACAAGATGCACCTCGACGAGACTCGGATAAAACGCGATCAGCACCCCGCGCAAGGCATTCGACAAGGCGTCTACGGGCCCTACGCCTTCGGCCACGAGCAATTCCCTGCGGCCATTCACCCGCAAGGCGACCGTCGCCTGGGTAGCGTCCGCGCCCTCGTCGCTGAGTTCGCTCTGAACCCGGAGCCGCTCCAGGGAAAAGAATTCGGTTTCCTCGCCCTGGATCTGGCGAAGCAACAACTCGAAGGAGGCTTCGGCTCCTTCGAATTCGTAGCCCAGATGCTCAAGGTCCTTGATGCGCTTCACGGCGCGGGCCGCGTCGTCGGCCTTATCCAGGTCCAGGCCCAGTTCCTCGGCCTTGTAGCGTATGTTGCTGCGCCCGGACAAGTCGGACAAGAGCACCCGACGCTTGTTGCCCACCTCTTCGGGCGCAAGATGTTCGTACGCGGCAGGGTCTTTCATGACCGCCGACACATGAATGCCTCCCTTGTGGGCGAAAGCGCTCCGGCCTACGTACGCCGCCCGGTCCACCGGGTCGAGATTCGCCACCTCGTACACGAAATGCGAAAGGTCCGCGATTTCGCGCAAGCGGTCCGGCGGAACGCACGCATACCCCAGTTTGAGCTGGAGTCCGGGCACGATGGCTGTCAAATCCGCGTTGCCGCAACGCTCCCCGATGCCGTTGATCGTCCCCTGCACGTGCCGGGCGCCCGCCTGCACCGCCACCAGCGAATTGGCCGCGGCGCATCCGGCGTCGTTATGCGCGTGAATGCCAAGCCCCGTATCGAACCGGCTCGCCACGTCCCGAACGACGCGCCCCAGCGCATCGGGCAACGTGCCGCCGTTCGTATCGCACAGGACCAGCGCGTCCGCGCCCGCCTCCGCCGCCGCCGCAAGCGTTTCCAGCGCGTAGGCGCGATCATTCAGGTACCCGTCGAAAAAATGCTCGGCGTCGTACACCACATGCTTGCCATGCGCCTTCAGGTACGCCACCGAAGAGCGAATCAGATCCAGGTTTTCGTCCCGCGTCACGCCGAGGGCCACTTCCACGTGCAGCGTCCAGCTTTTTCCGAAGAGGGACACCACAGGCGTATCCGCAGCCAGCATGGCCCGCAAGTTCGGATCGTCCTCGGGGGCGTACTGTACGCGGCGCGTAGACCCGAAAGCGCAAATGCGCGCCTGCGTCCATTCCACGTCCCGCGCCAGTTCGAAAAATTCCTGGTCTTTCGGATTCGAACCAGGCCAGCCTCCTTCGATAATGTCAATGCCAAAGCGATCGAGGCGTTTTGCGATCCGCAACTTGTCGCGGGCCGTCAGCGAAACATGTTCGCCTTGCGTACCGTCGCGGAGCGTCGTGTCGAAGAGCTCCACCAGAGTCGATCCGTCGGCATGTGCTGGCATGAAGGTGTCCGTTGGGTCCATGGGGGATCGCCGCGAAAAGCCCGAAGGCGTCGGGGCGGGTTTTGTTTGTCAACAGGCCATGTCAGGCGGGCATGAATCCGGCTTGGCGGGCAAATTCGAACACATTGCCCGCCTTTAGTATATCCGCCACGTCGCCCAGCGGCTTGAGCAAAAACTCCTCGCCTGTCGTGCGGTTGGAAAGTTTGCCGAGCGACGTATCGATTTCGAGCAGGTCGCCCGTGCGCACCCGTTCGAGGAGCCGCTCTATGGATTCGAAGGGGACGATAAAGCCCCCGTCCACCGCATTGCGATAAAAAATGCGGGCGTAACTCTCGGCCACCACCGCCGCGCAGCCGGCTTCCTGCAAGGCGAACGGGGCGTGCTCCCGCGAAGAACCGCATCCAAAATTAGAACCGCCCACCACAATCGCATACTCGCTCCGAAACGCATTCGGCGCGGTAAACGGGCGATCCCCGTAGGGAAGCCCTTGCTGGCCCTGCGGAACGCCGCTGAGCGCATAGCGCCCGTAATATCTGCGCTCCTCCGCGTCGGACAGGCTGTACACCAGGTGCTCCGCCGGAATAATCTGGTCCGTATCGATGGCGTCGCCCACTACGTAGGCTGCGCCTGCAATGATTTTTTTCATACCAGCGCCTCGCGAGGATCCGTAATCCTTCCGGAAAGCGCCGACGCCGCCACCGTATAGGGCGACGCCAGATAAACCGAAGCCTGCTTGCTGCCCATGCGTCCGGGAAAATTCCGGTTCGTGGTGGAAATCACGACTTCCGAGCCGTGCGTCCTGCCGAACGTATCCGACGGTCCGCCAAGACAGGCCGCGCAGGAAGCCTGTCCCAGCTTGCACCCGGACCGCTCGAAAATTTCGTACAAGGTGTCGCCTTCGACCCGGGTCGAGTGCAACTGCTCGCCAATCCAGGTTGTCGCGGGCACGATGTAGGTATCGATCGCGACCTCTTGTCCCCGCAGAATGTTCGCCGCGGCCACGAAATCTTCCAGCTTGCCTCCCGTGCAACTGCCCACGTACGCCCGGTCCAGGCGCGTCCCGGCGACTTCCGACACGGTCGCCCGATTGTCCGGGCTGTGCGGCTTGGCCACCAGCGGCTCAATCTCCTCGACGCGATAACGCCGGACCGAATGGCAGCGCGCGCCAGGATCGCCGTAAACCGGTTCGAACGCCCTGTCGGTACGCTCCCGAACGTACTCGAAGGTTTTTTCGTCCGGGGGAATGATCCCGTTTTTGCCTCCCGCCTCGATGGCCATGTTCGTCAGCGTCATACGCTCGTGCACCGGCAAGTCGTAGACCGCTTCCCCGTCGAACTCAAGCGCGCGGTACGTCCCCCCGTCCGTCCCGATATCGCCGATAACCTGAAGGATCAGGTCCTTGGCCATGAGGTACGGCGGCAACGACCCCTCGAACACGAACCGCATCGTTTCGGGGACTTTGAGCCATATTTTCCCGGTGCCCATGATCAGCGCCGCATCCGTGTTCCCCACGCCGGTCGAAAACATCCCGAACGCGCCGGAAGTACAGGTATGGCTGTCCGTCCCGATCAGCAGCGAACCCGGCAGGTTGAACCCTTCCTCGGCCAGCGCCATGTGGCATACCCCCTTGTAGTTCGGCGTCCCCGGATCGTAGTAATACGGGAGATCGTGCTCGGCGGCGAAGGCCCGCAACAACTCCACGTTCCGGTTTGCGTGGTGGTTTTTCGTAAAAATGTAGTGATCGGGAATGATCACCAGCTTTTCCTTGTCCCACGGCGCGGCGTCGGCCCCGAATTCGCGACGGAAAATGTCGATGGTCGGAGGACCGCACACGTCGTGGGTCATAAGAATGTCCACGTCTACCCAGATGTTGTCGCCGGGAGCCACCCGGTCCCGCCCTGCGCGGCGCGCCAGTATTTTTTCCGTAATCGTCATGCTACGCCTCCTTCGAACGAGCTCATGATGCCATTGCCGACGAAGGTCATGTTCTCCTCGTCGGATCGCCAGGTTTCGAGATTGTTGAGCGCATCGATATACGCGTCCGCGGAAGCGCGGATCACATCGGTGTTTTGCGCCTGCCCTCTGAAAAAGGCGCCGCTTTCCCGAACAAGCACGGTGACTTCGCCAATTGCGCCGGCCCCCTCGGAAACGGATCGAATAGAATAACTTTCCAGCTTGCGCGAGCAGCCAAGGGCATGGTTGATGGCCCGGTACACCGCATCCACAGGCCCGTCGCCGGTGGCCTCGGCAGTCAACTTCTCCTCTTCGGACACATTGAACACGGAGACTTCCGCCTGGGGGCGCTTGCCCGTATCGACCTTCACGGACAAGTGATCAAGCCGGTAATGCTGCAAAACGGCATGCTCCGCATTCCCCTGGACAAGATGAATCAGGTCCGCGTCGTGGATTTCTTTCTTGCGATCCGCAAGCCGCACGAATAACTCGTAGAGAATGTCCTTGCGCGATTCCTCCACGTGCAAGCCTATCCGCTTCAGGCGGCTGAAAAAGCCGTGGCGCCCGGAATGCCGGCCCAGCCGTATCTGCTCGCTCGTCTGACCCACGTCCTCCGCCTGCATGATTTCGTACGTATCCCGCCGTTTCAGCACCCCGTGCTGATGAATGCCGGCTTCGTGGCTAAACGCGTTGCGGCCCACGATCGCCTTGTTCGGCGGCACCGGAAATCCCGTCGCTACGGACACCATGCGGCTCGTTTCCGTAAGGTGCGTGGCCTGGATGCGCGTATCTGCGCCGAATTGCTCGCCCCGAACGCGCAGCGCCATCACCACTTCCTCCAGCGCGGCGTTGCCCGCTCGCTCGCCAATACCGTTGATCGTGCACTCGATCTGCCGGGCGCCCGCGCATACGGCGGCGATGGAATTCGCCACGGCCAGGCCGAGATCGTCGTGGCAATGGGCCGAGAGTACGACCTTTTCGGCCAACGGCACGCCCTCCCGCACCGCTTCGAACATACGGGCGTACTCGCTGGGCGTGCAATACCCGGTCGTATCGGGAATATTGACGGTCGTGGCGCCCTCCGCTATCGCCGCTGCGATCACCTCGCACAAGAATCCGTGTTCCGTGCGCCCGGCGTCCTCCGCGCTGAATTCTATGTCGTCGGTATAGGTGCGGGCCAGTTGCACCGCCTCGCGCGCCATGCGCACCACGCTCTGCCGCTTCTCTGCGAGCGTCGCGCCGTATCGGTCGCTGCCGAATTTCGCGTCTATGTGAATGTCGCTCGTGGCGATGAACGTATGAATCCGCGTCCGTTTGCCTCCGGCCAGCGACTTGCCCGCCGCATGTACGTCGTTCTCGAGCGCGCGGGCAAGCGCGCAAATCACCGGTCCTGGCACGTCGCGCACGATGCTTGCCACGGCTTCGAACTGGGCCGGAGACGAAATCGGAAATCCGGCCTCAATCACGTCCACGTCGAGCTTCACGAGTTGCCGGGCAATGCGGACCTTCTCGTGAATCGTCATGGATGCGCCCGGCGCCTGTTCGCCGTCGCGCAATGTGGTGTCGAATATGGTTACCTTGTCTTTCATGGGGAATTTCTCTCGGCGGTTTCTTTACAAGTGGAGTACGGAAGGGATCGTACGCGCCCGATACGCCGACGAACCGATGTCGTCTTGCACATATCGCGTCGGGCGCCTTGTAAGTCGAAGAAAACCGGGGAAAACGGTATGTATCCAGCGGCGCGTCATGCCGCCGCCTCCACGGGCTGCTTCCGACCCGTTTCCTGCCGTATGCGGGAAGCAATGCGGGCGCCCATCTCGCCGGTAGACACAACCCGGCAACCGGCTTCCCGCATGTCCGCCGTGCGCGCGCCCTCGGCCAGCGTTTCGTTCACGGCGCGCCGAATAGCCCGGGCCGCGTCCGCCTCGCCCCACTGTTCGAGCATCATGGCGCCGCTCAGGATGGCCGCCGCGGGGTTCGCCTTCCCCTGTCCGGCAATATCCGGCGCGCTGCCGTGGACAGGCTCGAACAACCCGGTAGCGCCGCCTACCGAAGCCGACGGCAACAGGCCCAGCGAACCCGGCAGCGTGGCGGCCAGGTCGGACAGGATATCGCCGAACAGGTTGGCCGTAACCACCACGTCGAAATCCGACGGGCGGCGCACAATCTGCATGGCCGCGTTATCGATATACAAATGCTCCAGTTCCACGTCGGGATAATCCGCCTCGCGCACCCGGGTCACCACCGCCCTCCATAGCTGCGACACCTCCAGCACATTGGCCTTGTCCACGGACGTAACCCGGCCCCGCCGCCGGCGCGCCCAGGTAAACGCCACCTGCGCGATCCGCGCGATCTCCGCTTCCGAATAGCGCATCGTGTTGCGCGCTTCCTTGCCCTCTGTTCCCTCGACCGGCCCTTTGGGGCCCGAAAAATAAATGCCGCCGGTCAGTTCTCGCACGATCATCATGTCCGTGCCCGCCACCACCTCCCGCCGGAGCGGCGAGGCGCCCGCCAGAAAATCCGGCACCGCCACCGGACGCAGGTTGGCGTACGCGCCCAGTGCCTTGCGCAACGCAAGCAAACCGGCCTCCGGGCGCAAATCGCCTTGCAGCGCATCCCAGGCAGGCCCGCCAACGGCGCCAAGCAGCACGGCGTCCGACGCAAGGCAGGCCGCTTTGACGGATTCCGGCAGCGGGGCGCCCAGCGCGTCGATGGCGCTGCCGCCTACGGGAAATTCTTCGTGCGCCAGCGCGAAACCGAACCGCTCGCCCGCCGCCGCCAGAACGCGCAGCGCCTCCCGGGTCACTTCCGGCCCGACGCCGTCCCCCGGCAAACAGGCGACGCGATATGTTTTCCTTTCAGCCAAGGTTATACGGCGTTCGCTTCTTTGTTTCCTTCGCCGCGCAGCCAACTCATCATGCCGCGCAGCCGCTTGCCAATCTGCTCGATCGGATGCTCCCGGGACCTGCCGCGCAAGGCGAGCAACTGCTTGCCCCCGGCCTCGTTCTCTGCAATCCATTCCCGCGCGAACGTCCCGTCCTGCACTTCGGCGAGAATCTCCCGCATGCGCTCGCGCGCCGCCTCGTCGATGATCCGCGGACCGCGCGTGTAATTCCCGTACTCGGCGGTATCGCTGATCGAATAGTTCATGTACTCCAGCCCGCCGTCGTAAATCAGATCGACGATCAGCTTGAGTTCGTGCAAACATTCGAAATACGCCAATTCGGGCGGATACCCCGCGCCGGTCAGCGTTTCGAATCCGGCCTTGATCAACTCCTCGGCGCCGCCGCAAAGCACGGCCTGTTCGCCGAAAAGATCGGTCTCCGTCTCGTCCTTGAAAGTCGTTTCGATGACGCCCGCCCGAATGCCGCCTATGCCGTCCGCATAACTCAGCGCCATGTCCAGCGCCGTCCCCGAAGCGTCCTGCGCCACCGCCACCAGGCAGGGCACGCCTTTGCCCTCCTCGAACACCCGGCGCGCCAGGTGCCCCGGCGACTTTGGGGCCACCATGAACACGTCAACGCCTTCTGGCGGCGCAATCTGGCCGTAATGAATATTGAAGCCATGCCCGAAAACAAGGGATTTGCCGGGCTTCATATGCTCGACCATATGCTCCTCGTACACCCGCTTCTGATGCTGATCCGGCACCAGCAACACCGCCAGGTCCCCCCATGCGGCGGCTTCGGAAATACCCATGACGCGCAGCCCCCTGGCGGCGGCTTCCGCGCGCGAGGCCGACCCCGCCCGCAATCCGACCGCCACGTCCACGCCGCTGTCATGCAAGTTCAGCGCATGGGCGTGCCCCTGGCTTCCGTATCCAATGACCGCGACCCGCCGCGAACGGACCAGATCGGGATTCGCCTGATAATGAACGTTTACTCCCATTGTTATTATGTGGTTGTTATGGTCGTTTTGCAGTGGCGCGCGGCCGCGCGGGACCGCTCGAAAAACCGGCTCAATCGCCGAAAAGAAGCGCGCGTTTCATGGCCACGCGGCCGCTCCGCGCAATTTCTTCGACGCCGTAGCGCTTCATCATGCCGATAAACGCATTGATCTTCTTGGCGGGGCCGGTGATTTCGAAGGTCATCGTGTTCGTCGTGACGTCCACGACCTTGCCCTGAAAAATCTTGAGCGTGTCGAGGAGTTCGACCCGATTGTCCGAGGCGTACGGCACCTTCAGCAGGCACAACTCCCGCTCGACGTATTCCTCCGACGTCAAATCCTCCACCTCCAGCACATCGATCAGCCGGTTCAATTGCCGGTTCACCTGCGCAATGATGCGGCTTTCTCCCGTGGTGGCGATGGTCATGCGGGAAATCGAAGGGTCGTCCGTTTCCCCCACCGTCACGCTTTCGAGATTGAAACCGCGCGCGGCGAACAGATTGACGACGCGATTCAGCGCGCCAATCGAATTCTCAAGCAACACGGCGATAATATGCCGATGGCGGTGCGTTTGCTCGCCCGGCCCGATAGCCTCCCCCTGGGCCTTCTTCCGAAGAATCTGTTGCGGGGTCAGTGTGTTTTGCTCGCTCATGTGCGACGTCCTGGTAAAATGCGTGTCATACGAAGGCGTTGGGCGTCAGGCGCTTCGTGATCATTTCGTCCGTGGAAGCGCCCGCAGGCACCATCGGGAACACCATCTCCTCCTTGGCGACGCGGAATTCCATCACGGCGGGCCGGTCGGAAACGGCCCAGGCTTCCCGAATAACGCCGTCCACCTCGTCCGGCGTTTCCGCGCGCAGGCCCACGCAATGATGCGCCTCGGCCAGCTTGACGAAATCCGGGTTCGTATCGGACAGGTCGGTATGGCTGAAGCGCTCGTCGTGAAACAACTCCTGCCACTGCCGCACCATGCCCAGGAACTTGTTGTTGATGATGACCACCTTGATGGGCAGTCCGTGCGCCGCGGCGACGCTCAGTTCCTGGGCGTTCATGACGAACCCGCCATCCCCGCTGATCGAAACGACCGTCTTGTCCGGCCGGCCGAACGCGGCGCCCATCGCGGCGGGAAAACAAAAACCCATGGTGCCGAGCCCGCCCGACGTAATGTGCGTACGCGCATGCAAAAACTGGAAATACTGGGCAGCCCACATCTGATGCTGGCCCACGTCGGTCACCACGATCGCCTCCCCTTTCGTATGCCGCCGAAGCCGTTCGAGCACGTATTGCGCCCGAAGGCGCCCGTCCCCCTGTTCGTAGACCAGCGGACATTCCGCCTTCCAGGCCTGCACCTGCGCAAGCCATGCCTCCGTACGACACGCTCCTGTAAGCGGCTCCAGGCGCATGAGCGCATCGCGCACGTCGCCCACGATGGCGCAATCCACATACACATTCTTGGAGATCGAGGACGGATCGATATCGATATGCACGATCTTTGCGTGGGGCGCCCAGGATTCGAGCTTGCCCGTCACCCGGTCGTCGAACCGCGCGCCGACCGCAATCAGGAGGTCGGCGTTCTGCACGGCCATGTTGGCGTACCATGTGCCGTGCATCCCGAGCATGCCCACCGAAAGTTCGTCGTCCTCGGGAAAGGCGCCGAGTCCGTGCAGCGTCGTGGTCACCGGAATGCGCGCCGTCCGGGCGATCCGGGTGAGCACATCCGCCGCATCCGCGCCGACGGCCCCGCCGCCCACGTAGAAAAGCGGCTTGTCCGCCTCGGCGATCATGGCCGCGGCGCGCTGGATCTTGGCGTCGTCTCCCCGGGCCTTGAAACGGTAGCCGCGCAAGTTGACTTCCTTTGGATATTCGAACTCGGTTTCGGCCAGGAGGACGTCCTTGGGCAGATCCACCACGACCGGACCCGGGCGACCCGTGCGCGCAATGTGATACGCCTTTCTCACCGCCGCCGCCAGGTCGCGTACGTCGCGCACCAGGAAACTGTGCTTCGTGATGCTGCGCGTAATGCCTATCGTGTCGCACTCCTGAAACGCGTCGTTCCCGATCAACTGGGTCGGGACTTGTCCGGTAAACACGACAATGGGCACGGAATCCATATAGGCGTCCGCTATGCCGGTAACCGTGTTCGTGGCGCCGGGTCCGCTGGTGACAAGCACCGTGCCGACCTTGCCCGTCGCCTTGGCGTACCCCTCGGCGGCGTGCGCGCCGCCTTGTTCGTGCCGCACCAGCACATGCTTGAATTTCGGCTGGATGCGGGCCATCTCGTCGTAAATCTTGATCACGGCCCCTCCGGGGTGGCCAAATACGACCTCTACGCCTTCCGCGTCCAGCGAGCGCAGAAAAATCTCCGCGCCGCTCATGCGTTGCGCGCCGTTCACTGGCGGCGCATGGTGCGTCATGCTGCTTGCTTGCATATCAGGCATGGATTACGACCTGTTTGGTCCTTCGTGAATGTGGCGCTCCGTTGAACGCGCCTCGTCGGCGCAAAAGCCGGGCAGACTTGACAAAATACGAAACGCCGACGTCAACGTTCGGGCGCGTTTCTTCGGGAGCGTACATGGGCATCGGATTAACGTGGGGCGAAGGCCAATTCCTTCACTGCCCGCTTGACGCCATCATGCATGCTGGAGAGGTGCGAAGGATTGGCCGGTCCTGGCTAAATCGTAATAATAACGAGACCGGGAAGGACGAAGACCACCGGCGCAAGTATCCCGTCGGCCACGCGGGCCGCTGTCCGCAGAGCGCTCGAAACGCCCTTGGCGGCGCGCCGAAGCGCTATCGCCTTGAAGGAGTGCTGCGTCATGTCCAAACCGTCGTTTGGTGTGTCTTGTCCTTTTCGCGTTTATACTGCGTCCGTAGCGAATGAACGTTTCTTTCCCGAAAACGATCCAGGCGGCCAGCCCCCAAAAGCGGCGGCGGACGCTCCGGCGAAATCGGCGACGGACACAGCCCGCAAAAGGGCCTGCGAACGCCGCAAACGCTACAGATTGCACAATATCGCAATTTCGGACCAATCAAGCAAGCATAAAAGCGAAGGCTTTGCAAGTTATTCACCTTGGGCGCGCCGCCCGCGCTGTTTCAACAGACGCTTAAACCGCGCGGGCAGGCCCCGCAAACGTGCCGGAACAGGGCGATACATCGGCGCCATGACCCGCAAAACACATTTTTATTAGGAATTTTCATATTTATTTCTTAATTTTTCAGGTATATTAAGCCAGAAAGCCTTATTTTATTAACCATCGCAGCATGCAGACCGCCTTTTCAGGCATCCTGCGTCCGAACCGCATTCCGCACCACCAAACGGCTATCCGTCATGAAAAAGCTTCTTGCTCCCCTGTTTCTAACGCTCGCCCTCGCCTGGTCCCTGCCTGCTTCCGCGCAGGAATTCGACTTTGGCGCCGACCTTGTCAGCCGGTACGTATGGCGAGGCATCGATTTCGGGGAATCCGCCAGCGTGCAGCCCGCCCTCACGTTCAGTTACAACGGACTGGAGATAGGCACCTGGGCGTCGTACGCCACGAACCCCGCTTCCGCCGGCTTCAACGAACACGACCTGTGGGCCGGGTACTCCTACGGTCCCATTTCCATTGGGATCACGGATTACTACTTCCCGAACGCCGCCGTTGCGCACGAAGACGAGCACGGTCACGAAGAAGACGAACACGACCACGAGGAAGAAGAAAACGAGGAAATCATCGGATTCTTTGACTTCGGCGAAGACGGGCAACACGTAATCGAGCCCTATTTCTCCTTCACCGGGACGGAATCCTTCCCGGTGACGCTCTATGTGGCGTACAATATGCACAACGACCCGGATGAGTCGCTGTATATCAATGCCTCGATGCCCTTCGCCGTGGGCGGCGTGGACATGTCTTTCGGGATCGGGGCTTCCGCGGGCGAGAGCGACTGGTACGGCACCGACGGCTTCAGCATCATCGACTGGGCGCTGAGCGCCTCGAAAAGCATCCCGATCACGGACAAGTTCGAACTGCCCGTAAGCATTTCGTACATTATGAACCCCACGGCCGAGAAGAGCTTCCTCGTTTTCGGCATTTCCCTGTAGGATACGCCGATTAAGGATACTCTGATTAAATCCGCGAAGCTCAGAGGCTGCGAGGGGTGCGCTGGCAAGGAATGACGAAGCAATGTGGTAGGCCCCACATAATGAGGAATGACACAGCCAGCGTGCCGCTCGCAGCCTCCCGAAGGGCGCGTCACGCCCCCTGCCACCCGAATCTACGGTGTTTTTCTGCTGATTTCAACGATACAAGCATGACACCCTTGACATGCGACAGTGACGCGCTGAGCGAAGTGGCTTTAATCAGAGTATCCTTAAATCTCCTCGCTGTCCAGGCAGAATTATCGCGAGGAATACAGAAGCGCGCCGGGGCCGCAAGGCGCCGGCGCGCTTCGCCCTTTTCCCGAATAGGGTAAGGGATGTACAGATAAGGACGCGCTGGCCAGGCGATTCGCGCCGCTCCGGGCAATTTCCCTACGCCAGCCCTTCGTACCGCCCCGCAAGGCGACGGAGCATGAGGCGCGTCCGCCGCGCGACGGCGTTTTCCCGCCGCAAATCCTCGGTCAGTCGCTTCAGGTCGTCGAAGGTGTCCACGTCGTACCATGCCGGAAGCGCATGCAGCGAAGCGCCGCACCGGACTGCGCGGTCGGCGGTCTGCTCGAACACGGCCTCGTGGCTATAGGTCATGCCTTCGAACAGCTGCGGGTAAAACCGGTTCATGCCGAGCAGGTAGAAGCCGCCGTCTGCGGTAGGACCCAGCACGACGCGATCCGGCGTTTCGAGCAACGAAAACCCTTTCCGTATCCAGGCGGACGGCAAGGTGGGGTGGTCGGTCCCTATCAGGACGGCGCGGCGGCCGCCCGCCGCAAACGTTTCCTCGAAAGCATGTTTCATGCGCTCGCCGAGCCCGGCGCCCTCCTGCCGGAATACGCTGCCCGCCATCCATTCCGGATACGCCGCGTCCCGGGGCGAAGCCGGGGCCTCTTCGTCCAGCGCAAGGTACAAGCGAAGCGTCGCCCCAAGCCCCCGGTACTGATCCAGCGCGTCGCGCAGAAACGCGCCATAGAGGCGGGCAGCGTCCTCCGGAGCAAGCGTCGGCGTAAGGCGCGTTTTGACCCGGCCCGGAACCGGCGGCTTGGCAAAGACAACGAGCGCAGCGTTCATGGCGCCAAGGCCTTGCGGATCATCCGGCGCAATACGCGATCAAGCGCTTCGACCGCGCGGTCCACGGCTTCCTCCGTCGTGCGCATGCCCACCGAAAAACGCAGGAAGGCCGAAGCCGTATCGCGATCCAGCCCCATAGCCAGCAGCACGTGGCTCGGCTCGATGGCGCCGCTCGTGCAGGCCGACCCGGCGGATACGCAGATATTTTCCATATCCATATTCAGCAGCAACATTTCTCCGTCTATGGGGCGCCCCTCGACCGGCGGAACGACCACGCCCAGAATATGCGGAGCCGCCGCGCCCGAATCCGGCGGCGTAACCAGGCGAACCCGTTGGCCGCAGGCCGCCTGGACGCCGTCCCGGAGCCGATCCCGCATGGCTTCGGCATGCCGCGTTCGGAACGCCTTCTCCTCGAAAGCCAGTTCCAGCGCGCGGGCGAACCCTACAATGGCCGCCACATTCTCCGTCCCCGCCCGCCGCCCGCGTTCCTGCTTGCCGCCCCGCATAAGCGGCTCCACATCGACGCCTGCACGGACGATGAGCGCGCCAACTCCTTTGGGGCCATAAAACTTGTGTCCGGAAATCGTGACGAGGTCCGCGGCGGGGACCAGGGCGTATCCCGCCGTTTGCACCGCGTCGCAGTGGAACAGGAGGCCGCGCGCGCCGCAAGCCGCGCTAATGTCCCGCACCGGCGACAGCGCGCCCGTCTCGTTGTTCGCATGCAGTACGGACGTCATCGTAACCCCTGCGCCCGCCTCGCTATCGAGTGCCTGGAAAATATCTTCGATTCGGACAGCCCCCTCTTCGCCCGGCTTCAGTACGCAAACGGTCCTGCCCAGCGCGCGCAGGGCTTCCGCGGAACGAAGCACGGATTCGTGTTCGGCGGCGCACGTCAGCAAACCCCCGGCGGCGGCGAGGGCCATGTTGTTGGATTCGGTCCCCCCGCTCGTAAACACAATCCCGCCCGGCTCGACCCCCAGCAAGCCCGCCGCCTTCTCGCGCGCGGCTTCCACTGCAAAACGCGCCTGTCTGCCCAGCGCGTGCACGGAGGACGCATTCCCGAATTGCGCCCCGAAAAAAGGCTGCATGGCCTCCAGTACGCGCGGGTCAAGCGGCGTCGTGGCGGCATGGTCGAGGTAGACGGGAGGCATGCGTTTGCAGATTCAGCATGTACTTGAAAGGCGAACGCGACGCGCGAAAGCGAAGCGGTTCCGACCCGCGTATCCTTGCAGGAACGTTCCCGGCGAACACGCTGCGCCGCATGAGGTTTCCGACCGCCGCGCCGCGCCCGCCCACCGGTTCCGTTCGTTGTCCGCTTTTCGACCGGGCAATAATGCGCTCGTCCCGTTATATTGCATGCGTTACGCCACATGCTCATGGACCAATCGGCAACAACCATGGAAAACACGAACGCAAAAAACGCCGGACTGACCCGGCGCAAGTTCATCCAATCGTCCGCGGCGGCCGCGGCGGGCGTTTCGGCGCTTATGCGCTCCGGGGATTTCGCGTACGCGGGGGGATCGGATACCCTGCGGGTTGGCGTGGTGGGGTGCGGCGGACGCGGTACGGGCGCCGCCGTAAACGCCGTGGAGGCAGCGGAAGGCGTGGAAATATACGCCCTCGGCGACCTGTTCGAAGATCGGCTGGACGATTCCCGGGGCCGCCTGAAGGAACACCTTGGAGACCGCCTCAACGTTACGGACGAACGCGCGTTCGCCGGTTTCGACAATTACCGGCATGTCATCGACAGCGACGTAGCGTATGTCATTCTCGCCGCGCCGCCCGGATTTCGTCCCGCGCACTTCCGGTATGCAATGGACGCCGGCAAGCACGTATTCATGGAAAAACCCTCGCAGGTCGATGTGGCGGGCTACCACGCCATAATCGAAGCAGGCGCCGTCGCCGACGAAAAAGGGCTTTCCGTGGTGGCCGGCACGCTCTACCGGCGGCAACCCAGCTTCATGGACGCCGTCGCAGAGATTCATGGCGGACTGATCGGGAAAATCACCAGCGCCTCCGCCTATTACATGACCGGCCCCATCTGGCTGCGCCCGCGCCTTCCGGGCATGTCGGATATGGAATGGCAATGCCGGAACTGGTATTACTTCGCCTGGCTTTCGGGAGACCACATCGTCGAGCAATTCGTGCACAACCTCGATGTGATCCAGTGGGTCATGGGGAGCGTCCCCGAAAGCGCCCTCGCCATGGGCGGGCGCCTTGTGCGCGTCGATCCTTCCTACGGACATATTTACGACCATTTCTCCGTGGAATACGCTTTTCCGGGCGACGTCCGCGTAGAAGCGAAATGCCGCCAGTTCGAGGGGGCGACCGGGCGCGTTACGAACCGCATCGTGGGCGAGAAAGGCGTCGCCGACCTGCATCCCGACAGCTCGATCATACGCTCGCGCGACGGGGAGGTCCTTTTCCGCCGCTCGGAAAAGGGCAACAATGCCTATGTCGTCGAGCATACGGACCTTATTGCGGCCATTCGGAGCGGGCGGCCCATGAACGAGACGCGCCAGATTGCGGACAGCACCATGATTGCCGTCCTGGGGCGGGAAAGCGCCTACACGGGACAGCAATTGACCTGGGAGGATATGCTGGCCGCCGACCTGGACCTGGCGCCGCCTGCGCTGGCCTTTGGCGATTTGCCGGACGCGCCCGTGCCTGCGCCGGGACGGACGCGGCTCAACAGGTCCTTCCTTGCGGCAAACGCCCCCGAATAAGAAGCGCCGGATACGCTCATCGAAACCACGGACGGTACGCAATGAACAGAAGACATTTTATGGGGATGCTTGGCGCCGCTTCGGGCGGCGCGGCGGGCCTTTCGGGAGCGATCGCCGGGTTGGCGGCGGGCGCGGGAAGGACAGGGAGCGCAGGGCAATACGACGCAAGGCGTTCGGCGGCCCGCGCATACGCCTCCAGATCCGGGCGGCCTGCTATTTCCAAAGCCGTGAAATACGGCATGGTGGAGACGGAAGGGTCCATCGAGGACAAATTCATGCTGCTTGCGGAACTGGGGTTCGACGGCGTGGAAATGGGCAGTCCGAACGACCTCGCGCAGGAAGAAGTGACGGCGGCGTCCCGGGCCGCCGCGCTGCCGATCCATGGCGTGGTAGACATGATTCACTGGGACAAAACCCTGTCGGACCCGGACCCGACCATCCGGGAAGAAGGGCTGGAAGGGCTCCGCACCGCCCTGCAAGACGCCGCGGCGTACGGCGCCTCCACGGTATTGCTCGTGCCCGCGGTCGTGCTGGAAGACGTTTCCTACGACGACGCCTGGAACCGCTCGCAGGCCGAAATCCGCAAGGTCCTGCCGGAAGCCCGCGCGCTCGGCGTACGCATTGCGATCGAAAACGTATGGAATAATTTCCTGATGAGCCCGCTTGAATTCGCCCGCTACATCGACGCGTTCGAGAGCGACTGGGTGGGGGCGTATTTCGATATCGGCAACGCGGTCACGTTCGGATGGCCGGAGCAGTGGATTCGCATTCTGGGCTCGCGCATCCTGAAGCTGGACGTGAAGGAATTCAGCCGACAGAAACGCAACGAGGAAGGAATGTACGAAGGCTTCCGCGTTCCGCTGGGAGAAGGCGACGTAAACTGGCCCGCCGTGCGCGAAACGCTCGCCAGCATCGGATATGCAGGGTGGGCCACGGCGGAAATTCCGGGAGGCGGACGCGAGCGGCTCGAAGAAATCGCATGGCGCATGGACGCGGCGCTCTCCCCGTCCTGACCGCTCCCCGTCCTGCGCAGGGGCGGCGCAGAAATCCGACGACGGAACAGATTGGCGGGAAACAGGCAGCGCGGCGGCGTTACTCCGTAGCCTGCTCTTGCCCGGACGGGCCTGCAAATTCGTCGTACTGTACGCGCCGGATCGCAAGGCCGGCGCGGGCGAGTTTACCGTCCAGGTCTTCATACCCCCGGTCCAGGTGGTAGACGCGCAGTACATGCGTTTCGCCTTCGGCAACCATGCCGGCCAGCACGAGGGACACGCCCGCCCGCAGGTCGGTGCTCATCACCGTGGCGCCCTGCAACGGTTTGCCCCCGGCCACGAAAACTTCGTTCTGCACGACAATGGCGTTCGCCCCCATGCGGTGCAGTTCGGGGATATGCTTGAACCGGTCGTAATACACCGTGTCGCGGACCCGCGCATTGCCGCGCGCCTGCGTCAGCAGCACCGTCCACTGCGCCTGCAAATCGGTGGGAAAACCCGGATACACGGCGGTTTCTATGGATACGGGCTGCAACTCGTCCGGCGCCGTAACCTCTACGTAGTCGTCTCCCGGACGATAGCCTGCGCCTGTTTCGGTAAAGGCGTCGACGAAAGCGGGGCCCAGATGTTCGGGCGCCGCATCGGTCAGGCGCACGGCCCGGCCCGGTTCGCCCGCCATGGCGGCCGCAATCATAAAGGTCCCCAGTTCGATGCGGTCCGAGGCATTATAAAAATGCACCGGAGCAAGCGCATCCACGCCTTCCACTTCTATCGTGTCCGTTCCGAGTCCCTCGATAGAGGCGCCCATTTTGCGGAGCATCTCTCCGAACGTCGCGACGTCCGGCTCGCGAGCGGCGTTCTTGATCCGGGACGGCCCCCGCGCCGTCGCAGAGGCCAGCAAAAGGTTGATGGTGGCCCCCACGCTGGACGGATCCATCCGAAATACGCCCCCGTCCAGGCGCCCGTCCTTGGCTTCCGCAACGACATATCCGTGCTCCAGGCGAATGTCGGCGCCGAACGCTTCCATACCCTTCAGGTGCAGGTCTACGGGGCGCGGTCCCCAGGCGCATCCGCCGGGAAGCGACACGCGGGCGCGACCGCAACGCCCAAGGAGCGCGCCCAGCATATAAAAGGAGGCGCGCATCTTCTTCACCAGTTCATAGGGGGCTTCCGGGTAATTCACCCCGCGGGCGTCCACTGTCATTTCGTTCCGGGCTTCGTCGAAGCGGACCGCCGCGCCGGAAATGCGCAGTACGTTCGCAAAGGTCTTGACGTCCCGCAGGTTGGGAATCCGGGACAGCGTCGAAACGCCGTCCGCAAGCAGCGCCGCCGCCATGAGGGGCAGCGCCGTATTCTTGGAGCCGCTCACGGGCAGCGGCCCCGCAAGCGTATGTCCGCCTTCGACGATCAGTTTGTCCATAGCCCGTAATATACTGCGCGGCGCCCGGGAATCCATACCCGAAACGCCGCAAAAACCAGCGGCGCGCCCGACGGATCACAATAAAACGCCGTGCGTACCCGCGCCCTTGAGCGTGCGCATCCGTTCCGGGGGCATCGGAAATTCGGTCGCCTTGAAGCAATCGCCTTCGATGATCGCTTCGAGCAACGTTTCCTGCGCCGGGTAGCCCTCGACTGTTCTTTCCAGTACCCAGAGCAATTCGAGGAGTTCGGTGGTGAACTGACTGGTCCAGGATTCGGGGCGAATGTCGTCCAATGGCGACGATTTCCGGCCCGCCCCTTTCTTCATCCGGTACTTGAGCCACGATTGCACCACCTTCAGGCCCGACACCTCGAACGCGTATACCTCCGGGGACACGGGAGCGAATGCGCCCTCGCCCACATGCAGCGTTCGGGTAACGTCGTCGTACGAGAATTTTTCGGGGTATCTTCCGGGCTTATCCGAAAGGATCCGTATGCATTGGACATTTCCCCTCGGTACGCTCCCCGCCTTCTCCCCCGCAGGCGCAAACCGCTCGCCATACGTATGCAGCCAAAGCAATTCGGCGCCTTTGCTTCGAGCCTGTTCGAACAACGCGGCGTTTTTCGTAACCGGCAGACGCAATTCGCGCGTCTCCAGTTCGCGCTCGAACCGCGCCGTAAAGGCCGGCTGGGCGGCCACGCCATAGAGATAGGCCAGAAAATTCTCGGGCGTAACGTCGCGCCCATAGGTTTCGCGAAGCCGAACAAGAAGGCCCGGCAAGATATTGGGATCCGATGTGTCGGCGGAACAATAGAGCGGAACCGTGTCCTTGCCGCACCCCTGCGTAAAATGGTGCAAGTCCGGCACATGCGCACAGGCCGTTAACGCCGGTCCCTTCCCTATCGGGCGAGAAAGCAGACTGGTCAGATATATTTGCCGCCCGCTATGGACGCGCCAAAGGTCGGGGCGCGGTCGCGACATCAAACGTATGTCTGCGATAATATACTGGCGATCAAAGGAGCGGTACGCGTATCGTTGGACGGCCGGCAACGGCGCATCGCGGGACAATTGAGCGATCGGAGCCGAATCGTTCTCTTTCCCTCGCAGGGCGCTGCGATAAACGCCGTCTATCATGCGATCCTCCGTTTCGCGAAATGCTTCTGCCCTATCGCTGCCTTGCGCCCGCAACAAAGCGCGCCAACGACGCTTGAGCGTTTCCATGTCCGGCGCGATAGGCCAGGTGCGTTTCAACTGAACGCCCGATATTTGCCACGGCGTCAAATTGGTCAGCAGAGGCCAGGAAAAGTAATCGCCCTTCCCTTTTGGGCGAAACGGAGCCTGCCAATCGCTGGGGCATTTCTTCCATTCGATGCGGTCGAAATCGTCTATCGCATCCAGCGCCGCAAGTTTTTCCTGCCGCGTTCCCTCGATGCGGGCGTAGTGCACCCGGGCGGGTGCGATTTGCTTTTCCTTGTCCGCATCCGGGGATCGATCAAACAGCGAAGGAGATGACGAAGGGGTCGCTTCCTTCTTTGCCTTATCTGATCGCAGCGCCACGGCGATCGCTACGGGCGTCTGAATGTCGAAAACATTTTCGCTCTTGCGCGCGCCGCGTCCCTCCCCGCCCAGATCGAGAATCCATATATCGTCGCACCACCAGCGCATATGCTGACGCATCCCGGCGAAGGCGCGCCCGTCGAGATAGCTCGAAGCGCTTATGAAACTGACCACGCCCGGCGCGTTGTTCTGCTCGAAAACCTTCCATAACGCCCAGCGCCAGAAATACACATACAGGTTGTACAGATTTTTGAGATGGCCTCCATGCCCCGCTTTCTTCACCGGATCGACAAAACTGTCCATAATCGCTTCCCCTTCGCCGTTGTCGTCGCCCCAGCGGACCCAGTTCCCCGTAAGCGCGATATTGTCGCCCGTAGCCGCTTCATGTCGATCATAGGGCGGGTTGCCGAGACACACCATCACGGGAGATTGATTCTTGATCTCCAGCGCCTTGTGCCGTTGCTCCGAAATGGGCTGCAAAAAGAACGCCTCGTTACGTATTTCGGCGTTCGGACTTTCAAGCGTATCCGTGAGGTAAATATGTACGCCATCGGCGGGAAGCGTGGCCCCCGCGTCGGCGAGCGCGCGGCTGACGCGCATATCCGCGACGGCGTAGGGCCCTACCATCAGTTCGAAGCCTTGCAGATTGCGCCCCAGCGTCTGCGCGATTCCGGGAATGGCGCCTGGCCCCTGTACGCCGCCAACCCAGCGAAGCGTGTGCTCTATCACGCCAAGCAAATAGGTCCCGGTTCCCACCGCCGGATCCAACGTAATCACATCCGGGCTGGAAAATGTCCACGGGCGAGAAAGACGGGAAGCAAGCAATCGGTCAACAAGGCGAACCTGCGCGCGAACGACCTCGACCGGCGTATAATACACGCCGGCGTCCTTGCGCAATCGCGGATCGTATTCGGCAAGAAAATCCTCGTAAAAATAAAGCCACGGATCCTCGCTGCCCCCCGCAAGCGCCGCGCGCGGCACGGCAGCCATAACGCGCAACAGCAAGTCAAGCGAAGCGGCGATATCGGAACGCGCTCTGTCGTCCGTAAGGACTTGCAAGGCCCGCGACAGCAAACTGTGCTGCGCGTCCAGCGTTTTCCGCGCTGTTTCGAGCGTAAGCGGGTCTGCGCCTTCGCTGCGGGCAAGCAGCAGCGCGAACGTAACCGTCTGGGCGTACGCGTCGGCGAATTGCTCGTCCGAAGCGTTCGGAAACAGGAGGTGTCGCCAATCTTCCGCCAGGTGCACGAGCGGCGAGGAGACATCGTCAAGCGCATCAGCCACGTCGTCGCGCAACATGCGGCACAGCGGCGCCAGCAGCGCGGCAAATTGCTTCAGTTCGACGCGCCCCTTGCGGTCCACGGGAATATGCGGATCCCATTGCAGGAAATCGTTCAGAAGACGCTGCACGGCGTCCGCGTCCTCAGCCGTTACGGCCTTTAATCCCTCTGTAGCAATATCTCCAGAGCAACGAACCACCTTGCCCGCGCGCTCGCCGTTTCGGTACAGCGCCCATTCGTTTCCGTCCGTATAGAGCATATTCGGAACGGAAGCGAACCGCTTGAATTGTTTGCGATTTCGCCCCTGGAATCGTCGGGCGTCCGCCCCCGTGCCGGGTTCCTTGAGTTCTGCGTATCCAACCAGCGCCTGGCTCTGGTGAACGGCGAAGTCCGGTCGCCCCAAACGATCCGGCAACGGCGCCTCGCCGGCGCACACAATATCGAGGCCCAGCGCCTCGCCCGCCGCGCGCATGAACGCTTCGAACGGGGCGCGGAGCTGGTCCTCCCGCTGGCCCGGAACGAATTGATCAAGCTTCTCCCGCACGGAATCGGAAAAATGCTGTAAGGCAGGGTACAGAGAAATTTTTGCGCTCATGTCCAGGCCTGTGAAACGTCTTTGATTTCGACATGCAGCGGACGCGGAACAGCCCGGCTACGCGCAAACGTACGCTTCGCGCCGCGTACGGATACGTTTCTGCATAAATAAATTTACGGATATCCCGATCAAAACAATGCGCTCATTTGCACTTGCATCGTGTGAATGACCGGCGCGTCGGCGGGCGCCCGTCCATCGTACGAAAAAGTAGTCCGAAGATATGCGTTTACGGTATACTGCGCCCGAAAGGACCACAAACTGGACCAGCCCGGCCCCCTGCCGTCCGTCAGTTCGAACCGGGCCAGGCCGAGGGCTTCGCCGTCGAGGCGGACGCGGGCCGCTTCGGCGCGCAGCGTGACCTGGAGTTTCCGGGGAATGGCGTACCGGAGTTCGGCGGGCGCCTTCAGTATCTGCGCGCTGCGATCGGCGAAAGCGTCTTTCTTGCGCCCGTACGAAGCGGAAAAGAGAACCTGTACGCGGTCCGAAACCGCATACGAAACGGCGGGCTCCAGCTGGAATCCGGATACGTCGTAGCGCCGGGACGCAAAGGCGTCGCTCGCAAGGCGATCCTGCTCGCCGGAAGCCGCGGCCCGCAGTCCCCAGTTCGGCCCCGGACGCCATCGCCCTTCCAGGCGCCAGCCATCCACAAACCGCTCTTCCTGCCCGGCCGCCAGTTCGCTCAGCGTACGCAGCCGGTTCAGGGAAATGTCCAGGCCGTAGTCGGGATTGGATCGAAACAGAAAAATGTCCTGTCCCAACCGCAGCCGCCCGTTCATCGTGTGCTCGGCATTCCGAAATCGGCTCAGGTTGAGCAAATAGATGGACCGCGTGTTCGGGTCCCTCGTTTTTTCGCGCACTTCGACCACGGTCCGCGTCGCTACCTGCGACAATCTGCGTTTCCAGGGGTTGTCCGAGCGGCCCCAAAGGCGCCGGGGGTCCAGTTCCAGGCGAATGCGGCTGAGCACATTCACCACGGACACCAGCGTATCCGAAGGCACGTAGGCGCGCACGTAGGCCCCTTCGTTCGGCAATCGTTCCGGGAGCAATTCGTCTACCTGCACCAGCCCGTCCGCATTGCCGTCTTCCCATACGAATTGCCCTATTTCGGGGCCGGTGCGAATATATATCTCCTGCAATACCGGCGAGCGTTCCGTCATGCCGTCATACAGGACGTTGGCCTGAATCATCCGGGAAAGCGGGCGCCACGCCCCGCCAAGTTTCAAAAGAATCGATTCGGCGTCCCGCCTGCTTTGGGCCACGCGAAAACGCTCGGCGAAGCGGCGCGTACGAAAACCGATGCTGCCTTCCGCATCCACGACGGACGAAGGACGCCACGCAAACGTCGCGCGTCCGGTCCAGGACGTAGCGGCAGGCTCCACGCGGCCTGCAATCCAGTCGTCCTCCACGCGGCGCTCGACAAAAGCCGTCGCGCCGAACGCGTCGTCTTGCCAGGCGAGGCCCGGGCGCAACTCCAGAAACCGAAACGACGGACGCACGAGGCTGTCCGCGCCCGTTGCTTCCTGCATGCGATCCTCGTGCTCGAACGCAATGCGCGGGGACAGCCGTCCGCCGGCCAGCGCGTAATCCACCCATCCCGATTGGCGAAACCACTGCCCTTCCTCGCCCGCCGTCGAATCGCTGGAAGAAATCGCCTCCATTTCGTATTCGAACCGGGGCCATCCGCCTTCCTGCATCGCCGCATAGGCCGCCCGGCGCGCCGCTTCGAAACCGCGCCCCAGCGCAATCCGCCCCAGTTCCCCCCGTACGCTGGACTCCTCCAGGAAATCGAATTGCACGTGCCCTTCGTCGATCGTCTCGTCCTCGGACAGGCTCCCTGCGCCCGGATCGGGTCGGGACGCAATGTTCCACCGGCGCGTAAATTCGACCGGGCGAATCCGGTCGAAGGCGGCAAAGGACGACGACACATGCCTGCGGCGCGCCTCCCCGGACAACCGAACGCCGCCCAGGGACAACGTCTTCAGCCGCGCGCCCGCCAGCACGGCGTCGCCCAGGTCGTCGGCGGCGTCCAGCGCGGACAAGCGATTGCGGTCGTGCAGGCTACGCCCCCATTCGCCAAACACTTCAAGCGCCGGGATGGGCGAAAAGGCGCCCCGCATATCGATCATGCGGTGCATTTCCGGCTTGGGAAGGAGGCGCACCGGAAGGTAGCTGCCCCCGCCGGGACCGCGGTATTCGTACAAAATACCGTTGACGGCCCGCCCCGTACGCTCGTAACGCCCAAGGCCTTCGCCCACATGCGCGAACCGTACGCGAAACACCGCTTCGGAAGGCAAGGGCGCCCGGTCCAGCGCCACATACACGGTGTCGGACGGCGGACGAATTTCCCGCCGGTATTGTACGTACGGGGCCTCCGGGTCGAATGCGACCTGCTGCGCCGCCCCGGCCATGGCCGTCCCGTCCCCCGCCCGCGCAAGCGCCAGCGAATCCTCCGCGCCAAATCCGAATTCCTCGCTAAAATCCCGGCTGTCCGCTTCCCGGATTACGGAAATTCCGAAACGCCCGGACATCCCCCGCTCCGCTGTTTCGGGGCGCTGGAGAAAATGCATCTCCATCTCCGCCCCGGCAAGCGTGCGCGTGAAACTGCTGGTCGAATATTGAAACTCGACCTTGATGCGCAGGTCCGCCGTGACCATGCGATTCGACGTAAAGAAAATTTCCGCCGTGGCGTAATCGATTATGTAATCGTTCGTCTCGCCGCGTTCCAGACGTTCTCCATCCACGAACACGGCTTCGGAGCCGGGCACCACAAGCACAAAGCGCTCTCCCTCCGCCCCCTCCAGCCGGTACGGCCCCTGCACGCCGTCCACAGGTTCTATTTCCTGCGAGCGGAACAAGCCGCGCGCCACCGCGCCCGCCGCCTTCGCCCGCCCCCCGACATGGCCCCCGTCCGGCAAGGACGTCGTCACCGAGGCGCCCTGCAATCTCCTCGAAAACGCGCTGAATTCGCCGCCTGCGAACCGAAAATCGAAATCTCCCAGCTCCGCCCGCGCATGGGGAACGTCCAGGCCAATGAACACGCGGTCGAATTCCTCGATGCGCTGGGTCGTCCCTTCCGGGAGAATCGGCGTATTCTCGTCGGTCAGCACCGCCTGCACGTGCACCTGCTCGGAAAGCGGCCCCGCCAATTGCATACGCAAACCGGATTCAAGGGTTACATCCCGGTTATTCCCCACCAGCATGCCCCGCGTAATCGAACCGTTGTGCTGCAAGGCGGACGAAGCGGGAATGAGCCGAAGCGGTTCTTCTTCGATGCGGGGCGGGGCGCGCGCGACCTGTTCGCCCTCCTGCGCTTCCGTCAGGGCGTGACGCCGGTACCAATCGCGGAATCGAAACGGCAGGGTTCGGTATTCTACGACGAGGGACGCGGCGCCGAATACGTCGTCCACCCAGAGGCGGGCATGGCGGTAGTCCAGCCGGTAGCGCGTCGTATCGAGCGCTTGTCCGTCGGCCAGCACCCGCTCCGAACCGGGCAACACAATGGGAACCAGTTGAAACGGCTGCGCCGCCGACGCATTCAGGGTGTCGCGCCGGAACATTTCCAGCGTAGGCGCGGCTTCCTGCGCGCGCCCCGGCGCGATTTCTTGCGCGCGCCCCGGCGCGACGACGAACGCCAGCGCCATGCCCGTCGCAACGAGTCGAGCAATCATTCCGAAGGCGCAAGCAGATACAGGCGTTGCGTTCCCAGCGCATACAGGGCGCCGTCCGGCCCTGCGGCAAGGTCCACGATGCGCGTATCCATATCCGTTTCAAGGCGGCGCTCGAAACGCCCGCCGGCGTCGTACGCCACCAGGCTTCGCGCAAGCGCGGCGTATATCCGCTCCTCGGTCGCAACCACGGCGGAAAGCCCTGCAAGCCCGGCGCCGATCGAGCGCACGAACGTTCCGTACTGGTCATAGACCATGAGGGATTCCGCCTGTCGGTCCGCCACGTACAACAACCCGTCTGCCCCAAGGGCAAGGTCTACCGGCTCCAGGAGCGCGCCGGGTCCGGCGTCGGCGCCGCCAATGATTCCCGCCGGACGACGGTCCTGATCCCACTTGCGAACCACCCCCCGATCCCTGTCCACGACGAATATTTCGTTCGCCCCGGACGTCGCCACGGCGGCGGGAACGCCGGAAGCGTAATCGGACGCCGCCGCGTCCTGCCGTCGATACGTAACGCGGGCCGAAACGTCCGCTCCGCCGCGCGCCAGCGGAATGGCGCCAAGCCAGGCCCCGGAGCGGGAAAACAGTTGTATGCGCCGGTTACCCGCATCGGCCACGTACAACACCAGGCCATTGGTCGGATCGACGCCTGCGGGATCGTCGAACGCGCCCTCTTTGGAGCCGGGCCCGCCCAGCGCGGCAAGGCGCTCCCCGCGCGCGTTCACCGCATATACGACGTCGCGGCCCGCATCGGCCACATATATCGCGCCGAAAGGATCTATGCCCAACGCGCGCGCGTCCACGAAAACAGCCCCCGGCAGCGGGATGGCCCGAAGCGTATCCGCCGGCTGGGCCGCGGCTTGCCCGCCCCCCGAAACCGGCGCCCCGAACAGGCCAAGCGCCCCCAACGCCATAACGACTGTGCGCATCATCACGAACGCAGCCCTCGTTTTCCTATATCTCGCCTGAACTGCATGTTTTCGAACGAAATGCGCCCCGCCGCTTCGTAGGCGCGATCCAGGGCTTCCCGAAGGTCTCCGCCCAGTCCCGTAACGCCCAGTACGCGCCCGCCGGACGTAATCAGCTCGTCCGGGTCGCCTTCCTGCCGCCCGAAGGCCGTGCCGGCATGAAACACCAGGACGTCCCGCTCCGCGCGCGCCTTTTCCAGCCCCCGAATCGGGAATCCCGTTTCGTAGCGCCCCGGATACCCGCCGGAAGCCAGCACGACGCACGCCGCGGCGCCGGGCTTCAGAGACAATGTCGCGCCGCCAAGCCCGCCCCGGGCCGTCGCCTCGAACGCCTCAAGCGCATCGCTGGCGAGCAGCGGCAAGACCACCTGGGCCTCCGGGTCCCCGAAGCGGCAATTGTATTCGATGACCCTCGGGCCTTCCGCCGTCAGCATCAACCCGCAATACAGTACGCCCCGGTACGGATATCCTTCCTCGGCCATGCCCTGCAAGGTCGGCGCCACGATGCGGTCGCGCGCCACGGCCAGCAGGTCGTCCGTTACGACGGGGACGGGCGCGTAGGCTCCCATCCCGCCGGTATTGGGCCCCGTATCGCCCTCCCCGACGCGCTTGTGATCCTGGGCCGGCGCCAGCAGCGCATAGTCCTTGCCATCGCACAAAGCGAATAGGCTCGCCTCTTCTCCTTCCATATATTCCTCCACGACCACCTCGGCCCCCGCCGCGCCGAACCCTTGCTCGCGTAACATGAACCGCAGGGTTTCCAGCGCTTCGTCCACGGTAGCGCATACCACGGCGCCTTTGCCTGCGGCCAGGCCGCTCGCCTTGACTACCACCGGCGCGCCGGATTCCCGGACATGGGCCACGGCCTCGTCGTACTCGTCTGCGCCAAAGGTCCGGTACTGCGCCGTGGGAATGCCCTGCCGCTGCATGAACGCCTTCGCGAACGCCTTCGAGCCTTCCAGCCGGGCGGCGGCCGCGCTGGGACCCATGATCGCCATTCCCTCCTGCTCGAAACGATCCGCAATGCCCAGCACAAGGGGCTGCTCGGGTCCCGCGATCGTCAGGTCGATCTGCTCCGCGCGCGCGAAACGCACCAGATTCTCGATGTCGTCCGCCCGGATGGGCACGGTGGAGGCCATCTCGCAAATGCCCCCGTTGCCCGGAGCGGCGAATAACGTATGCTTTCCTCCCGATGCGGACAAACTATGCGCGATAGCATGTTCGCGTCCCCCGCTTCCGATAATCAGTATGCGCATGAGAGCGGTCGTTCCGTTGCGAAATTTTTTAAATGGAGGATGGGGTGCCCCGCATCGTCCTGCCTTGCTGTCAATCGAGCAATTTGCGGAGCGCGTGCAGGCGCTGCAAGGCTTCGAGCGGCGTCATCCGGTCCGGGTCCAGCGCCCCGAGGCTTTCCTTTAGCGCCTCGCCTGTCGGATCTGTTCTGGCCTCGAAAAGAGACATCTGAAACTGGTCGGCGGAAGCCGGCGGCATATCCCCGACAGCGGGCTTGGCGGCGCGCGCGGCGCCGGGCTCGCCCGCATCGACCTCCGTACGCCGGCTTTCCAGTTGCTCCAGAATCTGGCGGGCGCGGGCGATGACCGGCTCCGGAAGCCCCGCCATCCGCGCCACTTCGATCCCGAACGAATGATCCGCGCCTTCCGGGGCCAGTTTGCGCAAAAAAATCACGCGCCCCTCATGCTCTTCCACCCGTATGCACGCGGTGCGCACGCGGTCGTATCGATTCGCCAGTTCGTTCAACTCGTGGTAATGCGTAGCGAACAGCGTCCGGGCCGCCACATCCTCGCGCTCGTGCAGATATTCCACCAGCGCCCATGCGATGGACAGTCCGTCGAAGGTGCTGGTCCCGCGCCCCACTTCGTCCAGCAAAATGAGGGAGCGCGGCGTCGCATTGTTCAGAATATTGGCTGTCTCGTTCATTTCGACCAGGAACGTGCTTTCCCCCTCGGCCAGGTTGTCGGAAGCCCCTACCCGCGTGAATATCCGGTCCACGACGCCAATGCGGGCAGACTCCGCCGGCACGAACGAACCGGCCTGCGCCAGGAGAACGATCAGGCCCGTTTGCCGCAACACGACGCTTTTTCCAGCCATGTTCGGGCCCGTAATAATGACAATCTGGGCGTCGTCTGGATCCAGGTAAATGGAATTCGGAATAAACGGTTCGCCCGCAGGAAGCGCCTGCTCCACCACCGGATGGCGCCCGCCTTCTATTTCGAGGGTCCGTCCGCCGTGCACTTCGGGACGGACATACCCGAAACGCGCCGCGGCGTCGGCCAGCGCAGCATAACAATCCACCTGGCCCAGCAACAGGGCGTTGCGTTGCAAGGCCTCGGTGCGCCGGGCCGCCGTCGTGCGCAATTCAGAGAAAAGCCTTACCTCGATGGCGCCGATCCGCTCCTCGGCAGTCAGAATTTTTTCCTCGTATTCTTTCAATTCCGGCACAATATAGCGCTCCGCATTGACCAGGGTCTGTTTGCGGATATAGTCCTGGGGCACCTTGTCCTTGTGCGTATTGGTCACTTCGAGATAATACCCGAAAACCTTGTTGAAACCGATCTTGAGCGAGGAAATGCCCGTGCGTTCGATTTCTTTCTTTTGCATCCGCGCCAGCCAGTCCTTTCCGGAACGGGCCAGGTCCCGCAACCCGTCCAGCTCTTCGTCGTAGCCGCCCCGAATGAGCCCGCCTGCTCCCGTGGCGACAGGCGGATTGTCCACGAGCGCCCGTCCGATCAAATCGGCCAGGTCGGCCTGTTCGGTAAGCTCCTCGCCCGCTTCCCTGAGCGCGGCGGAGGCGACGTCTTCCCGAGAGGCGAGCAGCTCTTTGACGGCGGGAATCTGCCGAAGCGCCAGTTTGACGGCCACCATATCCCTCGGCGTCGCCCGCCCCGTAGCGACGCGCACGGCAAGCCGCTCCAGATCGCCCATCTGGTCCAGCCGTTCGCCCAGTTTCGTACGCAGCGCGCGCGAGCGGAAACAATCCTCGACAGCGTCCAGGCGCCGCTCGATGGCCGCCACCTCGCGCAGGGGCCGCACCAGCCATCGTCGGAGTTGCCGCCCGCCCATGGGCGTTTTCGTCCGGTCCAGAATGCCTATCAGCGTATCCTCCCGCCCCTGTCCATGAAGCGGCGCGACCAGTTCCATATTCCGCTTCGTTTGCGGGTCCAGCGTCATATGGCGGGCGCTGTCGTACGGCGCGAGTTTGCGCACGTGCACCAGGCGCCCCTTCTGCGTTTCGGCGAGATAATGCATCGCAACGCCCGCCGCAACCGTCCCAAGCCGCAAATCCTCGACGCCGAACCCCTTCAGCGAATGCGTGCCGAAATGATTCAGCAGGGTTTCGCGGGCGAAATCATATCCGAAAACCCAGTCCTCGACGGGCGTCAACGCAAACGACCCGCGCGGCGCATCGTCCCGACGACTCCGGGCCACAAGCATCTCGACCGGTTGAAGGGCTTGCGCAAGATCGAACAATTCCGCGCGCGTCCCCTCGCTGACGTAAAACTCGCCCGTGGACGCGTCCAGAAACGCCACGCCGCCGCGCCCGCCATCCAGCCACAGGGCCATCAGGTAGTTGGATCGCTTCGGGTCCAGCAGGTTCGCGTCGAAATAGACGCCCGGCGTCACGACCTCCACCACGTCGCGCTTCACCAGCGTTTTGGCCTGGCTGGGGTCCTCCGTTTGCTCGCACACGGCCACCCGAAAACCGGCCTCGATCAGTTTCGGCAAATACGTATCCAGCGCATGATGCGGGAAACCGGCAAGCGGCACGTCGTGCGCCTTGCCGTTGGAGCGCTTCGTCAGGGCAATCCCGAGCGCCTTGCTGACCTCCTTCGCGTCCTCGTCGAACGTCTCGAAAAAATCCCCCATCCTGAAGAGGAGCAAGGCATGCGGATGCGCCGCCTTGATGGCGTAATACTGCCGCATGAGCGGCGTTCGCCCTTTTTTCTCCACGCTGGGCATCTTGTCGCGAAATTATTCGGATCCTTTTGCGCGTTCGTCCGGCGGCGCGTCCCGCCCCGAACTTCCGCCCCCCGCCTGCGAATCGCCGCCGCGCAACAGCTCCCGAACAATACGATCCGCGCCGTACATATGCTCCAGCGCCTCCAGCATGCCCCGGGCGTCCACCGATATGGCGCGGCCCCGTTCGTCCAGGTATACATACGTGTTTTGCAAGGCGTCGATATTGCTGTCGAACGCCACGCCCACGATCCGCAAGTCCTTGTCGAGCAGGGGCGAACCGGAATTGCCGCCGGTAATGTCGTTCGTAGTAACCAGATTCACGGGCGTGGACCGGTCCAGCGAATCGGGAGGCGAAAGCCACCGGTCCGGCAAATCCCAGTCGGTGTCTTCGCCGCCATGCGAATAATAATGATCGTACATCCCGAACAGGGTGGTATGGGGCGGCGCCACCGTGCCGTTGTAGGGATAATCCGCCACCACGCCATCGGCGATGCGCAGGGAAAACGTCGCGTCCGGGGGAATCTCCGTACCGTATAATGCGAACCGGGCCAGAGACAACAACGCGCCCAATTCCTCTTCCCTGCTTTCCAGGCCGGAGCGCTGCTGCTGTATGGACAAAAACAGCGGCGTCACCGCCCGCGCCAGCGCTTCCGCCGGATCGCCGCTGCCCAGAAACCCCTCTTCCAGCAACGCCGCGTAGCGGGCGGAATCCTGCAATGCGGAGTCGGAGACGATCCGGTCGGCGGCCTCTTCCGGCGTTTGCCCCTGCAACAAACGATTCACCGTCGGATCGTTTTCGCCAAGATACCGCAAAAATTCGCGCAAACGCGCGGCAAGCATGCGCTTCTCCAGTTCCGGAGGCCAATTTTCCATACTTAGCGCCTCCTCCAGCGTCTCCTCGATTTCGTCCGCGGGCATGCCCCGTTGCCGCATCAGGCCAATCACATACCCGTACGCGGACCGCACCAGCACATGGGAATCGAAGGCAGGCGAACCAAAAAACAGAAAAGCCCGGTTCTGATCCGCCATGGCTTCCCTGGAGCGCTGCAAACGAGCGATCTCGCCGATCGCATGGCCATATTTCTCCTCAAGCGAATCCACCTCCGCAATGGCCGCGGCCAAATCCCTTTCCGCCGCCATGCGCCGCGCAATCAAGAGCGAATCGCGCAGTCCGGTCAACTCCCCTTCATGCTTTTTGAACTGATTCGAAATCTGATGCCAGGCGTTGCGCAAATCGTATTCCCGGGCCGAGTCCCCGGCTTCGGCCATGTATTCTTCCAGGACCCGCATCCGCTCCCGGAGCGCGTCGAGCGCGGCGGGCAACATATAATCCCGCTCGAACTCCAGCTGCCCAACCGTCGCCAAACGGCTTGTCGTACCCGGATTGCCCACCACGAAGACCGCCTCCCCCGCCTCTGCGCCCTCCTCGTCCCAGGCAAAATAATGCGGCGTACGCAACGGGGCGCCGTCCGCGTCCCATGCCCGTAAAAAACTGAAATCGAAGCTATACCGGGGGTACGTGAAGTTGTCCGGGTCGCCGCCGAAGGCGCCAATCGACAATTCCGGCGCGAAAACGAGTCGAATGTCGTCGTAGCGGCGGAACGTATAGGCCGAATACCGCCCGCCGTAGTACAGTTCGACCACCTGCACCGTCAACGTCGAATCCCGGGCCTGGGCCTGGGCGTTCATCCGTTCTTCCATGCGCTCCGCCCTGCGCGCCCGGCCCGCCGCCGAAAGGTCGCGCCGCGCCATGTCCCGGCTTGCCCGGCCCGGACGGCGGCGCGATTCGGGGAAAGCGTCCTCCGCCAGCGGCGCCCGCCCGTACACCTCCTCCGTAATATCCCGAATCTCCACCAGCTGCTCCGCATAGAGCCCCTCCACCTTGCGTTCCGCCCCGGCCGAATCCGCGTAAAATCCTTCGTCCAGCAAGGACTCGCCCTCGCGCGTAACCTCAGAAATGCTTTCGCGCGCGCAATGATGGTTCGTAAGAATAAGTCCGTTCGGCGAAACGAACGAGGCCGAACAATTCGGAAGCCGCAGCGCGCCGAGACGCGCCCGGGCAAACCATGCGGAATCCGGCCTGAATCCATACGCTTCTTCGAAATAGGCTACCGGCGGATCCTCGAATGTCCACATTTTTCCCGTATCGAACCGGCCCGGCTGCGCTTCGGGGAGCGCGGCGGGCAAGCGCGGGGCAGGCGGATCCGCGCGGAAAACGTCCGGGGCGGGCGCCTGCTCGGTCGGGCCGGGACGCTCCACGACGGAAACAACCTGGTTGCCGCCGCTGCATCCCGTCCAGGCCAGCAAGAACAAGAGGGCGGCGATAGCGCGCTTTCGGAGAGATTTCATTGAACAATCCCGGAAAGAATGGCGTCGGCTGCTTCCTCTGTTTCGGCGAAACGCCCCTCGGTTGTTTCCAGAACGAGGCGATCCGCGTCGTACATATCGTCCAGCGCTTCGAGGATGCCGCGCGCATCGACCGAAATGCTGCGCGACCGGTCCGGCAGGTAAATAAAGTCCCCGGACAAACTCTCGATATTGCCGTCGAACAGGAGCCCTGCGAGGCGCAAGTCCGAATCAATGACCGGAGACCCCGAATTGCCGCCGACGACATCATTCGTGGAAACGAAATTCAGCGGCGTATCCAGGGCGAAATGCGCCGGCGGGGTCCGCCAGCGCGGCGGCAGGTCCCATGGCGTATCCGGGCCGTACGAATAATAATGGTCGTACAACCCGTAGTACGTCGTATAGGGCGGCGCGACCGTGCCGTTATACGGATAGCCTTGCACCGCCCCGTCCGCAATGCGAAGGGAAAACGTCGCGTCGGGGGGCGTCTCCACGCCGTACGCGGCATAACGGGCCTGCCCGATCTGCCCCGCAAGCGCCTGCTCCTCGTCGGCAAGCGCAGCCATGGCCTCGCGATAGGCCGCCAGTTCGTCGGCGATAGCCATCGCAACCTGCAGAGCGGGATCTTCTTCGGACAGCGCGCCGGATTGCAACGCCTCCATCGCGGCCTCCCCTTCCGCAAGCGCCGAATGCGCCACCACGTGCCGCGCCGCCTCCTCCGGGGAATCCGCGACGGACAGGTCAAGGCCCGGAATGCGCTCCAGGCCCAGGCGCTCCGCCAGCGTCCTGAACCGCGCCGCCAGAAACGCCGCCTGCGTCGCTGCGGGCTGATCCTCGACGCGGGCCAGGTCCTCCCGCGCCGCGTCCGAAACCTCCCGAGGCGTATCCGGCGAACCCGCGTAATCCTGTGCAATCAGGGCGCGACGAAGCACGGCGGCGCCCAAAGAAGAAGCCGGACTCAGCGCCAGGAACGCCCGGTAGGCATCCGCATGGGCGCGCTTTCGCTCCTGCACCTCGCGCATCCGCCCGATCAGGTCGCCGTACCGCTCGCCGAGCGCAGGCGCCTCCCGAATCGCTTTCGCAAACTGCCCCTCGGCGTCCCTGCGGCGGGCAAGCACGACGGGATCGTTCAGCGCCTTGACGCGGCCCGCGTACAATTTGCGGGCGTTTTGCAACGAAAATATCTGGTTGGCGAGCGCCTCCTGCCCCGCCGGATCGCCTTCGGAGCGCAACGCCTCCAGGGCGGCAAGGCGCGTTTCGATCAGGTCGAGCACGGCGGGTTCCTCTACGTCGCGGCGAAACAGCAACTCCGCCACGGTGGACAGCCGGAACGTCGAACCGGGATTCCCGATGACGAACACCGCGTCGCCCTCCTCTACCCCTTCGCTATTCATGGGAAAATAATAACGGACATTCAACGGTTCGCCGTTTTCGTATACCCGAAAAAAGGCCATATCGAGGGTATAGCGAGGATATGTGAAATTATCCGGATCGCCGCCGAAAAACCCGATGTTCAGTTCGGGAACAAGCGCCAGCCTCAGGTCGGTATAGCGCCGAAAAACGTAGGCGGACCATACCGCCCCGTCATAGAGAGCAATCGTTTCGACATGATGGCCCGCGCCCGCCTCCGCCGCAATGCGCTCTTGCGCCGCGCGGACGGCCTCTTCCCGCGCCCGCGCGCGCGCGGCCTCGTCCGAAATGCCGGCGACCGCCGCGTCCGCCTCAGGCGTTATGTCCCGAATATCGACCAGCCGATCCGCCCACATGCCGGGCGCCGGGCGTTCTTCTTCCAGCGACCGGGCGTAAAACCCGTCCTCCAGCACGCGCTCGCCCTCCAGCGCAACGCGTGCGGCATGGCTACGGACGCAATGGTGGTTGGTTAGCGCAAGACCCCTCGGCGACACGAACGAGGCCGTGCAACCCGGAATGCGCAGCGTACCCAGCCGGGCATGCCGAAACCATTCGTCGTCTGGAGAAAAACCGTACGTTTCGGCGAAATACTCGACTGGAGGATGGTCGAACGTCCACATTTTGCCCTGGTCGAAACGTCCGGCGCGGATCATCGTGGAATCGACGCGCTCGGGCGGCGCAGGGGCCAGCGGCTCGTGAGCCAGCACCGTCGCCGGGACCTCCGCAGGCGTCACCGGGCCCAGCGCGCCCGCCGAATCGTCGGAAGACGCCGTCTCCTTGCTGCCCGCGCAGGCGGCAAGCAACAACAGCGAAGGGAAAACCAGAACGAACCGGATGCGTTTGTACATAGTTAAAAAAGCATGGTCGGCGGCGCGTGGATACGCCGCGCGGCAGGGCAATGCGCAATAAACTTTTTGATACCAATAAAACCGCGGCAAAGATTCCTTCCATGCGAAAGTGGCGGAATTGGCAGACGCGCCAGATTTAGGATCTGGTGGGCTAACGCCCTTGGGGGTTCGAGTCCCCCCTTTCGCACGCAATAGAGCGCCTCCTGCCCGGACGCGCCTTACCCGCGAAGCGATGCGTAGCGCGACGTATCCTATAACGTTACTCAAGGAGCGATTCGTATACCGACGTATGCGACGGGTCCAGTAGCGTAAGGTAATCGTACGCCTGATTGCTTTCCTGCCAGCCCTCGAACACGGCGGCCAGTTCAGTGTATTTCGCCAGAAAGAACAGGTCGAGGACGTGCTGCCGGGATATGTCCTCGTATAATGCGTCCAGGTCGGCCAGCACCTGAAGCATGGCGTTGCGCGCCGCATCGGGATTCGCAAGAAAGCGATCCAGTCCGCCGAAGTGGTAGTCGAAATACGCCTTTCGCAAGGGGCGCATGCGCGGATCCAGCACTTGCCCTATAAGTTCGGTGCGCCCGGGATTCAGCGTGTTGCCCAGCGCCGCCCAGCCCGGATGCGACGAGGACTGCGCCCGTTCCGCAACCCGCCGCGCCGTTTCGAAATGCGGCGCGCCCCCGAACTCGCTGAACGTATCGTAGTCGTACCCCAGCATCATATACGCGTAGAAATCGATCACCGAAGCAAGCGGGTCGTATTGTTCGATATTGAACACGAGCGGCTGGCCCTGCGCATACTGAAATTGCCAGGATTCGTCGCTAAACTGCACGACCGTACTGTGCTGCATGGTATTGTAAATGGGGCGGCGAATCGCCACCACCAGTCGGGCATTGAACGTGGTCAACGTAACCGCCTCCAGGACGGTCAACTCCATCGTGCAGTCGATGCGCTCGTCCTCCCGAAACGTATCCTCCGTCCAGGAACGGTCGTTCAGGTATTCCTCGATGTTCAACTCCAGATCGTCGAGAAACCCGAAGTCCGAGCCGGTGAGCGTACTGTAATTGACAGAAACCGCGCAGTCGAATTCCTGGGCGGCGCTTGGCGAGGGAACGCAAAAAAGGGCCGCAAGAAGGAGTCCGGCCACGGGCGCGCGAAGCCGGGCGGCGAACCGCCTCGCGAAAACAGGCACAGCGTTCCGCATCGGGATGCAAGGTTTTTTTGAGAGCGCAGAATATCAGGATTGATACCTGAAGCGGGCGTTCCGGTTTCCGGCGGCGGCCTGGAAGCCGGAACGAAATTTTTTTTGCCAAAATTCGCCAAAACAGGTTATGCGGGGCCTTGCAGCGTGTCTATTAGTCCAAAAAAGCCATGCATCCCGCTGCCTCGCCGCGCCGCGCAGGCCCGCCTCCGGGTCCGCGCAGCATCCTTCTTGCTTTCCTTGTCGCCCTGTTCGCAACGCACGCGCCGCCCTGCGCGCTGGGACAGCCCGTTTTGTACGGCGCCCGCAGCGCCGCGCTCGGCGGCGCGTCCGCCGCATTGCCGGACGACGCAGCGGGGCAAGGCAATCCGGCGACCTGGGCGCAAGCGAACGCCCCCGCCGCTTCGCTGCACGGCGCGCAATGGTACGGGTTGCCCGAACTCAAGCTGGTCGGCGCGCAGCTCGTCGCGCCCGTGGGCCAAAGCGCCGTCGGCGGTAGCGTTTCGGCTTTCGGTTTCGACCTGTACCGGCACATTACGGCGACGGGTGGATACGCGCGGCGCATCGGCTTCGGATCGCACCGAAACGTCTATGCGGGCGCGCGGGCCGAATGGAACCAGGCGTACATAGCGAATTACGGGCAACCCGGCGCCCTCAGCCTGACCGCAGGCGTTCTGTTTCCGGTTACGCCGTTCGTTTCCCTGGGCGCCGTCGCCTACCGCCTGGCTTCGTTCGCCGGTCCCCTGCGCGCCGACCTGTCCCGGCGCCTGGCCGCCGGCGCCTTGTGGAGTCCTTCGGCGGCCCTGGCTATCGTCGTGGACGCGGCCAAGGAAATACGCGCGCCGCTTTCCGCCTCGGCGGGCATTGAAATCCGCCTGGTCGACGCCCTGGTTGCGCGGGGAGGATTTGCGTCCGGGCCAAGGCGAACCAGCGGCGGCGTCGGGCTGCGCGTCGCATCCTTGCGCGCCGATTTCGCCGTGCAAAAACACGACGCGCTGGGCTGGACCCCGTACCTGTCCCTGCACTATTCCTGGTGAGATCGAACATGGCCCTCCTCTTCGCTTTTATGATGCAGACGGCCAGTCCGCCTGCGGACACGACCGAAACCGCCGCGGTCATCGAAACCGCGCTGGATATGCTGGAAAACGATCTGGAAGACGCCGGCTCGCTGCAAGAGGCGCTCGAACAGGCCGCGTACGAAAAGGTCCGGCTGCAAACCGCCTCGGCGGAAGCGTTGCGATCCATCCCCGGCATATCGGAAAGGACCGTGCAACGCATGCTGGCCTGGCGCGACGGCGGAGGCGACCTCGACGGGCCGGAATCCCTGTTGCGCGCCGGGCTGGACGAACGCGCGGTCGCCGCGCTGCTCCCTTTCGTTGCGTTCGGGCGTCCCGAACCCCGAACGCGCCCGCGCGTCCGCATGCATATCGTGCAGCGCTGGCAGCGGCGACTGGACCTGGGCAAAGGCTATCGGGAAGACCCGCCTTCCGGCTACCTCGGCTCTCCCGACGCCGTGCAATGGCGCGTCGGCATGCGCCTCGGAGACCATATCGCCGCCGGCGTTACGCTCGACAAGGATGCCGGCGAACCCATCCAATGGCGCCCTGGCGCACGGCAACTCGGAGCCGATTTCGTTTCTTTTTACCTGAGTCTGGACCAGCGCGGCCCCTTCGAACGCATCGTCGCAGGCAACTATACCGTGCAAGCGGGCGAAGGCCTTGTGGCGGGGCAAGGCGCGGCGGGGCTTTCTTCGTTGCGCGTAGCCTCCCCGGACCGCATCCTGAAGCCCCATGCTTCTTCCCGGGAATATGCCTATTTCGGCGGCGCGGCCATCCAGTCCAGGCCGCTGCGCGGCGTATCGCTAACCGGTTTTGTTTCGCAGGTCTCGCTGGACGCCCGCGCGGATACCTCCCTGAACGCATGGCGCCCGATCTACACCGGCTACCACCGTACGCAAACCGAATACGAACGCCGAAGACAAGCCCGCGAACGCGCGGCGGGGGGCATCGCCGTACTACGGCGGGGTTCCGTATACGGCGGCGCCTTGTCCATCCATACGTTGCAAAAACTGGACGCTTCCCGGAATACGCATGCGCTGTCGGTATTCGGAGGCTGGGCCCGCTCCCGTTGGGAAGGCTCGTTCGAATGGGTCCCGAAACAGGGGCACCGGTCCGTCACTGTCTCGCTGAACCCGATCGAAAATGCTTCCGTGCATATCCGGACGCGGCGGACCCGGGAAACGGGCATGCACGCGTTGCGACCGCACACCCGCATCGGCGTAAATTCTCGCGGAGAAAACTACGACTACGCCGAGTGGCTGGCCGAAACCCGCTTCCGCCCCTTCCCCTCCTGGACCGCCACCCTGCAAGTTCGGGACCGAACGCGACCGCTGGACCCATTGCCCCGTGCCCGCAGCCGACTCGTCGCAGGCGTCGTCGAATACCGCCGCAGGAACTGGCTAATCTTGCATATCCGGGCCCGGACGCAAACATTCGACGTAGCAAACCAGTGCAGGGACAGACGCTTGCTGCTCCCCTGTCCCGCCGAGGAACAGCGGCAATCCCTGCGCATACAGGTCGAATACCGGCACAGCGCCGCCCTGCGCGCCAGAACCCGCCTCGAAATCGTCCGCGCCGAAGCGGAAGAAGCGGAAGAAGCGGAAGAAAAAGCCGAGGGCGTCCTGCTGTACCAGGATTTTCGATGGAAACCCTGGCGGTTCATGCAGTTGGATCTACGCTACGCCGTCTTCGACGCGACAGACGCCTCGGCCCGGGTGTACATGTTCGAAAACGACGTACTGTACGGATTCGGCGTTCCGTCTTTCAATGGACGCGGCCAGCGCTGGTACGTGCTGTCGCAGATGCAACTTTCGCGGCGCCTCATGCTGCAATGGAAACTCGGCGCGACGCGCTACGAGGACGTGCGTTCCACAGGTTCGGGACGCGACGAAACCCCGGGAAACCGCGTCCGGGAAACAAAAGTCCTCCTTCAATGGCGATTCGGGCAAGGATACGCTGATTAAGTCCACGAAGCTCAGAGGCTGCGAGGGGTGCGCTGGCAAGGAATGACGAAGCGATGTGGTAGGTCCCACATAATGAGGAATGACACAGCCAGCGTGCCCCTCGCAGCCTCCCGAAGGGCGCGTCGCGTCCACGACATACCGAATCTACGGTGTTTCCTGCTGATCTCCATGATTCGGGTATGACGTTCTTTGCGGGGATAGCGACGCGCTGAGCGAAGTGGTTTTGATCAGCGTATCCGTAAGTCAATTCGAGCAGATCGACTTGAGCACCCTGCGCCTTGTGACGAGCTGGTCGTGCCACGCCTCGGGCGACACTTCCTCGTCGTCGAGATAATATTCCCAATAATCGATGTTTGGGCTCTGCGAGGCCTGCGGGGGCTCGATATGCGCAACGCGCTTCAGTTCAGGGGTCATGCCCATCTGGTGCACGAACGTAACCGTATGGTCGCCCATGTAGTTTTCCCGGACCGATAGCCAGTTGTCCCCGCATACGCGGCAGGTATAAAAACGGGTTTCCGAATGACCTTCCCGCCCTGGATCCGTCGATTCGGCTTCTTCGTCGTCCGCGACCACATCCATCAGCGCCATACTGAAGCTTCCGCACGCCTTGCATTGCAGCTTCTCCATGGATTTAATCAGAGTGTCCTTGAGGATACGCCCTGCCTTCGCAACCCGCTTGCGCCAGAGGCGCGCCGCCCGGCGCAGGATATGCGACAACACAGGCCCCGGTAATATACGTAAAAATTTGCAAAAAAGTTACGAAAATAACGGAAATTCCGACCCAGGCAACCCGCGCAAACAAAAAAAGCCCCCTCGGGAGGATTCGAACCTCCGACCCACGGTTTAGGAAACCGGCGCTCTATCCCCTGAGCTACGAGGGGCGCGGGGCGAACCAGCCCTCTCCGCGCCGCTTCCGAATCGCCGCAGGGCGCCTGGGGCGCCGCAGCGCAGGAACCTTGCAGAAAGCAGATGTATACTTGCGGACTGAATCAGCGCAACCTTGCCATGCAACGCCGCCGCGCCGTTCCCGTTTCCATGACTTGCACGACCGCATCCCCCGGACAACCTGTCGCCCGGCGCATCGACGTAGCCCGCGTTCGGCGGGACACGCCCGGATGCGAACAGGTCGTGCATTTCAACAACGCCGGCGCGTCGCTCACGCCCGCCCCGGCGCTCGAAGCCGCAATGGCGCACTTGCGCCTGGAAACGCGCATAGGCGGATACGAAGCCGCCGAAGAAGCGCAAACCCGACACAGAGCGGTATACCGGAGCATTGCCGCGCTGCTGAACGCCTCCCCGGAAGAAATTGCGCTGTCCGATAGCGCGACCCGCGCATGGCGGCTGGCCTTCCAGAGCCTGCCCATCCCGTCCGGGGCAAAAATTCTTACCACCCGCGCCGCCTACGCCAGCAATTTCATCGCCTTTCTGCACCGCGCCCGCAAGGACGGCCTGGAAATAGACATAGCGCCTTGCAACGAGGCGGGCGACCTCGACCTGGACGCCTTCGAACGGCGCATCGACGAGCGCGTAGCGCTTATCGCCCTTACGCACATCCCCACGAACGGCGGCGCCGTCTACCCGGCCGAAGCCGTCGGCCAAATCGCCCGCAAGCAGGGCGTGCCCTACTTGCTGGACGCATGCCAATCCGCCGGGCAATGGCCGCTGGACGTAACGCGGATCGATTGCGACATGCTCTCCGCCACGGGCCGAAAATTCCTGCGGGGCCCGCGCGGCACGGGATTCCTTTATGTCCGCCGCGCCTTCCTCGATCGCCTGGAGCCGCCCATGCCGGACCTGCACAGCGCCACATGGACCGCCCCCGACGAATACCGGCCCGCGGGCGACATGCGCGCCTTCGAAATGTGGGAATCCAGCATGGCCATGCAACTGGGCCTGGGGGCCGCCGTCGAGTACGCGCTGGATATCGGGCTGGACGCCATCCGCAGCCGCGTTCAGGCCCTCGCCGCCCGGCTCCGCGAGCGCCTCCGCGCCTTGCCCGGCGTCTGCGTACGGGATACGGGAACGGAGCAATGCGGCATCGTAACCTTCGATATGGCGCGCGCGGCGGCGGAAGAAGCCAAGGCCCGCCTCCGGGAGCAATCCATGCACGTTACGGTATCCCTCCCCTCGCACACGCTGCTCGACGCCATGGAGCGCCGCCTGCCCCCCATGGTGCGCGCCTCCGTGCATTATTATAACACCGCATCGGAAATCGACCGGTTCTGCGAAGCCATATCTCGTATTTCGTCGCGCAACGCATGACTCCCGGCGCAAAACATCCTCGAGGGGCGGTCTCCGCATGGGCCGCGTACGACTTCGCCAATTCCGCGTTTACGACGCTGGTCGTAACGTTTGTTTTCGCCACGTATTTCACGAACGAAATCGCCGACGACGCCGTGTCCGGCACGGCGCTCTGGTCGCGCGCCATCGCCTTGTCCCAGATTGCCGTGGCGCTGTTGTCGCCCTGGCTGGGCCTGCTTGCAGACCAGAACGGACTCCGCAAGCGATTCCTGCTGTTCTCCACGCTGCTATGCATCGCTGCCTCGACGGCATTGTATTTCGCGGGCCCGGGAGACGCGCGCTTCGCCCTTGTCGTATTCGCGGCGGGCAACATCGCTTTCGAATTGGCGAATGTGTTTTACAATGCGTTCCTGCCCGAACTGGCCCCGCCGGCGCGCATCGGGCGCGTATCGGGCTACGGGTGGGCGCTGGGATACGCGGGCGGCTTGTGTTGCCTGCTGATCGGCTACTTCGCGCTCGTCGCCCCGGAAACGCCCCCCTTCGGACTTGCCCGGGAAACGGGCGCGCACGTGCGGGCAACCAACCTGCTCGTGGCCGCCTGGTACGGCGTCTTTTCGATCCCCCTGTTTCTGATTCTGAAGGAATCCCGCCGCGCAAACCGGCTGGGCGCCGGAAAAGCCCTGCGAACTTCCGTACGGGAACTCGGAAACACGTTGCGCGAAGTGCGGCGCTCCAAAGACCTGTTCCGGCTCCTGCTTGCCCGGCTGGTTTACAACGACGGCCTCATCACGCTTTTTGCGTTCGGCGGCATCTACGCCACAGGCACGCTCGGATTTTCCACCGAAGATATTTTTCTCTTCGGCATTGCGCTGAACGTGGCGGCGGGCCTGGGCGCCTGGGCTTTCGGTTATCTGGACGATCGCATCGGCGGGCGCGCCACGATTCTCGCAAGCCTTGCGGCGCTTACGCTGGGAACCATTGTGGCGGTGTTCGCCGACAGCCCCGGCCTGTTCTGGGCCGCAGCGATTATCGGGGGCGTATGCGCCGGTCCGAATCAGTCCGCAAGCCGCTCGCTCATGGGCCGATTCATTCCCGACGGAAAGGAGAACGAGTACTATGGCCTCTTCGCCTTCTCGGGCAAGGCCACCGCCTTTCTCGGTCCCGTGCTGCTGGGCGTCGTAACCAGTTTGTTCGATAGCCAGCGAGCCGGGATGGCTACCGTGGCGGCGTTTTTCGTCGTCGGGGCGTTCCTGCTCTTGCGCGTCAACGAGGCGCGGGGGATGGCCAGCGCCCGGAAATACGGAGCATAATATCCATTCTACTCCCCTTTTTCTTCCACCTGGCGCACGCGGGCGATCTGCCGCAGGTTCCAGTCGTCCGCCCCGAACGGCGTATCGAACCAGCGGTCCAGGATTTCCCGCAAGATGGCGGGCGACGTGGCGCGCATACTGAGCGCCAGCACGTTGGCGTGATTCCAGATGCGGGCTCCTTTCGCCGTTTCGCCGTCGCCGCACAGGGCTGCGCGCACGCCGGGCGCCTTGTTGGCCACGATAGCGCAGCCGGTGCCCGTCCAGCACAGCACAATGGCCTCGTCCGCCTCGCCCCGGCGAAGCGCCCCGATCGCCTGCATCGTTACGTCCGGCCAATCCGCGGCCTCGTCGCCATTTTCAGGGCCGAAATACAGCGGCTCGTGTCCCCGCTGCGAAAGTTCTTCGAGCAGGGTCTCGACGAGGGGCAGCCTTTCGTCCGCGCTAACCGCAATACGCATACGCCAATGCCTGTTAAGGATACGCTGTCAGGAGATGTTTTGGGGCCTGGGGCGGTTAAATGCCGGTTTCCTGTCTTTTTTTTATCTTCAGGATTCGTTTACTTCGGCAAAGCTTGTTTGAAACCCCCCGACGCCATCGAACCATGAGCACAAGAATACTTCCGCCATTCCCTTCTTTCCAGAACAAGATAAGAAAAATTCGTCCGGCCCGCGCGCACAGCGAGCACTTGCGGGGGGGGGGGGCTACCCCGTCATGCAACGGCGGCGGCTGCACTGCTTCGGCGCGGCGGACGGTCCGCTAAACCTGGACTTGTATTTTCTTTTCGCCGCCTGCTGAATTTCGCAGCGGAGCCCCCGGGTTCAGGTTTCGTCTTTCGCCGCCCCGCTTTGTCCCGGCTCGCTTTCAGCCTGTGGTCGGGCCTGCTGTGCCTGCCGTTGTTGTTCGGCCTCGCCGCGCCGGCCGCAGCGCAGCAGCAGGCGCTGGATTTGTCCGAGGGCGACGCGCTGGCCCTGTCTTTTGCACCTGCCCCAGCCTCGGCTGCCGTACTTGTCTCCAACACAGGACAATCCAATAGCTCAACGGGCAGCCTGGGTCACGACCATGCACAGGCGTTTACAACGGGCAACAACGCGGGCGGTTATACCCTGACCGGCGTCGAAATCGAATTCGCCAGCGCGGCAGCGAGCAGCGCGACTTCCTTTTCTGTTGGCATATGGAGTAGCAGGATGATAGGCCAGGATATAAGACCCGATGCGCTTCTCGGTGCGCTGACGTGCCCGGATCTGACCGCAAACGCTAATTCCTTCTTATACAACTGTACGACAAGCGGGATCAATCTTGAGAGTAGCACAACGTACATGTGCATAATCGATAGCCAAAGTGATGGAACTGGCCTTGGCGAAATTCTCCAGAACACGGGTAGCGACGCGGAGGATGCGGGCGCGGCGTCAGGCTGGAGCATTGCAGACCACTCCATTTTTCGAGTATGGAACACGACAGGCGGGTGGACTACCTTTGGGGATTCCAAAAAAATCCGTATCAATGGCACGGCGAATACGGGAACAACCACCCCGGAAGTCACGGTAGCAAGGGGCCTGGCCCAGGCGGCAAACGGATTCGAGGGCAGTACCCTGCAGTTCATCGTCACGGCGAATCCGGCGCCGTCTTCCTCCCTGTCTGTGACTCTTGGCGTGACGGCGACCCATACGGCGGCGACGCCGACGCCAAGCGGCACGGGCACGGTGACGGTGACGGTGCCAACCTCGGGCAGCATCACGCACACGGTGGGGATTGTCGAGGATTCCAACGTCGAGACGGACGGCACGGTGACAGTGACGGTGAATCCGGGCACTGGCTACACGGTCGGCAGCCCGTCGTCGGCGACGGTAACGGTCCAGGATGATGATCTTGCTCCCGCCACCCTGGCCCTGACTCCGACCCAGGTCCAGGCGGGATCCCTGAACGGCGCGACGATCACGCTGAACCCAGACAATGCCACCTTCTTTGGGGCAGGAAGCGGTGGTGGGAGTGATGGGGACAACCCGGTCACGTCCTATGTGGACGCTACCGAGCTGGACAATGGGAATGTTCCCAATACCGCGGTCCGGCTCAGTGCGACTGGCCTGGCCTTCATCACCCTGTCGGGCGGCCCGGCAGGGCTGACGATCGCGGGCGGGCGGTTGCTGGCCCGACAGACCGGCACGCATAGCACGCGTGGGGTGAGAAACTACCGTCCTGCGGAGATCACCTTGGCCTACAGCGGTTCGGCGATCACAGCGGACGATCCGGTGACCGTCACGGTCGACAACAATCTGCTTCGATTGGGAGATGGTTTCGGTGGAAAGCCCCCGGACCTGTCTGCGGACTTTACGATCAAGGCCGCGACGCAGAGTACCCCCGTGGCCCAGTTCGCCTTGGGTTCCTCCAGCGCGGCGGAAAGCGCCGGAACGCAGAACGTGACAGTCAACCTGAATCCCGCGCCGTCCGCGAACATCACGGTGAATTACAGCCTCTCCGGCGCCGCCACGCTGGGCGCGGACTATACGATCAGCGGCGTTACGAGCAGCAATGGCACGATAAGCGTCAGCGGCGGCGACACGTCCGTCAACATATCGGTCGCCATCACCGACGACAGCGCGGACGAAACCAGCGAGACGGTCATCCTGACGCTGACGAGTGGAACAGGCTACGACATAGGCAACACGAACGCGCACACACTCACCATCACGGACAACGACGACCCGCCACCCCCGCCGCCCGCCACCCCCGTAGCGAGCTTCGCCTCGTCTTCGGCGACCGCGGCAGAAAGCGCCGGAACGCAGAACGTGACAGTCAACCTGAATCCCGCGCCCTCCGCAAACATCACGGTAAATTACAGCCTCTCCGGCGCCGCCACGCTGGGCGCGGACTATACGATCAGCGGCGTAACAAGCAGCAACGCCTCGATAAGCGTCGGCGGCGGCGATACGTCCGTCAACATCCCTGTCGCCATCACCGACGACAGCGCGGACGAACCAAACGAGACAGTCATCCTGACGCTAACGAGCGGATCGGGCTACGACATAGGAAGCGCCAACGCGCACACGCTCACCATCACGGACAACGACGACGCTGGCGGTGGCGGAGGCGGAGGCGGAGGAGGCGGCGGCACGGGCGGTGGTGGCGGTGGTGGCGGTGGTACGGGCGGAGGCGGTAGCGACCCGTCCGAAGTTACGCTGTCCGTCGCCCCGAATCCCGTAGTCGAAGGCGAGGAAATAACGGTTACGGTCGGCCTCTCGCAACTGGCCTCCAGCGCGGTAACCATCCCGCTCGTCCTGAACGCAGGCACCGCCGAAGCAGGAGACTATGGCGCGCTCGCCTCCATCGTTATCGACGCGAACGAACCGAACGGAAGAGGCGTGATCGCCACGGCGAAGGACGACGACAAGGACGACGAAACGTTCACCGTAGCGCTTGGAACCCTGCCCGCAGGGCTTGCGGCGGGAGCCCCGGCATCCGTCCAGGTTACGATTACAGACGCTACCACAACCTCGATAGAATCGCCCGCCGACGAAATACCCAAGGCATTCGCGCTGGAGCAAAACTACCCGAACCCGTTCAATCCGACAACGACCATCGTGTTTGCGCTGAACAAGACACAGCACGTCACGCTGGCGGTCTACGACCTGCTCGGCCAGGAAGTGCAAGTCCTGGTAGACGGCGTCCGCCCGGCGGCCCGCTACCGCATTCCGTTCGACGCAACGGACCTCGCCAGCGGAACCTATCTCTACGTCCTTCGGACGGAAACCCAGACCGCCGTCAAGACGATGGCGCTGCTGAAATAACCGCTTCTCCTGCAGATTGCCGGGAATGAGAACCTCCCCCCGTTTCGCAAGAAGAAGAAGAAGAAGAAGAAGAAGAAGAAAGAAGCCGTTCAGGGGCCTGGGGTGCGCCTTTTCACGAAACATCGGGCCCCGAATAAACATGCAAACCCACAGTCTGCCGCGCCCTTATGTATTCGTGAAAAGGCGCGCTCCAGGCCCCGTTGCCAGAAAAGGCGTGCTCCAGACCCCGCCCCTGATTTTTGCACATTATAAAATCGGCGTATCCTTAGTTTTACGCCCTGCCGCTTTTTTCGCATTTTCCGCCGCGCCCCATGCCCGACGCCCCCACGGTCCGACATATTGCAGCATTTCTCGAAGCATGGGCGCCTCTTTCTTCGGCGATGTCGTACGACAACGTCGGATTGCAAGTGGGCGACCCCGACGCAGCGGTCCGCGTCGCCTTGCTCGGCCTGGATATGACGCCGGAACTGCTCGACGAAGCAAAGGAACTCGGCGCGGCGCTGATCGTGACCCATCATCCCCTCCTGTTTCGTCCCGTGCGCGCCGTCACGACGGAAGCCTACGTCCCTAACCTGGTCTGGCGGCTCGCGGCAGAAAACATTGCGCTGTACAGTATCCACACCAACCTCGACGCAGCCTCGGGCGGGGTATCGTTCGCCCTGGCCGATCAGTTGGGCATCGAGGACGCCGCCTTCCTCCAGCCCGCTGAAAACGGCGATACCGGCTTCGGAGCCATCGGATCGCTGCCCGCGCCCGTCCGCTTGCAAACCTTCCTCGGCGTCGTGGCCGAACGGCTCGGAGCGCCCGCCTTGCGTTACGTGGGCGACCCGGAGGCGCTCGTGCGACGCATCGCCGTGTGCGGCGGGTCCGGCGCCAACCTGATCGACGAAGCAGTCGCCCGCGGCGCGGACGCCTACGTAACAGCGGATATAAAATACCATGATTTTTTCAACGCGCTGGACGTGAAAGGGCGGCCCCGCCTCGCCCTGATCGACGCCGGACACTACGAAACGGAGAAAGGGACCGAAAGCCTCCTCCTTGATGCGCTCGCGAAACAATTTCCGCAAACCGCATGGAAACAGACGCGCGCAAGCACAAATCCCGCGCGAACTTTTATAGCCCCGGGACGTTAATGCCGCCGACACCCGTTCATCCCTGATTTCTTTCGAGACACATCCCTGCATACGACATGCCCACGGCCCAGGAGACAAGCACCAGCGAACAACTGCGATCCCTGATCTGTCTCCAGTATATCGACAGCGAAATCGACAAAATCGAAAAACTGCGCGGCGATCTGCCGGAGGAAATTCGCGACCTTCGGGACGAACAGGAAGGACTTGCGACACGCATCGAGAAATACAAACAGGAAGAAGCACAGAACGAGGAGGACAAGGTTTCGTCCGCCACCAGCGTGAAGGACGCCGAAATGCTCATTGTGCGGTACGAGGAACAGCAACTCCAGGTGCGAAACAACCGGGAGTACGACGCGCTCACCAAGGAGGTCGAAGCGCAAAAGCAGCGCATCCAGGACGCGAAACGGCGCATGGAGGAAATCGACCTGAACGAAGACGCGCACAAGGCCGCTATCGAGGAGGCGGAAACCCGCATGAAGGAGCTGGACGAACTGCTCGTTACGAAGGAGCGCGATCTGCAGGAAGTGCTGGACGACACCAAACAGGAGCAGGCGCACCTGGAGAAAAAGCGGGAAGAAGCCGCCGAAAAAGTGGACGCCCGCTATTTGCTGGCGTACGAACGTCTGCGGGATCGCCTTCCCGACAAGCGAGCCGTGGTGCCCATCGAACGGGGCGCGGCGGGCGGATTCGCCGTGCCGCCGCAACGCCAGGTAGAAATTCGCCAGGGCAACCGCATCGTAGCCTGCGAACACACGGGACGGATCATCGTGGACAGCGAGCTCTTCGCCAGCACCGCCCAGGCAACAAACCTGTAGGCGGATCGTAGGAAATCCAAGCGCGTTTCGCGGCGTTTCCTGCTGGATCGTCGCCTCGGTCCAAGAGGCCGGGGAGGAAAGTCCGAACACCGAAGGGCGCCGTGCTTCCTAACGGGAAGGCGCCGCGTCGCGGCGACAGCAAGTGCAACAGAAAGCATACCTGCCGATGGCGTTTCGACGCACAGGCGATGGGTGAAACGGTGGGGTAAGAGCCCACCAGCGTCCCGCGTGATCGGGGCGGCTATGTAAACCTCACGGGGTGCAAGACCAAACAGCGCCGCATCGTTCCGCAAGAACGAACAAGGTTGCCCGCCTTGACGACGGCGCGGGTGGGTCGCTTGAGGCCGTCGGCGACGGCGGTCCCAGATAAATGACGGTCTCTCCGCAGCGGCCCTGGCCGCAAGCGGTAGACAGAATTCGGCTTACAGGCAGGAAACGCCGCGAAATGCGCTTATTCGTCGGCGGGAACCGGCTCCGGCATCGACGGCAACGCCTGCTGCTCCCCGACCGGCGGAACCGCAGGGGCGGCCTGCTCTTCCTGCGCGCGTTGCTGAATAACGCTTTCCTGCGCCTGCTCCTCTCTAATCGCAAAATTCGACACGACGCACAGCACGATAAAGAGCGTGGCCAGTATCCAGGTCGCCTTTTCGAGCACGTCTGGCGCCTGGCGCGTTCCCAGAATTTGCTGGGTGGCCCCGCCCGCCGCAATGCCGGCCAATCCGCCGCCCCGGCCGCTTTGCACAAGCACTACCAGCGTAATGAGAATCGCTATCAAAGCGATCAGCGTGATGATAAACGTAAACATGTTGCCGCGTCGTTGACTGTGGAATCGTAGCCCGCCGCGCCCTGTCCTTGCATCGGAGCGGCGGTCAAGCCTTTTCAATACGCCAAGGGACGCCTCAGGATCCGGGCGAGGGTTCGGAAAGGGTTTGTTCGCGTCTGCATCCGCTCAATTGAAGGCCTCTCGATCCTCAATCAGACGTTTTCGCAAATTATTCACAATTTTTTCGTCCCGCCTTGCTTTTGAAGGCATACCCCCTTTCCCGAGTCGCTCAGTAATTGACGCAAAAGAGGTCTTTGGTTCCTTTCTGCGCCCGCTGGCAGCTCCAGCGGGCTTGACAATGTCCGAACAGGCGGTTAGGTTAGACGTACGGTTTCGTCGTTCTCGTTATTCCCTCGCTCATGCGTACCCGGTTTTTCCTCTTCGGCGCGCTCCCTGTCCTTTGCGGCCTGTTCGCCGCCGCGCTCTTTCTGCCCGGTTGCGATTCCGGCGCGGATTTCTCCTCTCTGGAGGACATCGCCCCGAACGATGACCTAACCGCCAAGGCCCGCGCCTGGTACGCGGAACAGGTCGAACTCGAAGTGTCAGATCGCCTGTCGAAGGCGGAAGGCGACGAAGATTCGCTTGCGTTGCTTTCTTTCATAGAGAAGTTCCCTCCAGACTGGAACGAGTCTGTTGTCTTGTCGATAGACGGAACGGAAGAAACGCTCGTTTTGGCGACGACGCTCGGAAAATATACGGACGAACGCTACGATAGCGTCATGTACCATGTTCGCACGCTCGTTATGGATATGGAGCCTTCGGGAGACGTAGTTTCCGGACATGTAATCGCCTTTTCGAGCGACGAAAAATTGTCAAAGGAAAATTTCACGGACTATGTGGAACGATACGTAGCGAAAGATTTTGCTGGAATGAAAATGACGGTATCCCGTTACACGATTATATTTGAAGATGTGGATTCTTATTTTTATCGTCCTGGTAATGTGCCCCTTGAATTATCTATGTATTTGAGCAAGGAAAAATATTCAGGCAAAAATTTTGGAATTGGTATGAATACAATGTCTACTCCTAACGATCTTTGTTATATACTATGTCAATTCATTCTTACTGGTGAAATATGTGCTAATGAGCCAGCATATATTGGTCACCCTTATGGGGCAGCAAGTTGTGGTCCAAGATTTAATACATTTTGTTCTCGTTTTTGCAAGCCTAGTGGTGGTGGCGGTGGAGGTGGTAGCGGAGGAGGTGGCGGCGGTGGACATAGCGATGGAAATAATGACGAAGAAGATAAATGTGAATGCGCTAATCAATATCAATGCGATATTGCAGAAGAGTATGGCCCCGGGAAAGGTCATCTTTCTGATTGTTCCAGCTTTAAAAATAATCATAGTATATTTGTAGTTTCTGGCAATGGCACTGAAAATGGTACACATGGTTTGTATGGCTATGTTGATCCTGATTTAAAAGCTTTATATGGTGAAGTCAAATCCTTTCTTGCTTCTAAAAAAATATACAAGACTTTAAATATAAACTCTGGTTGGCGGTGTCCTAATGGAAATTCCAATGTTTCTACAGCTTCTGACTCTGCCCACAAGTACGGCAGGGCGGCAGACATTCAGATATATGGCGATTGTCGTACTGGTCCATGGACGGAAGATCTTAAAAATTCTATTGTTTTATTTAATCGACAAGCTCGCCCCGGTTCGTATACTTATGCGGGAACTCGCAATTGCGCAGACGATAAGACAGGGCATGTTCATATCAGCAATATGCCTCCGCGATAATCGTGCTGACCGCCTTCTCGTTCCTTTACCCTTCATATCCGTTTCGCCATGACCGCCTCGATTCACCACGTGCTCTCTACAACGATCTTTTTGATCGTTTTTTCTTTCTTTTCGCTTTCTTCCCTGGCGCAGGAACAGAAAGCCGCTACGCCTTCGGCCGCCGCGCTCGCCATGGAGCTTCACAGCGGAGATCCCTACAGGATCGACGCGGCCGTTTATCATGTAATTGGGGGATACTCCAGAGAAAAAATAGATCAGCTTCGTCGTGGCGTAGATCCTCTTATAGCCGATGGGTTGATCGCCGCCCTCGACAGTCAGTGCGATCTGAATCTCGCCGGCTATCCTGGTTTTGACGATGACGATCATATTCAGGAGCTGCTTGAGCCGTTGATATATTCCGTGGCCGCGCTCGAAGATGAACGGGCTATACCGATTCTTCTGAAAGCGTCTCAGTTCGGCGGCATGGCTCCGCTTGGCCTTGCCGAGTTTGGCCCTCGCATTTTTCCCGTGATACTCGATTATCTTGAATCTTCCGAACGCACCTTACAGGAATTGGATGGCGCTTTTCTCGCTCTTGCAAGAACCGTAGAAAGATGGCGTCCGTTAGATTCCTCGACGCACGCTACGCTGCGCGAATTGTCTATTCGCTATATACAGGGATATATTCCAGAATATCTTGAGTATGATTCTTTTGTTGATTCTCTTCAGCTTTCGGCTATGTTTCTTGCTTCTTCTCTCGGCGACCCCGATCTCAAACCTATGGTCGCCGCCCTTGCCTCAAAGCACCCTGGATTCGTAGAAATGTATCTCGAAAGATGGTACAATGGGCCTTCGGGCGCCGTTCAAGAAGAACTTTCTGAATAAGTCGCCTTGGCAGTTATATATAATAGTCTCGAAGCCTCGCAAAGCCTTAATTTTTAAGGTTATCCGAATCGCCTTCTCATCCAAAAAAAATATCCCGCCATTCTCTTGCATGTTTGCGGTGTTCCGGTTTAATTTACGTAAAAATTGCCTTTAATGCGTAAGTAATATCGCTACATCATCAACAACACCTTAAGAGTATTATACGCACCGCTGTTTACCTCGACTCATCCCCCCGAACCCGCTTCCCGCCGTTCCAGATGGCGCTGCGCGTAAAGCAAGGTTAATGCAGATTTCATATCGACGACGCCTCCTTTGAAGACCTGCCGCAGCGCCTCCTCGAACGGCATGGACACGACGTCCATGAATTCGCCTTGCTCCAGGCGCTGCCCGCCCGCCTGCGCAAGGTCCTCCGCAAGATACAGGTGAATAATCTCGTTGCTGTAGCCGAGGCACGGGAAAAGCGCGCCCAGTCGGGTGAAAGAGGCGGCGCGCCAGCCGGTTTCTTCCTCCAGTTCGCGGGCCGCCGCCGCGGTCGGGTCTTCGCCCGGCTTGTCCAGTTTGCCTGCGGGCACTTCGAGGAACGCGCGCTGGGCCGGGTATCGAAATTGGCGCACAAGCAACGTCGAACCGTCGGAAAAGATTGGCGCCACGGCGGACGCTCCGGGGTGATCGATCCACTCCCGCACCCCCTCGGCGCCGTCCGGAAGAAGCACCCGGTCGCGATACACCTTCAGCAACTTGCCGTCGAATATTTGTTCGGACGAGCGTTTTTGTTCGATAAGGTGCCGCATAACGAAAAAACCGATGGACGAAAGAGGGACAAGGCAACAAGCAACCGGCAGGGCCAGCGCGCCTCTCCGAACGCCCGCGGCGGCGTATGGGTCCCTTGCTTCCTTGCGCCGCGCAGATGCAGACGCTCCGTCACAATCCGAACGAAACCCCTGCATGGATGCGGATGTCCCCCGGCCCGCCTTCGGGGTTCAGGGCCGCGCTCATGTTGATAAGCCCCGCCGCGGTCCGGAACCGGACGCCCGCGCCGTACCCCGGACGCATGCTCGTCGCGGCCTGCGCGTCCGGCGTAACCGGACGATCCACGTAGCCCGCGTCGAAAAAGGCATAGGCATACGAAACCGCATCGATTAATATGCGGTACTCGATCAGCGCCCGGCCCACGATGCGCCCCAGGAACCGATCCTCGTCGTACCCCCGGAGCGAGGCCGCGCCGCCAAACCGAAACAAATCGCTTCGGTCGTATTCCGGGCTCGACAGTACGCGCGCATCCATCCCGGCCACCAGCACGGATCGGGAAAATATCGGGACGAACCAGCGTCCCGTCGCATGCAATCGCTGCTGCTCCAGAAGCGTGCGGCTGCGCAGCGTATCCGCGCCAACCACATGCGATTCCGTACGCTCCTTGCGCCCGCTTTCCAGGTTCATCTCCACATAAAACCCCTTTGTGGGGTTCGAAAAATAGTCCAGATGCGAAAAGCGTACGCCCAGCCCGAAGAACCGCGCCTGGGCCGAAGGAGCTATTTGTCGCCCGTTCGGACCAATCCGGGCGCCCGCCTGCCCCGGGGCCGCGCGCTCCCGGCTGAACCCGGCGAACGCGCTCAGGCCCGGGGCAAGGTCGTAACGCAGTTGGCCGCGCCAGGCTCTTTTGCCGTACGTGGAATCTTCTTCCAGCCCGGAAAAACCCGCCTCCAGTCCCAGCGGAAGCCCGAAAGCGAAGGGCCACGCCGCCGAAATGTCGATGCTCGCAACCTGATCCGGAAGCCGGTTCAGGCGCAGGGAGGCCGCCAGGCCGCGCCCGAACGGATTGCGGAGCGCAAGATGCCCGCTGCCCGTAACGCTCCCGCGCCGATCCCCCTCCGAGGGCGGCAGATAGCCGAGTACAAGATCGAACGCGCCGGGCGGACCTTCTTCTATGGGGATGCGCACCACGGCGGTCGTATCGGCGGCGATGCGCAACGCCGGAAGCCCTGTGGTTTCGAACAGTTCCTTGCCTTCGATGCGGCGGCGAAGGCGCTCCGCATCGAATCGAAGAATTTTTTCGCCCGGCTTCATGCCTGCGAGGCGGGCCGCAAGCTGCGGTTGCGTACGGCGGGCGCCTTCCAGCTCGAACCCCCGCAGCGCCACCGACGGCCCAGGCTCCACGCGCAGCGTGATCGCCAGCCGATCCGCCGCGTCGCCAAAGGGCGCAATCGTTTCCACGGCGGCGGTGGCCAGCGGAAGCCCCTCCCTTTCGAGGACCGACAACATCCGTCCGATATCCGCCTCCAGGCGAAGCGGATCGAACGGGGCGTCCACGGCGAACGGGGCCTCCGCCTCCACGATGCGAAGGCGCACAGGGTCCAGCCCGACAATGCGCACGGCCCCCAGCGCCGCCCGCGCACTGTCTGGCGACGTCCCGAACGCATTGGCTTCGCCCGCCACGTCTTCTTCAGCCAATCCGACGGGCCTTTCGGCTAAATTTTCGTCGGGCACAGCGCCGCCCGCCCCGCTTCCAGATTGCGCAAACGCCCCCGGAAGCAGCGCCCCGAACGTCCCGCCGGTCAGAACCGCGCACAGGAGCATCCGTACAAACCGCGTTTCGATTCGCATGGGATACGCTGGTTAAGTCCGCAAGGCCCAGCGGCTTGCGAGGCGCGCGCTGGCGAGGAGTGAGGAAGCAGGGGTAGCGTGGCGGCCTGCGTAACGAAGAATCCATGGCCCCGCATGACAAAACGAGTCCCCTCGACACACGTTCCGACAAACGCCGCGCGGCGCCGCGCTTTTCGGGAAAACCTGCTTGCCTGGTACGACGCCAACCGCCGGAATATGCCCTGGCGGAATACCTCCGACCCGTACCGCATCTGGTTGTCCGAAGTCATGCTTCAGCAAACCCGCGTGGATCAGGCGGAACCGTACTACCGCCGATTCGCCGCGCGCTTCCCGACCGTCGAGCGCCTGGCCGCCGCTTCCCTCGACGACGTGCTGGCGTGCTGGGAGGGCCTTGGCTACTATTCCCGCGCCCGCAACCTGCACAAGGCGGCCCGGCGCATCGTCGAGACGTTCGGCGGACGCCTGCCCGACGAGGAAGAGGCGATTCGCTCCCTGCCGGGCGTAGGACCGTACACCGCGGCCGCCGTCCTTTCCATCGCGTACGGAAAAGCCCTCCCCGCCCTCGACGGAAACGCCATCCGCGTGCTTGCGCGGGTATTTCGGGTTGCAGAAGACGCAACCCGCGCGGGGACGCGCAACCAGTTGCGGGACCTCGCAGCGGACCTCATGGACTCGGCCCGCCCGGGCGCCTTCAATCAGGCGGTCATGGAACTGGGAGCCAACGTATGCAAGCCCGCCGCGCCCCGGTGCGAAGCCTGCCCGCTGCGACCCGTCTGCGCCGCCGCCGAAGCAGGAGATCAAACGGCGTTCCCGGTTACGCCGCCGCGCAAAAAGACGCCCCATTTCGATGTGGCGGTAGCCATCGTGTTCGACGACGCCGGGCGCCTGCTGGTCTGCAAACGTCCCGAAGAGGCCATGCTGGGCGGGTTGTGGGAATTTCCCGGCGGCAAGCGAAAACCCGGCGAAACGCTGGAGGCCGCATGCCGCCGCGCCGTGCGGAAAAAATGGAACGTAGACGTCGAAACCCGTGGCCTGGCGCGCCGGATCGACCATGCGTATACCCACTTCCGCATCACGATGCACGCTTTTCGGGCAAGCATTGCGGCGGGCGCGCCCCGGGCGCCTGCGGATCGGGCCTTTATGTGGGCGGACCGCGCCGAACTGCAAACCCTGGCGTTTTCCAGAACAGGCCGCCTGCTCGTCGAATTCCTGAGCCTGGAGCAAGCGCAAAAAAGCGGCGAATGAAACGACCGGAGCGGCGAAACGTAGGTATTACAGGATCAGGATACATCCTGCGCTTGTCATAACGCCCCGCCATCGTCCCCATCGTCCGTAGCGCGCCCATCGCGCCCGCCGTCATGGATTTTGAAAATTTTTTCTGGATTATTCCGCTCTTGTATTTGCTGAGGCGGCTGCTCTTTGGTTCGCGCAAGAAGCAAAAGGCCCCCAAACCCGCAACGCAGGCGCCGCGTCCTGCGCTGTCGCAAAAAGACCGGGACGACTTGCAGGAAGGGCTGGGCGAAATCGGGCGAGCGCTGGGCTTGCCCGCAGACCTCTTTCAGGAAAGCGACGGGAAAACGGCGGCGGCTCCGGCCCCTTCGCCGACCCCTTCCGCGCGCGAAGAACCCGACGTCCTGTTTTCTGCGGCGGCGGAAGAAACCGTGGCGTACGACGCATGGGCAGAACCGATCTACGAATCCGACGCCCGGTTCGCCGAAGAGGAAGCCTTCGAAACCGAGGGATGGCTTCCCACCCCGGACCCAGGCCATGCCAACCTTAAAAAACAAGGCGACGAAAACAGCGACTTAAATTTTTTAAGCGACGCGCAAGAAGAGGTCGAGGACGCCGAAAGCCCCTCGCCGTACGTACGCCCCGCCCGCGCCGACCATGCGCTGCGCCGGCTGGCTGCAACCGCCTCCCTACAGGAAGCGGTGCTCCTGAAAGAAATTCTGGACCGGCCTGTCTCGCTGCGCCCCGGCCCCCGCCTGCCTTTCAGGTCCTGAATGGCGGTGGCGCGGCGCAGCAAGCAGTATCCGAATCAGACCAGTTCGGCGGGTTCGTCGACCGGCCCCTCGTCTTCGCCCCGCTTGAACATCTTGCTGCCGATCAGGCCGCCCACCAGTCCGAGCAGCACGGACGCGACAAGCCCGATCCCGGCGACAAAAACGACATACGCGGGAGACATCATAAACTCGCCGAATGCGCCGAGTTGAGACATGTTCGCGCCGCCCTGCTCAACGCCCTGGCGCAGTTCTTCCTGCAAACTCGGCTTGACGCCTATGAGCCGAACAATCGTATCCAGAACGAATCCGGTGCCAAACGCCGCAAGGCCCGTAAGCACGCCCAGATTGATGCCCCCCCCCGAGGCGAGCGTCACGCGGTGCTTGTCCGTGTAGTGCCAGACGACGAGCATCCCGGCGCCTAATGTCACGAGGCAACTGACGAAATCGCCTGCCGCTGGAATAAAACTGGCCAATACGCTGGCCAGTCCGGCGATAACGCCCACCAGAAGAATGGATTCTGCTTTGTTCGGCATGTTCGGAAAAAGGATCGGTGAATCGGGACAAACGAGCGACGGTCAGCCAGGCCGCATAGCGCCGCGCCGGAGCGCAACGCGCCTGGGCGGGGCCTGTTCGCAGGGCATTGCGCGCAGGCATGTCAGGATGCGCCGGATTTCCGCCTGACGAAGCATAGCGAATTTTTTCGTTTTTTGCTACGGAATTGCGCTGATTAAATTCGTAAATCCCGGCGGTTTGGGCGAGATGCGCCGGGAGAAGCGGTTTTTATCGGCGTATCCGGCGTATCCGGCGGGCCCGCGTCCTCCGCAGGCGAGCGGCCCGGAAGCGACATCGCCGCGCACACCAGAAAATACCCCGCCATCGCACCGAACACGGCCCCCGTAGCCATTCTGCTCCAGGGCGTATTGACCCACCATCCGACAACGCCTCCGCCCCAGTCCACCGCCGGAACGAGGAGCGCGCCCAGCAGAAGATATTTCGCATGCCGCTGCATCCAGCCATTCCACGGTTGCAGGCCCAGGGTCAGAAAAGGCGCGACCGCCAGCGCCGCGTATACGCCGAAACACCGGTCGCACACGGCAAGCGCTACGCCGTGCACATGGGGCGAACGCGCCGGAATCTGATGGCACGCGCTCGAAAAGCCCAGCATGATCGCCTGCCGCCACCCTGCTCCCGCAAGCGGCGGCGCCAGCGCCAGCCCGAAAACCACCCATACGGCCACGGCGGCCGCAAGCCATCCAATCCATTTACGATGCGTGGGGGTCATTCGCGGCGGCAGGAATATGCAGGAAAAGAGACGACATGCTTCTGCGGATCGGGTATACCCTATAATTACGCCGCCCAAGCGTACGCGCAGAAACGACCAGGGTTTTCACGATCCTGATTCACGCGAGTTTCATTAGCCTTGCATCCGGCGCGACTTGCTTCCTTGCTGGAATAGCCCTATTTTGCTTTGCTGTTTTACCCATACACCCCGTCCAGTACACTTCAAAACGCAACATCGTTATGACCAGCATCACCCCAATCGGCGACCGCGTGGTGGTTCGTCCGGAGGCCGCCGAGGAGAAGACGTCGAGCGGCTTGTTCATTCCCGACACGGCGCAGGAGAAGCCGCAGCGCGGCACCGTTCTGTTCGTTGGCCCGGGCCAGGTAGAGAACGGCAAGCACGTCGAGATGACCGTGAAGGCGGGCGACAGCGTGCTCTACGGCAAGTATTCGGGCACCGAGATCGCGCTTGACGGCGAAGACGTGCTCATCATGCGCGAGAGCGACATCCTCGGCGTCGTCAGCTAACCGCCGGCGGACCTGCCGCGCGCTTTCATTCTATTTACCGCAAGGAAAACAACACGACATTACCAGAATCATGGCAAAGCAAATCGTATTCGACACGGACGCGCGTTCGGCGCTCAAGCGGGGCGTGGACGCGCTCGCCGACGCCGTCAAGGTGACGCTCGGGCCCAAGGGCCGCAACGTGATTATAGAGAAGAGCTACGGCGCGCCCACCGTCACGAAGGACGGCGTAACCGTAGCGAAGGAGGTACAGCTCGAGGACAAGCTCGAGAACGTGGGCGCGCAGATG
>JAJECT010000016.1 GCA_022821845.1 Rhodothermales bacterium | reverse complement strand
CGCCCGCCGCTTCCAGGCCGAAACCTAAAATACTAAGGCGGCCAAAATCGGAACCTTACTTTTTTAACCGCCTGCCAATGCACCCAATTCCGCGTAGAACCGAATGACGTTGCCCATCGCGTTGATAGGGGCGGGCCGCATTGGGCGCGGCCCGGACGATTTACAGCATTCGGGGTTATCGTTCTGTCAACAAAGCGCCGATATATTCATATTCCCCCAGCTTGCCCGGAAAGAGAATGTGTCGTCTGGCGAAGTCTTCTTGCGTCCAGGCCCCATCCCCGTACCTTTGTCGCAGTTCGTTATAGGGCGTCGCCGAAACGATGAAGCAATCGAGGCTTATTTTGTCCGCCGCGTCGCTCCGGCTTGCAATGCCTTCCGCCAAAGCAGGCAGTCGCTCGTGGAGCCGCGCTTTTTCGTCCTCTTCGTAGGCTTTCGCGTGCATCATGCCGTGCGGCTCGACAAAGACGACGCGTTGCCGCTTGCCGGAGATCATCCACAGGATGAAGTCGGGATAGAAACCCGTTCCTTCCAACGAGAAGCCAACGCCTCGTCCGCGGCCTTGATTGCGCAACAGGAACAGCTCTTCGCCAGCGTGGAGTTCGCTTCCGCCATTTTGCCAAAAGGCGCGAAGGTCGTTTACGAATAGCCTTTCGTTCGCGTTGAGCGGCGGGGGCGAAATGGTTATTTTCGATTCCGACGCCTCGACGAGCAGCGGCTGGTACAAGTGGCGGTCAAAATGAATTCCGGCCAGTGGGCCAAAGCGCCGTTCGTAGAGTTTGTCCTGTTGTTCGATAAGCTCTACAATCTGTTTGCGCAGGGAGGCGTCTGCGTGCGGGACGCTTACTATGTAGTGGGCCTGCCGGGCGGCGTCCGGCGTTGTCGTCTCGGCGTCGACGTTAAGCAGCAAGTTGGGGTGGGCGTTGTCTACTTCGAGGTATTGCATGCGTTCGCCTTCCCAGCGTTGCTTTTCGCTGTGCCAGCGCTTGTCCGCGCAGCGGCGGAGCATCGTATGCACGAGCATTTGCAAGCTTTCGCGATCATGCCAATTCCGGGGTTCAAAGATGTTTTTGTCGGCAGATACGACAACAGGGGCATGCTCGACCAGCGATTTCAGGGCGTCGGGTCGGGGGACCGCCAGCGGCCGCATATTCTTGACGCGTCGATGTTCCAGCAAATCGAGGTATGCTTTTTCCCAGTTCACCAGTTCCAGCGGCAGTTTTGCGGCGGCTCGTTCTAGCCCAGAGGAGCCTTCCATGGATTGATGTCCGCGGACGCCGCTTTCCCATGAGGATGCTTGCGTGGCGCGATCAATGCGAACCGGAGTTGCGTTGCCTGCGTCGAGTACGAAATTAGCCTCCGAATCGAAGTCGCTTCCGTCCGGGAGCACAGGGAACACCAACCCTCGCTCAAGAAAATCTTCGTTGGTTTTCACCGGCATTCGCAGCGTTACGGGATCCTGCGCTTCCAGTCCTTCTTGCTCCAGATACGCTCGAAACGTCTCCATGTAGTTTGCGCGGACTGCGAAGATGTTGAGGGTTTCCAGCAGGCCAACCTTGTCTGGATGCGGGCCTTGCAGGTGCGTACTGCGCTTGAGCGACATTTTTTTGCCCTTGAGCCGTACGCCGCGCCCGAAGAGCTGAATAATCTGCGAACCTTCGGCCCTCCCTATATTCATCAGGCCCATGTTGGAAACGCGCCACGAATTCCAGCCTTCCATAAATTTTCTGGCGCCGATCAGCACATTGATCCGGCTCCCGGTTTCGTTGACCCGGTCGAACATTGAATCGCCCACGGCGTCGTTTTCCATGACGATTCCTGCGCTTGCGCTTTGCGCGAGTTTCTTGAATTTCGCCGTATCTCCAATGTAAGTGAGCCCGAAGTATTCGTCTGATCCGATGGCTTTCAGGCCCAATTCGCCAGATGCGCCCCGGATGTCGCATAGGCAAAGTCCGCCGGGACCGTTGACGTGGAAGACGGTTCGCAGGATGTCGGCGTAGATATCTTCGGGAGATTCCCCTTGGCTCGCCAGCGTTTCGAAGCGATCAGCGAACAAATCCACGTTCCATGCCGCATGCAGGCCAGACTTTCCCTGCAACAAATTTCCAATGGCGTTCCGGGTCCAGCCGGGATCGCTCAATACCCGGTGCAGGAAGAGTTGAATGGTGAGCACGTCGCTTACGTCGCGTCCTCGTCTCCTGTAGACGGCGTTGACCTTGCTTCCCACGAATACCCAAAGCGGTTGCTCCAGATTGTAGTCGCGCAGTTCCGAAGCAGTGCTTCGATAAACCCGCAACTGTTCGTAGAAAGACAGCAAATTTCCAAGAAGGAGCAGGTCGGTAAGCTCTGGCGACGGTTCTTCTCCCGATACGTTCAGGACACGAAAGTCCTTGCCGAAGCCATCCTGATGGAAGTAGCGGTAGGAGTAATCGAAGACGATGGATTTGCCGTAGTCCAGCGTAAGTTTGTTGTCCCGGGCTGCCGCCAGCGCCTGTCCGAAGGTGGCGCTGTATTCGAAAGTGAATCCGCGGCGGGCGAGGGCATCGCGCACCGCTCGCCAGGCTTCCCCGCTTGCCCCCCGGTGTCCTTCGTCCACGAACACGAGATTGCGGTCGCCAAGCGCATCGACTTCAATGCTGACGCCCGTTCCCTGCCCTCGCCGCTTCTCGACCAGTTTGGTGATTTCTGTTACGCGCACGGTTCGGAAATCGCTGGCGACAAACCCGGTCTCGCCGAATCGCGCCGACGGAATGCCGGATTCCGTCATTTCAGCCATGTGTTGCGCGCTTAACCCCTCGTTGGGCGTGATCAGAATGATGTTATCCAGTTCTTTGCCGCCGCCGTAGTGGAGGAATTGCAGGTAATTCAAATGCATGACGAGCGTCTTGCCGCTCCCGGTCGCCATCCAGAAGGCGATCTTGTTCAGATCGGTTACGGCGATTTCCCGTATCGGGTAAGTGCTGTACAAAGCATGGACTCGTTGTCGCACGTAGCGGTGTATCTCGCGCGCGAGCGCTTCGGGGGCTGTGGCGCGGCGATCAAGAAAAAGTTCAGCGTAGAGCGCGGCGAGTTGCTGGAAGTACCGCAGTATGATCGGTTCGCGCCTTCCCGCGTTGATGGCGTCCAGATGGCGGCGCACGTTGTCGTCGTAGCGGGCCAGGTCGCTTTGCGGAATCAGGCATTGTTCGCGGCTGCTGAGCATGCGCGCTACAGGGCTCATGCCGTTTGCGTCGTACCCTTCGCTCGCATCCTTCAGCGTATCGAAGAGGTCCTGATTCGAACTGAAGCCGAACTGCTCGTTGGCCCAGCCGAGCAGCATGAGTTGCGCCTCGAGTTGGAAGAGTTTCCTGCGCAGGGCCTTCTGCGTACGTCTTTCTGGTCCGCGTGGCGCCATCAGCTGTCCGCGGACCGGAACATCCGCTGTTTGAAAAGGGGATCCAATGGCCGCGCGTTTTTGACCATGGCGTCGCCGTTCATCCAGATATCGTCTGCGCCAGACGTCATTTCGTTTTTTTCCACAAAGTCGCGGTCCCGTTCGCGGTCCTCCAGCGTCCAGCCGTCGGTGTTTCGCCAGATGACAACTGTTTTGCGGCCGTCTCGCGTGGTTCCGGCGTACGTCAGATAGCGGCGTCCCTCGTCGTCGTAGATTCGCCGCGCGCTTACGGCGAGGCCAAGCAAGTAATTGAATGTTTCGGGCAGGTCCACTAATTCGTTTCTGCCGTCGCCATTTCCGTTGAGCCGGAGTTTGTAATCGAACGGACGTTCCAGGGCCGCGACATTCAGCAGGGTGGCGCTCCCTTTGGTTTCCCACTGAAGCATGTAGCGCAGCATGTAGTCCTCAAGATCGAACAAACTTTCGTCCGGCTTTTCGAATTCGATGTTGCCGAGCGCGTCCTCGTAGCTTTCCATGCGGAAATATTTGATGATTCCCGGCCCCCGTTCCGCTTCCTCGGCAGTCGCTTCGCGCTTTGGAACGCCGTTCTTCCATTCGGGAGAGAAGGCCACTTTCTTGAGTCTGGGCAAGAGCACGGCGTCGAAATGGTCGCCCATCTCGACGAGGATGAACTTGCGGCGGCCGCCGTCCTCGCGGTTGAGGTTGATGACCGCGTGGCCGGTGGTGCCGGAGCCTGCGAAGTAGTCCAAGGCGATACCCGAACCGTTCAGACCGCAGACGCGCAGGCAATCTTCAACCAAGCCGACAGCCTTGGGGTAGTCGAAGGGATTTCGTCCAAAAAGGTCCTTGGCAGTCCTCGGCCCCCGGTTGGACGACGCATAACGGGCTTCGCCCCACCACGTCTGGGGTATCGCAGTCATGTCCATGCGTATCATGAAGTCGATGCTTATCGAGTCGCCATTTCGTCGGATGCGGTACTGATTCGGCGTTGCCCTAATCTTTTCCGGCCCGTGGTGCCAACGCTTCTCAATGATTTCGTCACCATCAATTCTGATCGGCAGAACTTCGATTTCGTCATCTCGGGGGTTTTCAAGCACGTCGTAACGATGCTCTTCTGCAATCCATCGGAGATTGGGAACACGGAGTCCGTCATCTCGACCAACATAGATTGGAAAGAAGAGTTTGGGCCGGTCTTCGCGGCGGTCGCCTGAGCCGTGCCGAATCAGGTTGTTCCAATCGTAGCTACCGATTTCGTCTTCGAATCGGTAGCGGGCGAGTTCTTTCGCTGTCTTCCGAAGCGAGCCCGGCGACGCCCCGGCGTTTCCGAAAAACAATGAGAATTCATGGCTCGGCGACAGTTGTCCTCGTGATTTCCGCCCCGCTGGGTTGGAGCGGACAACGACGGTCCCTAGTTCTCTGGGGAACAGGTCTTGCATGACCATCCGTAACCGGGACACCTCCTCGTCGTCGATAGCGCAGCTCAGGATGCCCGCGGACGACAGCAGCTTCCGCGACAGGGACAGCCGATCCGCCATCAGTGACAGCCACGCGGAGTCCTTGTAGTCGTTCTTGTAGAGAATGGCGGAGGCGGTTGTATTATACGGCGGGTCAATGTACACGCAGGAAAGCCCCTCGCGATACCGCTCTTCAAGCAGATTCAGCGCTTGCCAGTTTTCGCTTTTGATGGCTACGCCGTCGGTTAGCGCATCAATGTCGTCCAGCGAAGCGAGCAGATCGTCGACGAAGTCCGGGTCGAAGCGCCGGGTATCAATAAGAATGCCCGGGTTTCGTTTTAGAAACGCGGTCCGCGCCGTTGGATCGCCGCCCTTGCCGAACAGCGCTTTGTCGTCCCCAAGGCAGCCCAGATCGCGCCACGCCTCCCATTGCGCCTCGCAAGCGGCAACGCGGGAAACCAGGTCCTCCGGGATCAGCCGCGCCGCCACGCAGTACTGCGTATCCACCACGAATTTTTGCTTCTCCCAGAGCATCTTCTGGAAGCCCTCGATCTGCGCGAGAAACTTGATGACGTCGCTGCCGACTTCCTGGATAATGCGCATTTTGTCAAGCCAGGCGTCGGCCCGCTCCTCGCCGCTGGCGGCCAGGGAACCCAGACTCAGCACTTCGGAACGGAGATAATACTCCAGTTCCCGAGCAAGAAAGTTCTCAAGGTTCTGGTGAATGAAGAAATCGGATGTTTTTCTGCGGACAAAGCGGCGGGCATGACGCTGGAAGAGCGTATCGGCGTTCCCGTTTTCGTCGTTGCCGTCGTTGCCCGGAGGGTCGAGCAGGGCTTTCGCCGCTTCCGGCGCGTTGCCCAGGACCTCCGGGATGGCTGCATTGGCTTCTTCGAGGATACTTTCCTGATGGTCGTTGTTTGCCAAACGCTTCGCTTCCGCGGAGGCGAGCGGTCGGTATTCGAAAGGCACTTCCAGAGCGCGGCGTTTCTCGTCCCAGGCCGCCTCTTTCATAAGCGGGAAGAAGAATCGCTTCTTGCCCTTGACGTCGTTCTGCTCCACATGCGCCGAACGCAACGAAAACTGGACAGAAACCCCCGCGTCGGTGCGATACCGGTAGTCCTTGAAGTGTTCGGCGGCTTTCACGTAATACTGGTCGCGGTTCGCCCAGTGAAAGTACACCTCTTCGCCGTTGTAGGGAACGATGTACGGATGCTCCCATGAGTAGCGTCGCTTCGGTACGAAGTCTCCGTCCTGGTAGTAGCGGCTGAAAAACGTGTGCAGGTGATTGTAGACGTCCCGCCGTACGTCTGCGGCCGATTCTGCGTGGCGGGCTCGCGCGCGCCACAGCATGTACTTTTTTCCGAGCGGCGTCTCGTGGTAATTGAGCAGTTCGCCATTCGGGGCGATGCAATCCTCGCCAAACGCATCGCGGACATTCTTCAGCGTCTCCTCATAGGCCTCCGCCCGTTTCGCCTGGGTTTCGATGGCTCCCTGCGCGACGGCTTCCTCGATTGTTTTCGGAAGTTCCTGCGCAATGTACCGGTTCACCACTTCTCGCTTGTGGTTCATGATCCGATAGATACCGAAATCCAGGTCCGCGCAGTCGAACTGGAACAATTCGCGCAGAAGGCTTTGGAACCTGGCCAGCTCGGTCGACGGGGCAGTTGATTTATCCGGGGCGCTACGCACTGTTCGCTTGGCGTGAAACGAGGTTCGCACGGCTGAAGCGCTTTGGATAAGCGTTGCCGCGAGGAGGGGTTATGGACAGGCTGGGGAACGGCGCGCCAGGAACTCGCCATGCTTCCGCAGGCCCCAAGGGCATCCAGAAGGCGAACTGGATTATCTGGATGGAAAATAGGATTTCGGACGCCGCGCCGCAAGGATTTTTTGGCTTGATTCGGAAAAATTTATCCACAGGGAATAACGAACGTCCATCGCCCCTTGACAATCGAGCGGCGGTTGATGTATTCTATGGAGGAAAAGCGGCCCAGCGCCCGCCGCTTCCAGGCCGAAACCTAAAATACTAAGGCGGCCAAAATCGGAACCTTACTTTTTTAACCGCCTGCCAATGCACCCAATTCCGCGTAGAACCGAATGACGTTGCCCATCGCGTTGATAGGGGCGGGCC
>JAJECT010000031.1 GCA_022821845.1 Rhodothermales bacterium | reverse complement strand
CCCGGAAATGCCGAGGGGCTGCGCGCAAAAATCGAAATCGCGGCGGCTTCAATGAGGCCGGGGCCGCGCGGCCCCGGAAATCTGTCTCCGGTATGGTACGAGAAGGACGGCGAAGAAGCTTCAATGAGGCCGGGGCCGCGCGGCCCCGGAAATAGCATCTACCTATCTTTGTGTGGGCATTGGCCCTTCAAGGCATATTGCGACCGCTGCGCCGCAGCGTATCCGTAATGATACGAATTTTTCTTACAAAGAATCAAAATATTCTCATATCCCCCTGTCTGCAAAGCGGTTATGAAAAAGCGAGGGCTGCCCATCGTCATCGGCCTGTCAAAGTTCTCGCAACGCACACGGCAGGTTGTTTTTGCTAAACGATCACGGCTTGACGATTCGGGGCCTCGTAGGTCTTGCCCAGACTCTCGACCCGCATGGAAACCCGCTCCACCAGCCCGATATCGATGATCAGAATATGATCTTCCGACGGTTTGATCAAGGATTCCAGGCAAGCAGCCATCTCCGCATGGCGTCGCGACGTCAATCGACATTGAAAAACGGATAGTTGCAACCAGCGCCCATAGCCTTTCATCGCTTTGAACACCTTTCGCCAGCGCCTGGGTTCCGAAATATCGTACGTGACGATGTACAGTCGTTCGGCAGCCATATAATTACCTTGGAAGATAGTGAGGATACGTGGATATTTCCCCCTGAAAATACCGAATCAGCAAGCGCGCCTGCACTTCGATCAAGCGACGCATGGAAACCCGATATCCGAAAAAAGGATGGGTGGTTTCCTGATCCATGCGGCGTTCGAAAGCCGATATTACCGCTTTGCGTCCGCCGGATTTGAGGGCGCAGGACGGGCCGTTCAGCACAAAATCGTTTTCCTTGATCTCGCCATTGTTGATAGCCTGAATCACGCAGGAATCTGCGATAACAGGCCGGAAAGGCTCCATCAGATCGAGCGACAGCGCAGGACGTCCATGCCTGGGGCGATGATAAAATCCCATGTATGGATCCAATCCCGTAGCGGCAATGGTCGTCGTAAATGTTCTTGTCAAAAGCGCATAGGCAAACGAAAGCATGGCGTTGACAGGGTCTGTGGGCGGACGCCTGTTTCGTTTTTCGAAAGCAAAGACGGGAAGCCGCGCTATGATTTCTTTCGCAAGCATGCTTTCGAACCGCCCGAAATAGATCGATGCCGCCTCCCCCTCGATTCCCAGCAATTGCTGCGCGTCTTTCGTTCTGGACGCCCGTTTGGCCATGCGTTGCAGGCGGACAAGAGCCTCTTCGCGTTCCTCCGGCTCCCCTCTCCAGTTTCGGCGCAGCATCGTGCGGGTGTTGCGCACTTTGGCCTCAATAAGGCCCTGCGCCAATGCAAGGCATCGCTTGTCGTCGAAAGCGAATCGGTATTGCGCTTCGCGGGTCGCTGCGTTGCCCTTGCCCGTCCCCACGGTGTGCCCAAGCAACCAGCCGCCCGTGGAAAACCAGGATACCGGAATTTCGGCGCGCATCAGGGCGTGAAGCGCCTGCGTCGTTACGGAAACCGGCCCGAACAACGCGACTTGCGAAACATCGATCATCGGCACTTCCACCTTGTCCATCTCGGTTTCGACAAGAAGTCGCTCTCCTCTTTTGCGCAATTTCGCCCCCGGCGTTTGTACATAGAGCGGAAGCGCAGGATCGTCGGAGGGATTCAGCGGACGCAGATTCGACAAGCCCTTGCGAAAGAGATTCATTTCGTCCGGAAGGCAAATTCCGGCGAGCGAGCAGCGCGGACATTTGGGACTGTCCTCCAACGGAGGCGGGCGCCGAAGAGCCGAAGCCGCGTAGCGCAATCCTGCGATGGCTTCAAGCGTTCGCGCCCGCAATTCTTCGTCGAAAAAGATGCGCACCCGCTCTCGCGAACCGGCGTACCACAAAGCGCCGTGCGAAACCTTGTATCCATTATCTTCCAGAATCATGCCCTGTACGCAAACCTGAACCCGTTCCGGTTCGTAGGCGCCGGCAGCGATATGGGGACGTTTTCCTTTCTTGTAATCGACCGGGATTACCGTACCGTCTTCCGCTTCTACGACATCCATTTTGGCGATCACGCCAAGCCGCTCTGAGGACATGGTTACGGAACGGCCCTTGACCATTTCCTCGCTGAGTTCGTCCGGGGCGGGAAAATTCCCCTTCCCTTCGTCGACGCGGGCATGGACGCGCTTGCCCTGGGCTGTGTCGCCGCTATCGGCCCACTCGTTCTCCACCCATTCCAGGTAGGCCAGCCGAGGGCAATACACCCACTCGTTGACCATGCGGGCCGGGATCAGCGGAACTTCCCCCGAAACCGGAGGAGGCGGCAAGGCGAGCGAAAGTTGGGGTTTTTTGTCCATGCAGGGTATATTTCGCCATTGCGATTACCTGTACTGCCTCATATTGTAAAGAATGAAATGAACCGAGGCGGTTCGAGTGGATTGGGCGGCGTGATCGTCCGCTTCATGGCTGATCTGTAGCACTTGGTCGCTTGCGTTCGGCTTCAAGCAATCTTGTTTGTATCCTTATAACGGTCTCCGCCTTGTGCAGCCTGCCCTGGGTCTGATCCAGTTCCTTGCGCAAACGACGTATCTCTTCATTGTACTCCCGCAATTTCTTCTGCGCATACGCTGAGGGGATGTCCGGCGAATCAGCCGAACGCGAGGATTTATTCGGTTCCATGGCGGCTTAACGAGGCGAGGATCGGGTCAAACGAAATCGCGTGATCAGGAACGGCATCTGCAACCTGATATCTGTGCTATAATCAATGTACGAATTTGCCTCGCCTTTTGTTGGCGCGGGCAGGAATGGATACGGTCGCCTTGCCCGGCAGGCCCGATTCAAGGGCCGAGTACGCAAAAAGTACAGTTACGTTATGGTAGACGATTTTGTCGGGCAAGGCGGAACGCTGGCGAATTTGCGCGGTTGGATCGAATGCCAGGATGCCCGGGTTGTCGGCGCCGTTGCGTTGACCGGGAAATGACCCTATACGACACCAATGGACGAAATAGTTCAAAAAATTGTCCGCTCTATCGTGGACGCGGTTAATCCAGAGGAGGTAATCCTGTTTGGATCACGCGCTTCTGGCAGCGCAAGGGAAAACTCGGATGTCGATCTGGTCGTGATCGAATCGGCTCCTTTTGGCAAGACGCGGAGCCGGCGGCTTCAGGCTGCTCGTCTATACGAGGCCGTGGCGGACTTTAATGTCTCAACGGACATTCTGGTATATAGCCGTGACGAGGCGAATCGCTGGCGCGGTTCTCGCAATCATGTCCTTGGACGGGCGCTTCGGGAGGGGACGGTGCTTCATGTTCGACCTTGACGATGCGCGCGAACTCCTCCTCTCCTCCAAGAATCGTCTGGAAGGATTTTCCAGATGTGGTCTTGCTGGCCGCCGAATCCGATACGAAGAAGCATCCCGAATATCCCGCCGCGAAAGCGGGCAACGTGGAAGCGGCAATAAGGTTGGTCCACGATCTGGTTAACGCAAAAGGGATAGCCGCCATCCGATCACTGATTGCAGAAATCACGGGGGAGCGCCCGCTCATGTTAATCAGTGCGCACGCCTACGAACGCGACGGGGTCAATGCAATTCCGATTGCGTTGGCGAAATTTCTCGGGGATAGATTGAATATCCCTTGCGATGTTACCGTCGTGCAAGCGAACCTTGTCTATCATACGGGGGCGGACGGATACGGTCGCCTTGTCCGGCAGGCCAGATTCAAGGGCCGAGTACGCAGAAAGTACAGTTACGTTATGGTGGACGATTTTGTCGGGCAGGGCGGAACGCTGGCGAATTTGCGCGGTTGGATCGAATGCCAGGACGCCCGGGTTGTCGGCGCCGTTGCGTTGACCGGGAAGCCATATTCCGCCAAACTGAATCCCTCCAGAGAGCAACTTCATGAACTCCGCGAAAAACATGGACCGGATTTCGAAAAATGGTGGCGAGACCGATTCGGTCACTCCTTCGACTGCCTTACTCAATCGGAAGCTCGGTACCTCGCCCGCTCCCCGGATGCTGACGCGATACGAAATCGGCTTGCTGCGGCGGAGCAAGAAGGAAATGGCTGAGGCGGCGGGCAAAATGCTTGAAAATCTGAATGAGGCGTAAGGGGTGGGGCGGTTTATGGACCATTCTATGAACGCGCTACAAAAACCCTTATCGCAGCTGGCTACAAGCAGGCAAAACATGTCGGATACATCCTGGATTGAAGCGGTCGAATACTGGCGCAGCCTCCCTCCTGAAGAAAAACAACGGCGGCGCCTGGAAGCAATTCCCCGACACGTCGCCAACTCTATGGCGATGGAAGGCGAGCCGGTGGACGAGGAGTGGATTCGGGAGCGCCTTGCACGGCATATTCGGCATTCCGTTACAACGAAATGCTCTTTGGAACCTGATAGATGTTTGGAGGTTGCTCCCGGCAAGAGCCCCCTGCAGAACCACACCAATAACTGATGCAACATTGACCCAAATTTCTGGAAAAAATGGCTCAACTTACTTTCGAGAAGCTCCGTGATGCCGTCTCTGGTAATGCAGTTGCCCTGCGATCACGCATGACCCTTCAGCCCGCCGGGGGTGAAGGGGACAAGGTCTTCCCTCCATCCTACGCTGTTGATGGAAGAGCTGACCATAAGTATGCAGTGGAAGAACGCCAGGTTGGTGGCAGTGACAAGGTGTCCATCACTGTGTTGCTGGATTCTGTCGCATCACAGGCAAACAGGGCGGAACTCGCCCTGCTTGCTGGCTGGGAGCGAGGCGAGTTGATTTTTCCCGTGCCCTATGTCGATTTCTCTAATGACGGAGACGCGACGGACTACGAGAAGTTGACGGTGCTGGAGGCGCCTCATCGACTAGCGGATGCAATTTTCCGGGACAGCTTGCTCGGCGGAACACTATTTCGCTTGTCCGATATCGGTCTTGCGGTTACTCAAGCTACACCCCGCAACGCTACGGATATGTTTCGCTACTCTCCCACCTCTTTGCTGTTCGGCATGTGGGATTCAACGGGTCCGAAAGGCGGACTGGGATCGAAATTTCAGCGGGCCTATGTGTCAGAGATCGTGGGTTTTGACGCTTCGATAGGCAAAAAAGTCGGTAGCCGCATAGATCCACTGCAGATTGAAAAGGTTACGCCAGATGATCGTTTGTACAATAGTGCAGATCCAAACGAGGTATGGACCGACGATTCGAAACAGGCTGAAAGAGACAAGAAGGGAAACCTTGTCCATGCATCCCGAGGTAGTGGGAGTGGCGAAGCCGGACAGCCCTCCAAAATCAACCACGGCAACATTCCTCCTCAGATAGATGCTCAGGCAGGCGGAGTCACTATTTCAAGTGCCCTGCAGACTACAGTGATATCTTTTGCCGCTCTTCGCAAGCTGCGGTGCAAAGACTATGGTCGCGAAGCAGAAACTGCCATGCATACGGCTGTTGCGGCCCTTGGCATCGCGGCCATCGCCTACCAGTACGAAATGGACTTCGACCTCCGTTCACGCTGCTTGCTACTTCCAACGCATCCGCCGAGGCTTGAATTGCTTTCCCGCGATGGTTCTGTCGGTGAGATCGTGGAAGTAGATCGTGCAAACGCCATCAAGATTCTCATGACGGCGGCGGAGCAGGCCGCAGCGGCCGGGATTGGTTGGGAGACGGCTGATATTCGACTTGAACCCGCACCTAAGCTGCTGGAGTTGATTCGGCGCAGCCACAAGGTATCTGCAAATGAACCGATGACAGAATAGCCGATGTCTTCCGGTGATAACTTTGGCATCAAGGTAAATTTTTTGACCGGCAGATTTGTGGCGACCTGTCATAATGATCGCCGGCAGGCAGAGTGGCCACCGCACCCGGCACGTTTGTTCTCGGCCCTTGTTGCCGCATGGGCTGACACAGATGAGCCCGATGAATTCGAACTGGCTGCGCTCGAGTGGCTTGAGTCGCAAGCACCGCCGGATATCACTGCATCACGGGCCGTCCCTCGGAAAGTGGTTTCGCATTTTGTACCTGTAAATGATACTTCAGTCATTTCGGGAAGTTGGTACGAACGAAAAACTCAGCGAGTCTCCAATCTGATTGTCCAACGTCACGAGGAACTGATCGCTTCCGGTGGCGAAGTCACGAAGAAGGTGGAGCAGATCGAACGCAAACTGGTCAAGGAAAAGAGAGTTGAAGATCAAATCACTCGGACCGGTAACACGAGTAGATCTTCCGCTGTGGCAATGCTGCCGGATCAACGTGGCAAACAGGAACGCTTCTATCCTTCAGTCACGCCTCATGTTGCGCAAGTCATTTTTCTTTGGGATGCGCCTGCCCCCAAAGATATAGCCGAGGCTTTTGATCAGTTGCTACAGAAAGTAACCCGGTTAGGCCATTCTTCCTCGCTTGTTTCATGCCAATTGACCACGAGCTGTCCTGCCGCCACTCTCAAGGCCGGGGATTTGGGAAATAGCATGCGCACTGTGCGACATGGCCAGCTGGCTGAACTCAAACGGCAGTTCACGCGTCATAAAGGCATCAGACCTCGTTCATTGCCCTATACGGACACCCGGTACCAAGCCGTTACCGAAACCGAACAACATCTGGAAGTAAAAAATAAACCAAATACTGCCGGACAATGGATCGTCTTCGAACTTGCGCCTAACTCCCGATTTTTTCCCGCTGCAAGGGTAGTGGAGCTGGCGACGGTGATGCGTGCGGCTGTATTGCACTATGCCGAGGATCCCCTACCCGAAGGCCTCAGCGGCCATTTGCCGGACGGCAGGCCAACAGCCGCACCGCATGTTGCATTCCTTCCGCTTCCTTACGTGGGTTTTGAGCGCGCCGATGGGCGGCTTCTTGGAATGGCGATATCCGTACCGGATGCTGTCACCGATGATGTGCGCAGAGCAGTATATCGAGCCATTGGAAACTGGGAGAAGGCGACTGAAAATAATGCTCTTAAACTCACTTTGGGAGCACGAGGAGTAATCAATCTTTATAGGGTGCGTGGAGCAGCTGCGCTGATTTCCCTGCGCCCAAACATTTGGCATAAATCTTCCTGCCAATGGGTTTCCGCCACCCCCATCGCACTACCCAGACATCCTGGCCCGCTTGGCGGAAGTTCTGTTTCCCAGCGAGCCAAAGCATGGGCTTCAGCCGAATCGTCAGTGGCACTGGCCTGTAATCATGTCGGATTGCCCAAGCCTGTTCACCTGGAAATCTCCTTAAAGCCATTTTTTACAGGCGCCCGTCCGGTAGGCCACTTTCCTGCATTCAAGCAGAACGGACGGGCCAATCGATCCGTGCGCCGTCAACTCATTCATGCATCGATTACTTTTCCCTACCCTGTGACTGGCCCACTAATGCTCGGTGCGGGGCGTTTTATTGGCTTGGGATTAATGCGGCCGGTTCATGAGTAAATTCAATCCTGATCCCGGGAAAGCCGAATTTCACGAAGCGGGCGAACTCACCTCTCGCGATTTCGCCTCATTCTTTGAAGATGTTCATGGTTACAAGCCGTTTCCTTGGCAACAGCGACTAACAGCGCATGTGCTTGACCAGAAAACATGGCCGAAGGTTATTGATTTACCTACGGGAACCGGAAAAACGGCTGTACTCGACACGGCATTGTTTACGATGGCTGCACGGCCGGCTACATCCCCCAGGCGTATAGTGTTTGTCATTGACCGTCGCATCGTTGTCGATCAGGTACACAAACAAGCGATGCACATTCGAGAACGGATTGAGCAGGGTTCAACACCAATTCTGAAACAAGTTCAGGAGCGTTTACTGGGTCTTGCCAATGGAAAATCATTAGGAATAGCGGCATTACGTGGCGGAATTCCTGTCGATAGCGAGTGGACGCAATATCCAGACCAGCCTTGGGTGCTGGTTTCAACAGTAGACCAGTTCGGTTCACGCCTATTGTTCCGAGGTTACGGAGTAAATCAAGGAATGCGTCCAATCCATGCCGGGCTAGCTGGAAACGATTGTCTCGTAATCCTTGATGAAGTGCATCTGAGTACACCCTTTGCGGAAACGCTTACTCAAATCTCCAAGTTGCAATCTGCCGTCCTGCCTCGTCGGTTCGCTATTGTCGAGATGTCGGCCACTCCCAACAACAAGGATACCGAGCCTTTCACGTTAGATCCCGTTGCCGACCTGGAAGAATGCGAAGAACTTCGCCGGCGTGTACAAGCAGTAAAACAGGCGCAACTCAAATCTGTGAAGGATCAAAACGCGATCCCATCGGCTGTGCTGAAAATCGTCAAGTCGATGGACAAATCTATTCGCTCCGTCGGCATAATCGTAAATCGGGTGCGCACGGCTCGCGCTACCCACGAAGCACTCTCGAAAGAAAAATATTCGAGTCATCTGATCACAGGACGTATGCGACCGTTGGACCGGATTGACGCATTGAATAGGATTTATCCTCTCATAGATCCCGACCAAGCCCAACGTAATGACAATCTATCCATTGTCGTTGCCACGCAAGCCATTGAAGTCGGAGCCGACTTCAGTTTTGATGCGCTCATCACTGAGTGCGCCGCCGGGGATAGCCTCCGGCAAAGATTCGGCCGTCTGGACCGCCGGGGAAGATACTTCGATTATTCCGGTCGTTTGGCTCAAGCCTGGATCATCGGGCCCAAGTCAGTGATTGCTTCCAAAAAACCAGATCCGGTTTATGGCGATTCTGTCAGAACAACCTGGGAAGCACTCACAAGCCGGGCCCAAAATGGACTCTTGGATGTTAGTCCAACATCGCTGCGGGATCTTCCCGACAATACCACCGCTCCCAAGGCGCAGGCTCCGCTGATCCTCAAAACACACATGGATGCATGGGTCCAAACCCGTCCAGAGCCTATCGTGCAACCCCAAATCGAATGGTTTCTGCATGGTATTGACCAGAATCATTCGGCAGACGTTTCAATCCTGTGGCGCTGGGATTTGTCCCCGGAGACGTTACGTCTTGTTCCTCCCCGACAAGCCGAATTCGTACAGGTTCCCATTGCAGCCGTCATGGCGTGGCTGGCAAAATTTCCCGAGGTAGATATCGCCGATGTAGCTAAAGCACAGGAATTGGAAGATTCTCATTTTCAGGGTGCATCCCACTCCAGAGACTACGTACGTTGGTCAGGGATATCCAATGGAGTCGAACACGTCGAGATCGAGAACATCCGCCCCGGTGATGTACTCATTGTGAATCCAGAACAAGGGGGATTGAGTGCAGGAACATGGGACCCGGTTTCCGAGGCCCCGGTAGAGGATTTGGGTGATGCGGCCCAGGTCGAATATGGGCGCAGGGCAACGCTGCGCCTTGATCCACGATTACCCCATATAGATTCTCCACCCACTCCTGCCGACGAGGCTGAGGCGGCTACGCCGGTCTCCGCGCGTGTCGCCGATTGGCTCACGGCACAGACAGACAAACAAAGCGAGCGTTTTTCCTCGCTACAAAAAATCATTGAAAGGCTGAAAGACAATTTCGAGATCATTCCTGTCGGCCCCGGTGGCGAGAATTCGGGCAATGGCTACTACATCCTGACAGAACGGCACAGGGAAACAAAGAAACCAGTAGTGGACGTCGGCGCTATGGACGGTTCCGATGAAACCGGCTCACTGACAGGAACAAGCATCCCGTTGGAACGGCATCTGGAGGGCGTTAGCAAGCGAGCGGCAAGCACTGCGAAGCATCTGGGCTTTTCTCACGCCATAGCCGAAGACCTGAAACTCGCTGGTCGGTTGCATGATCTTGGCAAGGTAGATCAGCGTTTTCAGTTACAGTTGGTTGGTGGTGATCCGGTTGCACAGGAAATGCATCGCGACAAACCACTGGCTAAATCGTTGCCGGGTGTTCGACGGGTTCAGAAATACCCAAGGGAAATGCGACACGAAATCGCAAGCGTTGCCATGATCAAGTCAAACAGCGATATTCTCGGTTTGGCTCACGACAAAGACCTAGTGCTACATCTCGTCGGGAGCCACCATGGCTGGGCACGTCCGTTGCTGCCGATCATTGAGGATCCGGATCCGCAAGCACTTTCATGCACGCTGGGGAGTCACTGCATGCAAGCGAACTCCGATCAAGTGGAAAGTTCTCTGGCGCTCGATATGGCTGATCGTTTCTGGCGCCTGGTACAGCGCTATGGATACCATGGCTTGGCGTGGTTAGAAGCCGTTCTGCGTCTGTCCGATCACCAGCAAAGTGCAGAAGAGGCAAAGCAGGCATGAAAGGAACTCATCTCACTGGCCTAGAAGGTACGAATCCCTTGGGATTTCTGGCGGCTCTCGGTGTGCAAGTAGCATTTGCCAACGAGAACGAGCAACCACTTTTGTGGTGGAGTGAAGACATTACCCCTCACGCCGTCGTCAATGAGAAGTTTACTATTGATAGAATTGTAAACCAGGCAGTACAGACATTTGCATATTGGCAAAAAAGTGTAGCCCTTAATCCGAGGCAGGCAGATGGATCAAATATCCCGAAAGCCGATGAGTTGAAATTGAGAGCGCAAGACATCAGATCCTATGTCAACCAAGCCAAGCAATGTGACCGAAGTGGCAATCTGGCCATGGCTATGGTGGCCGAAGGGAGTTTGGACAAAAAAGGGGTAGCAAAACCCTCCGACTTATACTTTGTGGCTGGGCAACAAAAATTTTTGGAAATGGCACGCATAATCCTCACCGACACCTTGGGTGAGAATATTGAGACTGCCTTACAGGGACCGTGGGACTATAAAAGCGAGCTCCCCTCCCTAGGATGGGATGTTGTCGACGACAGGGTATATGCCCTGAGGGCCAATAACCCTAGTTCAGAAAACAAACCGAGTAATCCGGGTGCCGAGGCACTGGCTCTTTTGGGCTTGAGTATGCATCCGGTCTTTGCAAGTCGAGACCGTACGCTTACTCAAGGATGTTCAGGATCATGGAAATCCGGTTATTATTCCTGGCCGATCTGGAGAAAACCAGCCTCACCACACGTTGTCAAATCTCTTCTGGCTCATGCCCACTATCATCCGTCCATATCAGATCGTAATCGCTGGTACCCTTCCTGGAGTATATCTTTCATCCTGCGATCACCAATCCGACGAAGCAAGCAGGGTGGATATGGTACATTCGGGCCACCGGAGACTGTATGGCATTCGATATAGTTATGTTTGGAGAAGGGATTTATATACAATAATGGAATACTGCTCGCTGCCCGACGCAGGTTCGCCTGCCTCGGCTTCCGCTTGTCCGCAACGGCAAGATTACGCGCCCTATAAATAAGATCCCATTCCATAAACCTCCTTCCATTCCGACGTTTCCACAAAGGACGTGATAGGAAACGCATCTATTCCAGCTTCTTCAAGCCTGTTGCGAAGATGACGTATCAACCCTCTGGCGCTATCGACGCGCAAGCCCTTCTGGGTGCTGCCCTCGAAAATCGCTTTGACCACAAGAATCTCGCCGCCATATTCGTCGTAATCGAACTTGAGGAAGAAATCGTTGAAGATCACATGGTCGCCGTAGCATTCCTTGTACACGTCTTCAACGAGCTTGCGCAGCTCCTTGGATATTTCCTTTGTCATATCGATTCCCTTCTTTCGTTTTTTCGTGAATCGGACCCTGCGCAAAGCGAATGTCGCTGCTGGGCGCAGGTTTTCGTCATCCCGCCCCCCATTACGCCCGCAGCGGCAACAGCACATACACGGCAAAAGCCCGGCGATCCTTGATGGAAACCTTTCCAAATCGGTCAATGCATGTCTCCACCCTATTGATATCCCCCGTCACTTCCGATCTGTATGGTACGAAGCGCGGGTCGTAATCCGCTTGATTTCGCTGGGCTTGCATCTCGCAAAATATCTTTGCAAACTCTTGAATATCCTGAGGAAATTGTCGAATTATTTCCTTGTTTCTGCATCGATTCCTGGTATTGCCATGCTGCAATGCCCGATAAGCCTGATTCCACGCACGCGTAGTACGACTTGAATAGCTACCGCCTACGAGCATATCCGCGCAATTCTGCGCCAGGCAGTGAAACAGCGCGTAATAGGCTGTGCTGGCCGCCCGAGATAAATTCGCCCGCCGCGGCTTACGTTTATCGATTCGGGCCAAACTCCGGGCTGCCTCAACCAGTCTTTGCTCGTACGCCATGGTCCTCCTCCCATTCTGACTTTTCCACAAAGGTCGTAACCGGAAAGGCCTTCATCCCGAGCGCCTCCAGTCCGTCCCAGAGCTGCCCGGTCCAACCCCACGCTTCCCTTAGATTCAGCGATTCCTGCTCCCCATCGAAAATGACGCGTATCCGAAGATATTCTTCGACTTCGTCATCGTAATAGTCATTCTGGAGCCGCATGACGATATCGTCAAAGACAACATCCGTCTTAAGGCAATCCCGCAGGATTTTTTCGATAGCGGATTTTATCTCCGCCTCTTTTTCTTGCAATAGCGCTGCGTCCGTCATATCGATTCCCTCTCCTGTCCGCGTTTCGATGGACCCCTATAGACCTGCAAGAACATATCCCGTAACCCCGCATCTGTTCCTTTCACGCATTTTTCACAAAATTTCGTGGCGGCCCCAAAATCCCGCAAACTCTTCCGCCGCTTCCACGATCGCTGCAAAATCCGCCCCATTCAAGCTGGCTCCGCCAATCAATCCGCCGTCCACGTCCGCCTCCCGGAACAGTTCGGCCGCATTCCCCGGCTTCACGCTCCCGCCGTACAGAATATACACGGCGCGGCCCATTTCGGGCCCAAACTGTTCCTTCAGCCGCTCCCGAATAAAGGCATGCATTTCCTGGGCCTGTCCGGGCGTAGCCGTCTCGCCCGTCCCGATCGCCCAGACCGGTTCGTACGCAATCACCAGCTGATCCGGCTCGCCCGGCGCCACGCCGCGCAAACCCCGCGCCAGTTGCCGCCCCACGACCTCCTCCGCCCGCCCCGCCTTGCGCTCCGCAAGCGTTTCGCCCACGCACGCGATGACCGCAAGGCCGTGGGCGTACGCCCGCCCGATCTTCTCGCACACCCCTTCGTCCGTCTCCCCGAAATACTGCCGCCGCTCCGAATGCCCCAGAATAACGTACCGGCACCCCGCCGACGTCAGCATGGGCGCAGACACTTCCCCGGTAAACGCCCCCGCCTCCCGCGCATGCATATTCTGGGCGCCAAGCAGGACCGGCGTACCGGCTATCTCCTCGGCTACGACGGACAGACTCACGAACGGCGGGCACACGACCACCGTCACGTCATCAGGATCTCCCACCGCCTCCGCGACGTCGCGCGCCAGGGCGCGAGCGCTACCCGCATCCATGTGCATTTTCCAGTTACCGGCGACCAGCATGATTTTTCAGGTTTTTTGTTGTAAATCAAAAACAGCGCAGGAGCAACCCGGCCGCGCGCAGCGAAAAAGGCTTCCGCGCGCAGGCTGGCCAGGTCCGCCCCGCCCTTTCCGTCCGAAAGCATCCGAATATACGGATACGCGGATATACCTGTACGCGAATATATCCGCGTTTTTCATTTTTAATTTTCAATAGGAAATTAATGGCCCAAGTGGTGTATTTTTCGATCTAATTCGCTTGATTTATGGGTTTTAAATACCTCCATCCCTGAATTTTAGCGTATTTTCAGGTTTATGTCCCCACCGACAACATAAATGCGTAACGCCCGCGCATGCGCGAACTCGCCCAAATCACCCATCCCTGAAAACGCCCGCCACGCACAAACCTATTTCCGCCGCGCCTCCAGCCGTTCGACGAGGAGCGCACGCAAATGAGGAACGCCCGCGCATGCGCGAACTCGCCAAAATCACCCGTCCCCGAAAACGCCCGCCAAGCCCCCAAAAGAACCTATTTCCGCCGCGCTTCCAGCCGTTCGACGAGGAGCGTGCGCACAAGCCGCGGATCGGCGGCCCCCTCGAACCGCCGCATCGCCTGCCCGATAAAATACCCGACCAGGCTCTCCTTTCCCCCCAGATACATCGCCACCTGCTGCGGATGGTCGTCCAGCACGCTTTCCACAAGGGGCGCAAGCGAACCCGCATCGGACACCTGCATAAGGTCCCGCTCCTTTGCAATGGCCTCCGGCGCCTCCTCCCGCTCCAGCATCGCTTCGAAAATCTCCTGCGCCGCCGTGGACGAAATCCGGTCTTCCAGACGCAGCCGCGCCAGCGCCGCCAGGCGAGGCGGACGAACGGGAAGCGCCTCAATCCCCATGCCCGTCTCCTTGAGCACGCGCAGCACGTCGCCCATAATCATATTGGAGACGCGCTTTACCGGACCCTGCGCTGCCTTCCCGCCCCCTTCTGCAGACGCCCCCGCCGCGCCATCCTCTTCCAGGCCAGACGCCCCCTTTCCGCCTCCCTCTGCAGACGCCCCCGCCACGCCATCCTCTTCCAGACCATGCGTCCCCTTCCCGCCCCCCTCTGCAGACGCCCCCGCCACGCCACCCTCTTCCGGACCAGACGCCCCCTTGCCATCCCCTTCCGCGCCCAGCGCCCGCACGGTTTCCTCGAAATAATCTGCCAGGTCGCGCTCCTCGGTCAAAATCGCCGCGTCGTAGGCGGGCAAGCCCCACGCCGCTATGAAACGCGCCCGCCGCGCGTCCGGCATTTCCGGAAGTTCGCCGCGCAAGCGGTCCAGTTCCTCCTCCGCGACGAACACCGGCGGCAAATCGGGATCGGGAAAATACCGGTAATCGTGGGCCTCCTCCTTCGAGCGCATGGGGCGGGTTTCCTGCCGCTCCGCATCCCACAGCAGCGTTTGCCGCACCACCTTGCCCCCGGATCGCACAATGCGAATTTGCCGCGAAATCTCGTACTCAATGGCGCGCTCCACATTCCGAAACGAATTCATATTCTTGATCTCCGTGCGCTCGAAGAATTTCCGGCTGCCCGCAGGCCGAATGGACACGTTCGCGTCGCAACGCAGCGATCCCTCCTCCATATTGCCGTCGGAAATGCCAAGGTACCGCACGATCTGGCGAATCTTCCGCATGTACGCATACGCTTCGCGGGGCGAGCGCAAGTCCGGCTCCGAAACGATTTCGATGAGCGGCGTTCCGCACCGGTTGTAGTCCAGCAGCGTGTCGTACGGATCCTGGTCGTGAATGGACCTCCCGGCGTCCTCTTCCATGTGGATGCGGGTGAGTCCGATGCGCTTCCGGGCCGCCGCCGCCTCTGGGTTCTCCGGGTCCCGCAATGCGATATCCACATGCCCGCCAGCGCAAATGGGCGTTTCGTACTGCGAAATCTGGTATCCCTTCGGCAGGTCGGGATAAAAATAATGTTTGCGCGCCAGCACCGAGCGCGGCGCGATCCGGCACTGCGTAGCCAGACCCATGCGCAAGGTATATTCCACCATGCGCCGATTCAGCACGGGCAGCGTGCCGGGATGCCCCAGGCTGACCGGATCCACATGCGCATTCGGCCCGGCCCCGAAGCGGGCGGAATCAGAACTGAACGCCTTGGAATCGGTAAGAAGCCGGCAATGCGCCTCCAGGCCAATGACCGGTTCGTACGCAACATGCGCCATAGTCAATGCAACGTAAGGTTCGAAAAATAACGCGCGGCCGCATTCTGGCGGGCGGCTGCGCGCTCTGCGTTGGCCTTCTCGCCCTCTGGAGCGGATGCAAGGCGCCGTCCGCCCCGCCCGCCCCCGAACGGTTCGGCGACCCGTACGAAATTCTCACCAGCCTGGCGCCGCACGCCCCCGACGAACCGCCCGCCATCGTGTCGGATTCGCTCTCCGTACTCGTCGCCTACGCGGGGGGCTGCGCCGAACACGTCTTCGAAGCGCGGGGCCGCGCGACGGGCCAGGCCGCAGCCGTCCTGCTGCGCCACGACGCCGGCGGCGACGCCTGCGAAGCCTGGCTCCACGACCGCATCGTCGTGCCCCTGCCCGCAAACGTACTGAAATCCCCGGTAATCCACCTGTTGCACCCGGAAGGCGACGAGCCGTTCCTGCTCCGATGGCGCCCTACGCAAGATTGAATTTCGCCATGATTTCCTCGGCGTGCTCCGCCACCTTCGGGCGCTTGAACACATGGACGACGCGCCCCGCCTCGTCGATAAGGAACGTCGTGCGCTTGAGTCCCATCGTTTTCTTGCCGTAGAGATTCTTCTCGCCCCACACGCCGTAGCGCTGGACAATCTTCTTGTCCGCGTCCGCAAGCAAGGGAAACGGCAGGGCGTACTTTCCGACGAACGCCGCATGGGACGCCTCGTCGTCCGGCGACACGCCGATGACGGCAATGCCTGCGCCGAGCAGCGCCTGGTGATTGTCGCGCAGGTTGCAGGCCTGTTTCGTGCAGCCCGGCGTATCGTCTTTGGGATAAAAATAGAGCGCAACCTTGCGGCCTCGCAAATCGCTGAGGCGCACCTGTTCGCCGCCCTGGGCCAATCCCTCGAAATCCGGGGCCGCTTCGCCTTTCGCAGGCATGTTCGCAGTACTTTCCGCCATGTTCTGAATGCAAGTTCTGGATGATGAAAAAAAGACAACGCGCGCCGCTTGTTTCGACACTACGTCGATTGCGCGGCGAACGAACCATCCATACGCCGCGAACGTCCGGTTGTTTTATGCCGAGGCTGCGATCCGGCGCCCTGTCAATACGAAAGCAGCGCATGCAGGGCTTCGTTCAATTTGGCGCGGGCGGAATACAGCGTTGCTTCGAGAGAGGCGGAAAACGGAATGGGCGTGCTTTCCGCCCCGACCCGCATCGGCGGCGCATCCAGATGCCCGAACGCCTCCTGCGCGATGCGGGAAGCCACCTCGCCGCCAAATCCTCCGCAGAGCGGGGCCTCGTGCAAGACGAGCGCCCGGCTCGTTTTCCGCACCGAGGCCAGCGTCGTCTCCACGTCCCAGGGCGCAAGCGTCCGCAAGTCCACCACTTCCAGTTCGTACCCCTCGGCGGCCCACGCTTCGGCGGCCTCCAAAGCCCACGACACCCCGCCGCCCCAAGTGATTACCGTAGCCGCCGCGCCCTCCCGGGCGATGCGGGCCTTCCCGAACGGGATGTCGTACGGCGCCTCGGGGACCGGCCCCTTCAGCGAGCGATACAAACGCTTGTGCTCGAAGAAAAGCACGGGATTCGGGTCGCGGATCGCCTGCATCAACAATCCCTTGGCGTCGCAGGGCGTGGCCGGAAACGCCACTTTCAGGCCGGGAATATGACAAAACCAGGCCTCGCTGGATTGCGAATGGAACGGCCCCGCGCCGATTCCGCCCCCGATGGGCGCCCGAATCGTTACCGGCAGGGCCTGACCCCACCGGTAATGGGTCGTGGCCAGGTTATTGACAATCTGGTTGAACCCGCAAGCAATGAAATCCGCGTACTGTATTTCGAGAACCGGGCGAAACCCTTCGATCGCAAGGCCCATGCAAGCGCCCACCGCCCCGCTTTCGATAATGGGGGTATTACGCACGCGATCCGGGCCAAACGCCTCCAGAAACCCCTTCGTTACCTTGAATACGCCCCCGTATTCGGCAATGTCCTGTCCCAGCAGCAATACGGAATCGTCCGCCTCCATCGCCTGCCATAACCCCTCCGAAACCGCATCGACGTATCGCTTGGTCGGGGCGGCGTCCCGGTCAGCGGCGGACAAGGGGGCGCGCACGGCAGGGACGGGCGCAAACACCCCGGCCCGTTCCGCCTGCGGCGTACTTTCCGGGGCCGGTTGGGCCAGGGCATACGCCACGTCTTCTTCCACCTGTCTGGCAATGCGCGCCTCCGCGGCCCTCAGTTCCTCCTCCGTAGCGTGCCCGGCGTCCAGCGCCTGCCGCGCAAGCCGCGCCACCGGATCGCGCCCGGCCCACTCGGCAAAGAGCGCATCGGGGACGTAGGCCGTGCCGGACGCCTCTTCGTGTCCCCGCATCCGAAACGTTTTCATTTCCAGAAGGGACGGGCCGTCGCCGCGGCGCGCCCGGTCCGCCGCCCGCCGCACCGCCCGCATCACCTCCAGTATGTCGTTGCCGTCCACCACCATGCCGGGCATGCCGTACCCCGCCGCGGCGTCGGCTATGTCTCCTATGGGCACGGCTTCCTCTACCGGCGTCGAAAGGCCGTAGCCATTGTTTTCGACCACGAAAAGGACCGGCAATTTCCACAACCCCGCCAAACTCATCGCTTCGTGAAAATCTCCCTCGCGGGTGCCCCCGTCTCCCGCGAAACACAGCGCCACGAACCGCGCCTGGCGCAGTTGCGAAGCCAGCCCCAGGCCGCACGCCACGGGCAGCATGGCCGCCATGTGCGAAATCATCCCCACGATGCGCCGCGCAGGCAGTCCGAAATGATACGTCCGGTCGCGCCCCCCGGTAAACCCTCCGTCGCGCCCCATCAGTTGACAAAAAAGCGGCCGCAAGGGTACGCCGCGCGCCGTCCAGACGCCCGTATTCCGATGCATGGGAAGCACATAGTCCCGCGCTTCAAGCGCCAGCGCGCACCCTGTGGCGATGGCCTCTTGCCCGTATCCGCTGAACCATTTCGCAATGCGCCCCTGCCGAACGAGCCGAAGCATCTTTTCCTCGATGGCCCTCGGCGCGTACAGGCGCTCGTAAATCGCCAGCAAGTCGTCCCGGTTCGCAGCCGCCTGTTCCATGCCGGTCATCGGCCCTTGCCGAGCATAGCCGTCCGAATCGTACGAAACAGAATCTTGAAATCCATGCGCAGGCTTACGTTCTCGATATAGAACAAGTCGTAGCGGACCTTCTGCCGCACGTCTTCAAGGGACGAATCGTACTTCCATTTCACCTGCGCCCAGCCCGTAATGCCCGGCTTCACGCGGTGCCGCCGGTTGTAGAGCGGAATTTCCGCCGCCAGTTTTTCCACGAAATACGGGCGCTCCGGGCGAGGCCCCACCAGGCTCATCTCGCCTTTCAGCACATTCCACAGCTGGGGAATCTCGTCCAGCCGCGTTTTCCGCAGCCAGCGTCCCGGCGGCGTGTACCGGGGGTCGTCTTCCTGCGCCCAGACCGGCCCGGTTCCGGCTTCCGCGTCGCGGCGCATCGTCCGGAACTTGCACATGGTGAACTGCTTGCCATGCTGCCCCACCCGGCGCTGCTGGTAAATGGCGGGGCCAGAAGACGTCAGGCGCACCACGAGCCCCAGCGCAATCCAGAGGGGAAGACCTGCAATCAGCACCGCGAACGCCGCGACGAAGTCTATAAGCCGCTTGGTGCTCTGCTCCCAGGCAGGCATGGGCTCCGGCAGCACTTCGATAAGCGGCAGGCCGTAGATATGCTCCGTGCGCGCCATGCCGCCCACAATGGTGTAAAAATCGGGCACCAGTTTCAGGGATACCGGCTTGCCGTCGCAAAGCCGCAGCACATCGATCAGGGGACCATGATCTTCCGATCCGAGCGCGATGAGGACGTCCTGCACCCCGAGCCGGTCGATCAGGCCGGGCAAGGCGTCGATGGAATGCACGTCGGCGCCGTCGGCGGCTTGCGCAAAGGCGTCGTCGCCGTTCGCGATCGAATAGGAGGTGGCGCCGTCGCCCTCCGAGGCGTCCGGCTCGCTGCGCCGCATGCGAATCGCGCCAACGATCTCAAGACCGGCTTCCGGGTAGCGGGCCACCTCGCCGTAGAGCCGCTCCACCCGGTCCGTCCACCCCACCACCAGCGCCTTGTGCGTTCCCCGTCCGCGCACCAGCAGCGCTTTCTGCACGGAACGCACAATCACCCGCACGCACGCCACCAGCGACACCGTAACGGCCCAGTAGAAAAAGATGAGGCTGCGCGTCGCGCCCGGCGTCAGCGTGTCGATGAAAATGGCGAAAACAAGGACCAGCACGCCCGCCGTCACCACCTTGCCCACGGAAACCAGTTCGTCGAAACGGCTTTCCGCATACCGTTCCCGATACATCCCGAAAAACAGGAACAGGCAAAACCAGTAGACGGCCAGCACGGCCACGGGCACAAACATCCAGGGCGGTTCCGCGTATTCCGTACCGAACCATTCCCATTCGAAGCGGCCCATGTAGAGCAACATGCTGGCTGCGCCGAACGCCAGAAAATCGGCCAGAACGAGTGCTATGAATTCCGTTTTGCGCGACACGACGCAGAAAAATTCGCCGAAAAAGCGTGTCAGGAAGAAGGGAAAGGGGGCGAACGCATGCAAAAAACGAACAATCCGCATCGCCCGGTTTTTCCTGCGATGCATTTGCATAATGAATCCCTTACATGAAACGACCCCGAAATGGTTTCATGCGCGTCGTATCTTGTGCGGTATTCCGCGCAAGCATTCCATGCAGATATTCTGCGCGGCGCCCCGAAAAAGACCGCTTCGCCCGGCGGGGCCGTTCGCATAAAGCGCCTATGATTCCCTCGTTAAAACCATTGGAAAACACGGCGGATTCCTTCCGTCCGGGAGGCGCGATGCCCGCCCGCAGGCCGCGCCGCGCCCGCCTCCCCGCGCTTGCGGCGGCGCTTGCGCTCGGCGTCCTGTTCGCCCTCTTCGCCTTCCCCTGCGTCCGCCCCGCCCTGGCGCAACAGGGGGACAGGGGATCCCATCGGCTCGCGCCCATCGATCACTGGGCCTACGAATATATCCGCCGCCTGCAAGCCCGCGGCCACCTGACGACGCTGCATCCCACGGCCCTCCCCTACGCCGAAGGCGAGATTGCGTCCGCCTTGCAAACCCTCCGGATAGCCGAACTCCCGAACCCCGCCCGCCGCTGGGCCGAGCGGCTGCGCGAAGAATACGGCGCGCCCGCCGAACCGCCCGCCGAACCCCTCGCCCAACGCGGCCCGCAAGCAGGCGTCTACATCCGGCCCGGCCTGCGCGCCTCATCCTCCCGGCGGCTGGACCCGTTGCGCCCGGCCCCGGACAGCGATATCCCGACGCGCATAGGCGACCTCTACGCCTACCCCCAGGCTGCCGTACGGGTCTTTCTGGAGCACGGGCCGATGGTGGCGCAAGGCGGCGTCCGCTTCGACGCCTGGTACCGGTACGACCCGGACGCGCTCGAAGCCGCCAATCGGCTGATTTCTCGCAACGAAGAAGCCTATCTGGGCCTGAGAACCCGCTACGCGGCGATCTATGGGGGGCGCTTCGCGCAGCATTGGGGACCGTACGGAGAAACGGCGCTCCTCGTAAGCCGGAATCCAGTGGATTTCGATCGCGTGTACGTCCGCATCGGGGGCGGGCGGCTGGCCCTCAGAAGCATCGTGGGCGAACTGGACAGCAGCACGGGCGACGGACGCTTTACCGGAACCGCCGGGGCAGACAGCGTCCGCTCCGGCAGCGTACGGCGCTACCTGTCGGCGCATCGCCTGGACTGGCGCCCGTCCCGCCACGCGGCCATTACGCTCATGGAATCCACGATCTGGTCGGGCCCGGCCGCCGGGCTTTCTCTCAAATTCTTCAATCCCCTCGCGCTCCATGCCCTTGCCGTGGACGGACGCCCCAAGAACGACGAAAACAACGGGGTGCTGGCCGCCATGCTGTGGGCGCAGTACAAGGCCTGGACGTTCCAGGGGCAATGGCTGCTGGACGACGCGGACCTGCTGAACGAGTCGGACGAACCGTCGTCCATCGCGCTCGGCGGGAGCCTCTCGTACGCCGGATTCGCCCGCGCCGAACTGGGGACGGCCTGGACCGCCGTAGCGGCGCGGACCTACAACGCCCACCAGCCGGAGGGCCGGTACACCCACCTCCTGCGCGGACTGGGCGCGCCACAGAACGACTACATCCACGGCGCGGCCTACGCCACGTTCTACGCAGCAGGCAAGAATTTCGACCTGAGCGTGTCCCCGCGCCTCGACGTGCTGTTCCAGGGCGAGGCGGACATCCATGCGCCCTACCCGTCTTCCGCCGACGGCGTGGCCTTCATCCTCGACGGCGTGGCCGAACGGGTCGCGCGTCCGGGGCTGCGCCTGCGGGCCCAGCGGGGCGGCGCCTGGTGGGGCCAGATCGACATGGGGCCCGCCTTCATCCGGAACGAAGGCCACAGGAAAGGCGACAACCGGACGGTCTTTACGGTAACGCTGTCCGCCATGGCCCGCTTCGGCGGCGCAAAACGCATTGCCCTGTCCCTGTGAGCGCTCCCGCGATACGCACGATACGCACGATACGCACGATACGTCCGCTGCGCTCGTTGCGCCCGCTCCGCAACGCCCTTGCGCTTGTCGCCGTATGCCTCGCCACGGGAAGACTCGGCGCGGGGGCGGCCTGCGCCCAGGCAGCGCAGGAACCCTTCTCGCACGTCGCCTTCCGCGGCAGCCTTGCGACGACCATCCGGCACAACGCTTCCTACGCGCATTGGCGGCGCGGATACGGCCCCGCGCTCTCGGCGGCGACCCCCTTCCATGCGGGGGATATAGAGGCAGGCGTAGCCCTGCACCGCTATGCGGCGGCGCTTCGGAACACCCCCTCCTGGTATGCCTGGTTCACCTTCGTCGGATGGGGCGCCCGGCATACGTCGCCCGGCTCCTGGTCCGTGTACGGCGGCTTGCGCGCGGGCATGTACCATATGATCTTCGACGAAGAGCCGGGCGACGAAGAAGAAAAGGAATTCGCGCTTGCGCTCGTTTCCCGGATCGACCTGCACCTCTCCAGAGACCTGCGGCTGTTCGTCGAAGGCCACGTTATGCAGGCGTACACGCTCCCGCGATTCCGCGCCGGGGGCCTGACGGGCGGCGTCGGCCTGCGCGCGCGGACCCCGGACTGGCTGCGCGGCCTCCTCGAATAGCGGCGGCATGGATAAAACAAGCGCATACGACCGCCGCCTGCGCCATGCCCTCCGCGCGCTCCGCCCCAGGACCCGGCCCGTCCGAATAGTATCCGCCCCGCCCGAACGCTATCCGCCCCGCGCATCCTGCCTTGTCGCCGCGGGCTTGCCGCGCGTCCTGCTTGCGCTGGGCCCGCTGCTTTCCCTGAACCTGCTGCTTGCGTTGGCCCGCCCCGCCTACGGACAACCGGCGAATCCTTCCGCCTGCGTCCCGGATATCGGCAAGGAAGTCGTAACGCAGGCAGACCTGCTCCGGCACGGTTTATTTCGCCTTGCCGACGTCCTCGCCTTTTCCGCCCGCTGGTCCGCCGCCAGCGTCGACGGCTACCACTGGCAAACCGCCCCGGCAGGCTTTCCCGACGGCGCAGCGCGCTGGAGCCTGTATATCGACGACATACCCGCGAGTCCCCGCGTATTGGGCAGAAACCGCCTCAACGCCTTGCCCATCGCGCTTTCCGACGTCGCCTGCGTCGAAATCGTATCCGGCCTGGACATGGGAGGCCCGGCGTTCCTGCCGGGGGGCGCCCTGCGCATCTACACGAAACGGCCCGCTTTCGGACTGTCGATACAAGCCGCAGTAACCGCCGGAAACGAAATCAACGACCCGGGCCCCTTCCGCTACACGCTCCCGGAAACCGTCAACATCGACCGCACGGGCCCCATCCACGCGGCAAGCCTCTCCGTCGGCAAGCAAACAGGGGCGGGACAGGCCAGCGGTCGCCTGGACGAACACCACGTAATGGACGCCGCGCTGCGAGACCGGACGCGCCGCCTCTACGACATACCGGATACGCAGCCCCACATCCGCACCCGCGCGCTGCGGTTCGCCGGGGGCTACGGGCGGCAGCGCGTCCTTGCGGGCTTCGCGCACACCGGGGACATGGCGTTTTTCCCGGAAACGGGCCTGGAAATTCCCGTAACGCACCGCATGGCGCTGTGGGGCGCGGCGGGCAGCCTGCCCCTCTGGCGCGGCGGGATCGTCCGGTACGCCGTCTCGACAACCCGCGACGCGCTGCCGCTCCGGCAGAACCGGGAAGATATCGACCTGGACTGGGCGCAGCGGCGCGTCGAGGCTCAGGCGGACCTTCGCCTGCGCAGACTGCGCGCGGGCGGGCGCTTGCAAACGTTTCGCGCAGAAACCAGCCAGCGCCTCGCGGACGAAACCCTGTTCGATCTGCGGCTTTTCGGGGGAATCGATCTGGGCGGGCGCCCGCAAAAAAGCATGCGCCTCGCGCTGGAATGGGCGCGCCGCGAAACGCAGCACGGAGCGGTTGCCTACATCCGGGCGCGCCGCCGCGCGTTCCTGCTGGCCGGATCGTACGGGGCCGCGCCCCCCGATCCCGGAAGCCGCGCGCTGTGGCGTCACCGGGGGTATGCCCTGCCCTACGGCGCGTTCGAGGGCCTGCCGGGCGGCAGAGAGAAGCGTCTGCCCTTGCCGCGCCGCGTAACCCTCGACGCAGGATGGATGCGCATGCAGGCCAAGGACCTAAAGGGCCTTTCCGGGAGCCTGCTTGCCTTTTACCGGGGCTTTCGAAACGAACTCCAGCTGGAATACGACATAGCCCGCCAGACCGACCAGGATGGACTCGATACGAGCGGATTCGATACGACCGCGCGTCTGGTCTCAGGCATCCGCGGGCATACGGGCGGCGTATTCGCGTCCCTCGCGTTCCGCCCCTTGCCCGCGCTCCGGCAGCGCATATCCGGCGCGTACGAGGCGGTCCGCCATTCCCGTCCGCATACCCTGTTCTACGCGGACAACAGGCCTCGGCTGCGCCTTGTTTCGGCCACCGAACTGGTCGTGGACGACCGCTTCAGCCTCTCGGCGCTCATCCAGTACGCATCGGCCACGCGCTGGCCCGAATACGAGGACGCCCTCCCGGAAACCTGGCGCCTTCCCGCGCGCTGGCTCCTGAACGCAACCGCCGCGAAACGCATGGCCGCCGATCGCCTGAACGTGTCGCTGGGGCTTCGCAATATCCTCAACGAACCCATGCGCTTTCATCCGGCGGGGGCCGTATTCTACATGGAATTTTACTTCTCCGTAGCGGCGCGCTTCACGTCCGCCGCCGGTTTTTAACAGCCGGTTTTTAACAGCCGGTTTTGACAGCGCGTTTTCCCGCCATGTTTTTCCCGCCACATACTTCCCCGTCACATATTTACCCGTCACATATTTACCCAATGCACCCTTTCCCCGCCACGCCATGACCAGAACCGTCCCCCAACGCATGCGCGCCTTTCTGGAACTCGCCCGCCCCGCCAATGTCGTTACCGCATTCGCCGATATTCTGGCGGGGTTCGCCGCGGCGGGCGCCCTCGCGGACCTGCTCTCTGGCGGGCAATCTGCCCTCCCTGGCGACCTCGGGTGGCTCCTCGCCGCAACGGCGGGATTGTACGCGGGCGGCGTGGTCTTCAACGACGTATTCGACGCCGAACTCGACGCCGCAGAACGCCCGGAGCGGCCCATCCCAAGCGGCCGCGTTACCAAAACGCAAGCGGCCGTCTTTGGAAGCGTTTTGCTTGCGGGGGGCATGGGGGCCGCCGCCTGCGTCGGGCTCTGGTCCTTCGGCGTGGCGGCGGCCATCGCATGCTGCGCCCTCGGGTACGACGCCGCAACCAAGCAACACGACACAGCGGGGCCCCTTTCAGTGGGACTGTGCCGCGGGGGAAATTTGCTGCTGGGCGCAAGCGCCGTTCCCGGGGCGATAGGAGATTTATGGTTTCTTGCGGCGATTCCCATCGCCTACGTCGGGGCCATCGTTATTGTGAGTCGGGGCGAAGTGCATGGGGGCGAGCGGCGCGCCATGCTGTTTGCGCTATGCGTTACGGGAGGCGTATGCGCGGCGCTCGCGGCCCTCGGCTTTCGGGCGGACTACCGGACGCTGGACGCGCTGCCTTTTCTCGCCCTGTTCGCCTTTCTCACAGCGCCTTCGTTTCGGCGGGCCGCCGCCGACCCCTCTCCCAAGCGCATCCGACGGGCCGTTCAGGCGGGGGTGCTGGCCTTGATCCCCCTTAACGCTACGCTAACCGCCGGATTCGCCGCCTGGCCCGCAGGCCTCCTTACGCTGGCCCTCCTCCCCCTCTCCATGCTCGTCGCCCGCCGCTTTGCGGTAACGTGAGCGGAGAGGGGAAGAAGGCCTTCAAGGCATTGGTCGACCAGAAGGGCCAGCGGGTTTACCGAACGAGGGTCATTTTCCGGACCATGGTTTGCCCGCCCGCGTGCATGCGGTACACATACAGGCCCGAAGGCAGGCTGCCCGCTTCGAAGTGCGCGCTGTGCCGTCCCGCAGGGCGTACGCCGTCTACAAGCACGCCCGCGCTCCGACCCGTGGCGTCGAACACTTCGATAACCACGTGGGCGGCCTCGGGAAGCGCGTATTCGATGGCCGTGGACGGATTGAACGGGTTCGGATAATTCTGCTCCAGCGCAAACGCATCGGGGAGTTCCTGCCCGTCTGCCTCGGCGGAAACAGTTCCCACATCCATAATCGTGATCTCGACGGACGCAGGCGTTCCCGCGACGACGCTCGACGGCAACGTGCCCAGCGACACGGTAAACGTCTCGTCGTCCATATCCACGTCCTTCCTGGCCCGGATCACGCCTGTGCCGTTTGGCTCGTTGCCTTCGATGACGATAGAAGCCAGCGCGCTGTAATCCTCCGCTTCCGCCGTACCCGCCGTCAAGAGCAGCGGAACCGTTACGTCGCTGGAGAGCAGCTGCGAAGGGGTAACCGTAATCATTACCGAATCCCCCTCGGCCACAGGGTTCGGAGACGCCGAGAGCGTTACGCTCGCCGCGGTGGTCGCAGGCGGCGTATCGGTCGCAGGCGGCGCCGCGTCGTCATTGTCCGTAATGGTCAGCGTGTACGCGGTAGTGCTTCCCACGTCATAGCCCGTTCCGCTCGCGAGCGTAAGAATTACCGTCTCATTCGGTTCGTCTGCGCTGTCGTCCGTGATGACGACAGGTATGTTGACGGAAGCGTCGCCGCCGTTGACGTTCACCGTGCCGTTGTTGCTCGTAACGCCGCTGATCGTATAGTCCGCGCCCCGCGTCGCCGTGCCGGACAACGTATAATTCAGCGTGGTCGCGGCGGACGGCACAGGGCTCAGGTTGATCGCCACGTTCTGCGTCCCGGCGCTCTCCGCCGCGGTCGCCGAAGCCGAGGCGAAGGACGCCACGGGCGCCGTAACCGTTGATGTATGGCCGTCGCTGGCCCGGATCGTGATGGTGTGCTCGACGATGTCGCCCAGATGGTTATTGTAAGGCACTTCGCCTTCTTCCAGTTCTTCCTTCACGCCTCCAAGAAGCGTCAGCGTCAATGTTTCGTCGGGTTCCGACTTGATATCGTCGAAGATCTCGACAGGTATTGTGACCACATCTTTTGTAACGCCCGTAATAATCCCTTGCTCGAGAACATTGAGGAGCACATAGTCGCCTGCATCCACACCCTCGCCACGGGTCACCTCGTAAATAATCTGGATCGGCGCCGCAGGCTCCTTATCCAGATTCACGGTTACCTCAACCGTCCCGGCGTCTTCCTCTACGACAGTAGATGCGGAAGCAAAAGAAGCAGTTACCTCGTTGTCCTCAATCGTGACCGTGTGGGTGTTCTGTGTGCCCGGCCTGTACCCCGGGCCATCCACAATTTCAAAAATCACCGTTTCATCCTCTTCCGCATCAACTTCCACATTTTTGAACAAGTCCGGCACGTAAGCAGATACTTGGGCCGTGAACATCTGCACGCCGCGGTCTATCGAATTTGAAAACACCGAAATCCCGGGTCCAAAATCCACCTGATAATCACCTGCGTCCGCCGTAGTGCCGTCTTTCATTACGCTAAATAATATCACTAAGGCCGGGGACGAGGGATCGATATTCACGACGAAATCATGCCAGACGGGCTCGTAAATAGTGCCCATCAGTTGCCTGGCGTCTTCCTCAATAGTACTCGAAGCAGAGGCGAAAGAAACAAACGGCCCCTCCGGATCTGTTCCATCCGCAGAAACCGAGGCCGGCGTGCCCACATCGTAGCCGGCGCCTGACGCCAACGCTACCGTAATCGTGCCGGGCACGTCATAGACGTCGTTCACCCGCGTCGGCAAGTAAAACCTGGTGGTGGTTGAATCTACCTTGATCGTCACCGTCTGGTCCCCCTCGTTGGCGGAATCCAGGAAATCGCTTCCGGCAGCGTCCGAGACCGTCAACGTAACGTCCAGAGCCGCGGTGACCGCCTCGTCGGAGCTAACGTCAAAAGTAAGCCTATCCCCTTCTTCGAAAGTAGACGCGTTACCCGCAATAGTTATGGTCGGCTTTTGGACGACGGCGCCCTCGTCGTTGTCGTCGGCTTTTATCGTTATCGTGAAGACGCTGCTGTCGCTGACTACCGTGTATCCGTCGCCATCCACAAGCGTCAAAATCACCGTCTCGTCCTCTTCCGCCGTGCCGTCGTCGTTAATAGCAACATCTATGTAGCCGAATTGCGTAAAGGAAGAAACCATCACTTCCGCGTCATTGACATTCGTGAGCCCCGTAATGCCGAAATCCCCGCTTCCCGCGAAACCGTCCGCGTCGGCGTCGAAGGTCGCCGTACCGGTCACGGTATAGCCGATGTCAAGATCGGATCCCTGGTGCGCGTTATTTAGCTGCACGGTTACATAAACAAACCCTGCGTCTTCCTCCGCGTCAGAAGCAAAAGAGGCGTCTACTTCAACAAAGGAAACGGCGGGATCGTCGTTGTCGATGATCTTAATCGTGTGCGTCTTCGCGCTGCCCGCATCGTAATACCCGCCATCTTCAAGGGTCACAAGCAGCGTCTCGTCGTCCTCCGGTAACCCGTCGTCCTCAATCGTAATGGTTATATTGACCGAGGTCGCGACCGTGGACAAGCTTACGAAGCCGGAATTGGGATCGGTATAGTCTGCGGGCGACGAAGTGTCGCTATCGCTGCCCACCGCATAACTGACCCCGATCTCCCCATCCTCATCGACAGCCGAAGTCAGGTTCACGGTTAAGGTAACCGTACCCCCGTCTTCGTTGACGGAAGAGGAGGCGGTGGCGAAAGTAGCCACGGGCTTTTGCGCAGAAGCCTGAATCGCTACGCCGGCGCAACGCAAATGGCAGAGTAGCCCCCCCCCCCCCGGGGAAGAAATCAAGGAGGCGATACGCGCGACGGACGCCGCGAGAAAGGTTCGGTTTTTCATGGATTCGGGGATTGTATTTTGCTTATGGTCTCCCCCTCGTCGCTTTTTCGGTAACGCCACGCAAGGCGTTTCCGCGCTGCAAAAAGGGAGGTTGCAAGGACAGAATATCTGCCGGCGGGCAACACACGCGGGCAAAGATACGAATCAATAAACCACATTTCCAAATCTTTTTTGTCCACAAGCCCGAAAACGGGCCTTGCGCTACCGCAACGCCAACCGGATTGCAAAAATACCGATCCCCCCCTGCATGACCCCGAACGCCGCCGCAGCGCGAAAATCGTGCGTTTCGATGCGCGAAGTCAGCGCCGGATTTCGGGTCCGCTCGTACTCGTCCGCCAGGTCGTCGGCCTTGAATTTGTAGCGGACCGCCACGGCGCCCGCCGCCAGCGCCGCGCCCAGCGCCGCGTAGTCGATCCAGGCGCGACGCCTGCGGGGCGGGTTCGCATGAAGCGCCGCCGCAGGATCGCGGGGACTAATCGGCTCCAGGCGTACGACATGACGATTCCATACGGCTTTTCCCGGCTGCACGGACCGGGAAACATACCCGTTTCGCCGAACCAGAATACGCCCTTCCAGCGGCGCTGCCGCCCGGTGCAGCAACGGCGTCGCGCCCAAGGCGAGGCGTTCGCCGGATCGCTCCAGGAACACCTCCGCCCCGAACGGCTCAGACTCGATCCGGTAATGATACGGGAAATGCATGACCACGCGGACCGTATCGCCCGCCGCCGCATTCAGCGGGCGAATAATCGGAGCGATGGACCAGGCGTCCGGGCGCGGCGCGGTAAGGCGAATCGAGCGACTCCCGGCGGGCACGGCCAGCATCGCGCGCGCCGCGCCGCCCACCAGCGCGCTGTCCGCGAACACCAGCGCTTCGGGGAAATTGGTGTCGATGTGCACGTAGACCGGACCGTCCGCAGGGTCCGCCTCTTGCGCCCGCGCCGGAAGCAGCCCGGCGCCAAGCAGCCACAAGACGCCGCAAAGCACCCGCCGCAGAAGCGCTATTCTTCTCGATTTATTCATCTTATTCATCATTCGCTTTATGGTCCTGTAATTCCGGTTCGTAGGCGTACACGTGGCGCGGCTCCGCCAGCACGATGAGCAACGACTCCTTGAGCGCAAAAGCGGATTTCACGCGGCCTTCCAGCGCCGTCTCCCACAGCAGGCGGCCGTCGCGGCGGTCGAAGGCTTTCAGCATGGCGCCCATGGTCCCCGCATACACGGTTTCCGCGACGAGCAGGGGCGGAGCCGACACCGCGTCGGAAGCCTCCGCAACCCAGTTGAGGGATCCGTCCGCCGCGTTCAGGGACCGCAGCGTCCCGTCGGAGGCGCCAAACACCAGGTCGCGCGCCCCCGCCGCCGGCGCCGTAAGATATATCTGCGAAGCGACCGTCGCGCCAAAAGCGTCCTCGGCGCCGCCCGCCGCATCGCGTTCTTTCGGGACGTCGTACGCCCACTGCAAAACGCCGCTGCGCGCATCGAACGCCCGTACGCCGCCCCGCGTCGTGGCGACAAACACGCGGTCCTCCGTAGCGGCGAGGGAAACCTGCACAGGCGCGCCCGCCTCCGCCGACCATGCAAGGGCGCCGTCCCGGGCATGTAGCGCCGCCACCCTGCCCCGGTCGTTCGCCGCCACCAGCAGGTCCCCGATCACCGCAGGCGTCGAATAAATGCCTGCCCGGTCGTCCAGTTGCACAGACCAGGCTTCTTCCCCGTCCTCCAGCCGCCAGGCCCGGACATACCCCTCCACATCCCCCGCCAGCACGAAATCGCCCCATAGCGCCAGCCCGGAACTGACCGGGATATCGCCCGCCCGCCATGCCCGCCCGCCGCTTGCCAGATCCCTTGCATGCACCGCCCGGCCTCCCCAGGCTACCGGCGCCAGAAAAAGGCCGTCCGCATAGGCCGGCGTCCCCTCGATCGAAACGCCGAACGCATCGCGCCCGACGCGCTTGCCCGATTCCAGATCGATGGCGTGCACCTCCCCCTTTCGGGTGGCTACAAGCGCGGCCTCGCCCAGCACGAGGGGAGAAACAGGCCCGAAACCCGCTTGCGCGTTGAACTTCCAGCGCAGTCGCAAGGGCGGCGGGAGCGAATCCGGCGCGGCGTTGGACCGAAACCCGTTCCCCCCTTCCACCGGCCAGACCGCCTGCATGGCGGCCCCCGGCGCCATGCGGAGCGTAGAGCAGGCAGGCAATGCGCACGCCACGCAAAACGCCGCCGCAAACAGGCCCAGGCGCCCGCTGCGCCGCGCATCCGCGCTGTTTTCTGCTGATTTTAACGAAAAAATCATCTGTTTGTTACGGGCGAACGCGCTGCGCGAAGCGGCTTTGATCAGCGTATCCTAAAAATCCCAACCGAAGAAGAACTGCTTGAAGAACCGTTCCTGGCGCCGGAATCCGTCCCGATACCGATATCCCACGTCGTAGCGCAGCACCAGTCCCCCGAAAAGGTTCAGGCGCAATCCCCCGCCAATGGCCCCCAGCGTTTCGCCCACGTTCAGCTGCCTGCGCAGCCGGTCCGTCAAGCCGGACTCGGAATACGACCCGTTCCACGCATGGGCGGCGTCCAGGAAAAAGGCGCCCCGCAGGTTGACCACGCCCAGCGGCGCCAGGACCGGCAAACTCAGCCAGGGCGCCAGCAGAATCGGAAAACGCAGTTCGTGGGACGTAAACCACATCTTTTGCCCGCGTACGCTAAAGAGGGGGAATCCGCGCAAGTCCCAGCTGCCCCCCATGAAGAACAGCCGCGCTTCCCGCCCCTTGTTCATCCGGCCCAGCGCGCGCGAGGCAAAGGTAATGTGGCGATGCAGCCGCCAGTAATGGCGCAAATCCCCTGCAAGCGTGAGGTAGTTCACGTTGGAATACAGGACGTCGGTGGTCCAGGCTGTCGTAACGCTCCCCCTATACCCTTCTATGGGGCCGTTCATCCCCCATAGCACGTTGTCGTGCACCAGCGACAGGGAATTCGACGCCAGGAACGCCCGCCGGTCTACGTCCGCCCAGGGAATAGACTTGTCGTCCCAGCTCAGCGACGTGCCCGCCTCGATGCGCCGGAACATGGAAAGGGGATAGCTGACCAGTCCGAAACCGCCGTAAATCGTTTCCCAGAGCGTAGGAAATTCCCGCGCCGCGTCCGGGTCGGTGATGTCGTAGCGCAATCCGGCGAAGCGAAATGCCCCGTAGGCGATATTCGTGCGCCGGTGCAACTGCTGCCGCGTAACCGCCAGGTTCAGGCTGCGCAGAAAATCGCTGGAGCCGCGCGCATTATTATAGACCGTCAAAAACCATTTGTCGTCGCCCATCAGGTCGGAAAACGCCAGCGCGGCGCCCCCCTGCGTACCCCAGACGGGATTCTGGCTCACCAGGGTTTGCGCCAGATCGAGCGTGAAGCGCTTCTTGTACCGAACGGTTTCCCCCGCCTCCCCGGCGCCGATGCGGGCAAAGGCCCACGGCGCTTCGCCCCGGGTCGGATCGACGACTTCCTCGCGCTCCGGGTGCGCCCATAGCGAATCCGCGGCGGGCAAGCTGCGAATGGAAAAGCGCATGTGCTCGAATCCCGTAAAGAGCAGGTTTCCGTCCCGGGTCCATACCGGATCGAACGCAGAGGTCGTCAGGTTCGTGAGCTGGCGCAGGCGCCGCCCCGAAGACAAGCCCACCGGCGCCTCGGCGAAGTCGGCGTCAAGGAGGCCCGCCGCGCTGCCGGAAGAAGCCATTTCGGGCGAAGCGTCCGCCGGGGCTTCCGCAGTCCATATGTTTTGCGCGCCGTAGCGCCCGTCCTCGCCGCGCACGGCGCTCGTAAACACCAGGCGGCGCCCGTCCGGACTCCAGCGCGGCCCATGGTCTATCCGGTCGCCAAACGTAACGTACGCCACGGTCCCCTCCTCCAGGTCGTAGGAGAAAATATTGTAGGCGTCGCGCTTGCCCATGGCCGTACGATCCGACGAGAAAGCGACCCGCCGCCCGTCGGGACTCCAGGCCGGGTCCAGATCGTCGTAAGGGTCCCGCGTCAACTGCCGCAAGCGGCCCTCCGCAAGGTCGTACAGGAACAAGTCGCTGAAGCCATTCTCTGCGATGGACGAAAACGCAAGGCGATCCCCTTCGGGACTCCAGGCCGGGGAATACAGGGCCACCAGCCCGTCGAAACCGTAGGTGGCGAGCAGCGCGTCCGCGACCAGGTCGTAGACATGGATCACGTCCGTTTCGCCGCTTTTCGCGACGAACGCAAGTTTCCCGTCCGCCGAAACGCCCATCCGGCTATCGAACAAGTGCAACGATTCGAAATCGCCGGTCCGCTCGCCGCGAATCAGTATTTCAGGGTCTCTGAGCGGACGAAACAGCGAATCGACTTCCACCTCGTATACGTTGGCGTAGCCCGTCCGGTTACCCACGAAATACACCCTGCGGGACCCGTCCGCGAAACGATGGAACGCGGGCTTGGCGCTGAACCCTTCGGTAGCCACCCCGCCCGCCTCGATGGACGCCACCTGGAGCTCGTCGATCTCCCGGAAATACCGCGCCCGGACCCAGGCCTGCCATTTTCGGTCTATTTCCTCGAAATCTTCCAGAAACGTAACTTCCATCACGTGGCGAAAATCGCGGTCCATCCAGAAATTCTCCATCAGCCGCAGCAATTTCTCCTCGCCCCAGGTTTCCGCCATGAAGCGGCACAGGGCCTCCCCCTGCTTGTACATCAGATAGGTCCCCCCGATGCGGTAGATATTCGACAGGGGAACGAGGTAATTGGAATAGACGGCGTCCCGCATGATCATTTCGTGGGACTCGTCGGGCGAACCAGACCAGTATTCCGCAATCCCCTCCGTAAACCAGAGCGGAAGAAAACGCTCCGGGGGAATGCGGTGGTCCCGAATCACGCGAAGCACCTTGGCGTAGGTGAACACATGCACCAGTTCGTGCCGAATCACCCGCCGAAACTGGTGCACGTTGCCGTTGGCGGGAATAACGACCCGGCCTTTCAGGAATTCGAAAAATCCGCCCACTCCGGGAGGAATGAAGCCCGGCGTAATGTTCGTTTGCCTGAAATGCAGGTTCGTGGAATAAAAAATGAGCGGCGGGCGGTGCGTAAGCGAGAAATTGAACCGGTTCTGCAATTCCTGATAGGCTTCCTCGGCGAACGCGGCGCCGTATTCGGCGAGTTCCCGCATTTCCGTATAGTAGTAAATGTCGAAATGCTCCGTTTCGAGAATGTGCCAATCGAAATGCTCGTACTGCACCTTGTTGCGCCCGAAATGGGACGTATACTGCGCCCATGCAGGCAAGGCCGCGGCGAAGCAGCACAGGGCCAGGGCTATATGTCGCAGTCGAAGGCGGGGCATGAAGCGAGGCGACGGAAAGAAGGGAGAAGCCGGGACCTGGCGCGCCCGGACAGCTGGATACAAGCGTACGGAAAAAATCGGGGAAGCGTTCCCGACGCGGCGGAAAGAGGGCGTAAAACGCGCGGCGGGCGAGCCGGGCGGACAGGTTTTGGGTCGCCGCCTCCTTATTGTCAGAAGGTCTCGAACATGCTTGCTGCGTCGCAATCCCGGTCCCGCAGCCAGGCCTCGACCAGCGAAGCGGCCTCGGCGGCGTGCGCAGCCTGCAAGGCGCGGGCCGCCAGCGCTTGCGCCTCGTCCATGCGGATCGCGCGAAGCACCCGCTTGACCTCGGGAAGATACACCGGCGAGGCGGACAGTTCGTCCACGCCCAGCCCGAGCAAAACAGGCGTGGCCGCCGGGCGGGCCGCCAGTTCTCCGCATACGCTGACCTCGATGCCCGCGGCATGCGCCCCCTCGACCGTGCCCCGGACGAGTTCGAGCACCGCCGGGTCGAGTTCCTGGTACTTGTCCGCCACCAGATCGTTGCCCCGGTCCACGGCGAGGGTATACTGCGTAAGGTCGTTCGTGCCTATAGAGAAAAAATCGACTTCCCGGGCAAACCGTTCCGCCCGGATCGCCACCGAGGGCACCTCGACCATGATGCCCACGGGAATCTCGGAATCGTACGCCGCGCCTTCCGCCGTCAGGTCGTCGCATACGGACGCAAGCAGGCCCCGGAAGGCATGGACCTCGCGCAGTTCCGTAACCATGGGCAGCAAAATGCGCAGCGGCCCGAAACGGCTGGCCCGCACAATGGCGCGCAACTGCGGAGTGAGCATGTCCGGCTTGTCCAGCAGCACCCGTACGCCGCGCCACCCCAGGAACGGATTGTGCTCGCGGTGGCCGAGGGGAAGCATCTTGTCTCCCCCGAAATCCAGCAAGCGAAACGTTACCGGACGCGGCGACACCGCTTCCACGATGCGGCGATACGCCTTGAATTGCTCTTCCTCGGACAGGGAAACGCGCTGCCGCATCAGAAAAAGGATTTCCGTGCGGAAAAGCCCCACGCTTTCTGCGCCGTACTCCTCGACCATCTCCAGCTCCTCCATGAATTCGAGGTTGGCCGCGAGGCGGACGCCGCGTCCGTCCTGCGTTTGCGCAGGCAGGGAGACGACCTTCTTTTGCGCTTGTCGCCAGCGCCGATAGCGCCGCTGCCGTTCGCGGTAGTGCGCAAGGGTGTCTTCGGACGGACGAATCGCAACGCGCCCCGCGAGGCCGTCCAGCGCGATCATGTCCCCGGGCGCCACCTGCTCCGTCACGCCATGCGTACCCACGATGGCGGGAAGCCCGAGCGCCCGCGCCATGAGCGAAACATGCGACGTGGCGCCGCCGTGATCCAGCACGGTCCCCAGAATCGACCGCTGGCTGAACAGGATGATGTCCGCCGCCGACAGATTCTCGGCCACCACGATGGACCCGTCTTCGACGGCGGCGAGAATTTTCCCCCGCCGCAAGTGCCGCACCACCCGATGCTCCAGGTCCAGCATATCGTTGGCCCGCTCCCGAAAATAGGCGCTCTCTCCGGCTTCCAGCAAGCGCCTGTGCCGCCGCAACACCGCGTGCGCGGCGTAATCGGCGCCCATGCGGTCCCGGCGGATATGCTGGACGACCGCTTCGTAAAAGGCGGCGTCCCGCAGCATCAGCGCTTGCGCCTCGAAAATGCCCGCGCTGCTTTCGCCCAGTTTTTCGCGCGCCACGGTCGCGATTTTCCGAAAATCCCGCTCGGACCGGGCCACGGCTTGCTCGAACCGGGCCACCTCTTCCTCCATGTCTTCCGAAGCGATCCGCCGATCCTCCACTTCGAACCCCGCGCGCGCATACAGGTACGCCGGGCCGATGGCGATGCCCGGCCCCACGGCGATCCCCTCTACGATCCGCTCGGTCGTTTCCTCGGCAGGCTTCATGGTTTTTTTCGGTTATAATTCCTCTCCGAAACCGCTTTCGAACAGGCAGGACACGGCTTGCGCCGCCTCGTTTTCGTCTTCTCCCTCGAACACAAGGGTGAGGCGGGCGCCCTGCTCGGCCGCCAGCGTCATCACCCCGATAATGCTCTTCCCGTTGATTTCGTACTGATCCTTGCGAATGAAGAAATCCGCCTGGAACCTGGCGGCGGCCCGAACGATCATGGATGCCGGGCGCGTATGCACCCCGGCCCTGTTCATTACGGTTACCTCCTTCGTTACCATGGGGTTCACGATCAGGTTCGCTGATTACGTCCGCAAGGCGCAGCGGCTTGCAAGGCGGGCGCAAGGCAGGCGTCCGCCTCAATGCATGCGCTCCTGCATGCGGCGCAACAATCCGCGCAACGTCGCCGAAGAAGCGACGTCCGGGAGTCGCCGCGCCGCGCGGAGCGCTTCTTCCGTATGCCGCCGCACCGCCGCCTCCGCCTCCGCTATCACGCCCGCGGCCCGCATCCGTTCGCAGGCTTCCCCTACTTCGTCGGCGGCGAGGCCCGATCCCGCTATAATGCGCTCGAACCACCGCCGCTCCGCGCCGCGCGTACGTTCGAGGGCCCGCAGCAACATCCAGGTCCGCTTCCCTTCGATCAGGTCGCCGCCCTTCTTTTTGCCCCAGCGCACGTCGTCCGCCACAAGGTCCAGCAGGTCGTCGCGAATCTGAAACGCCCGCCCCGCATGCCTTCCGATGGCGCGCAAATGCGCCAACTGCGCCTCGTCCGCCCCGCCCAGCATCCCCCCCGTTTCCAGCGACGTTTGCAGCAAGGCCCCCGTCTTCCGGTCGATCATCCCAAGATACTCTTCGACGGATACGTCCGTTCGGCGCTCGAACGCCTTGTCCAGGGTTTGCCCTTCGCACAAAAGCCCCAGCATATCCCGGAAACGCCCAATGGCGGCTTCGGGACCCCAATGCGGCGCGCCTGCGCGGGGCCGCGCCCGCGCCAGCAAGTCGTACGACAACCCCAGTAAATAATCTCCGCAAAGAATCGCGGCGCTTTCGTCCCACTTCGCGTGCACGGAAGGCCGCCCGCGCCGCTCGTCCGCAGAATCCATGATGTCGTCGTGGACCAGCGTAAAGTTATGAAAAACTTCCACGGCCAGCGCGGCGGGGAGCGCATCCGCTTCGTCGCCGCCGAAAATGCGGGCCGCCAACAGGAGCAGTACGGGCCTGAGCCGCTTGCCGCCGGAGGCCAGCACATGCCGGACCGGATCGTACATGGCCTCCGGCGCCGCGGGAATCTGCACGGAAACGGCGGAGCGCCCCTCGGCCCACGCCGAAAAAACCTGTTCGACGCGCTCCCGAAGCGCATGCGCCTCCTCGTCCGCCGCAGCGGCCGCCGAAACCATTTGCTCGTCTGGACGCGAAGCCATGTGGATCAGGGTATGCTACATGAGACGTATTTACGCCGTTTGGGCGCCGGGCGCGATCTGCGCAAGCGCCTCTTCGATGCGCGCAAATACCTCCTCGAACGCCCCGTCCGCGTCCACATCGACGATAATGCCTTGTTTTCGGTAATAATCCACGACAGGGCGCGTGGCTTTCCAGTATCCCTCGATCCGGCTTCGGATGGCGTCCGGGCGGTCGTCCTGTCGCTGCACGATCAAGTCCGGATCGACGTCCGGCGGAGGCGGCTTGAAGGCGAGATGATAATGCTCCCCCGTCTCTCTATGCATTCTACGCATGGAAAGGCGCTCTATTATGCAATTTGTGCATAGATCCATGGCGACGACCAGGTCGAGCGACGTGTCGTGGGTCGCCAAAAACGCCGAAAGCCATTCCGCCTGCACCACCGTGCGGGGATATCCGTCCAGCACGAAACCGTCCAGGCCGATGTCCAGCAAGGCGGTTTCGGCGATATCCCGGGCGTATTCGTCGGGCACCAGCCAGCCGCGCCGGACATACTCCTGGGCCATGCGACCATGCGGCGTACGGGCCCGGATCGCGTCCCGAAACATGGCGCCCGTAGATATATGGTGCAAACCGCGACGCTCCGCAAGCAATGTCGCCTGCGTTCCCTTGCCCGTGCCCGGCGCTCCAAAAAGCACAATACGCATAATAAATCCACTGGATAAAATAATCGGTCCGGCGCAGCCATCGGCGCCGGATACATGACAGTCTGACGAATAAAACTACGAAGAAGGCGAACCATCTTCCGCATGCGGAGGCCCATCCTGCGTTTCGCCGCCTGCTTCCCTGTCTGGCTCGCTTCGTTTTTCTTTGAATATTCGCTGTGCGCCGCCGGATCGAGCCGCGAAAAAATCCGCCGCTGCGTCCGCGAAAAGCCCCAGTCCGGTTTGCAGCAGCGTGATCCAGAACAGGTAGCGCATGCCGCCGCCCGACCCGCCGGGCGTTCCCGTCGGCGGTCCGCCTGGCGGCGCGGGCGGATGAACGGGGCGGACCGTCCGCCGCCGCCTGCGAAACATCAGGTTCCCGAACAGGAAGCCCGCCGCCGCAGCCGCCAGCAACGTGGCGACGGGGCGCTTTTTGGCGCCGGCCCACAGCGCTTTCGGGCCAGGGCCGACTTCGCTTTCGATGCGCTTTATCCGCGCCCGTATGGACGCCTGCGCCTGGGCAAGCCGCCCTTCGAGCGCGGCGCGGTCGTCCGCATCCGGCGCAGGCCGCGCGCGGTCCGGCGGCGTATGTTTTGCGCGATCGTTCACGGGATTTGGGGATTAATCGCCGGGTTCATGCTCGCCGTTCTGCGACGCCGCGCCCGACAGAAACGATCCCGGCAGGCGCTCCGCACGCCGGGCCGCCATCCGGCGATGGCGGACGTACAGGAGGCCGGTCCACAACAGCAGCAAGCCGGTTACCGCCAGAAAACCCCAGGCCGGATGCCCGAACAGCCAGCCTGCGAACAACGCCAGCGTAACGAGCGCGAACAAGCCGGAGAGGAAACCCGCGACCGCCAGCGCGATCCTGAGGGCAGCCTCGTCTATCTTCTGGCGAATGTAGCCCTGTACGTCCAGTTGCGCAAGCCGCAAGCGCAATTCCACCCAGGCCGCGAAATCCTCGAACAGGCCGCGCGTTTCCCGACCGATGCGACGCGCCTTGCCCCTCCCGCGCGGCGCCTCGTCCGCAGGGCCCGGGTCCTCGTCGCCCCGACGCGCTTCTGAAATATGTTGCGGCTCCATGTCCGGTTGGGATTCGCTATCTTCAAGCGCCCGGCAATCCGCAGCGCAATACTTGTTTATACCCGATTCCGACAATACGGTTTTCCCATGCCGCAACTCGACATATCTCCCACGCCGAACCCGAACAGTCTCAAGTGCACGCTCCGCAAGGGCGCGTTCATTCCGGAAGGGATGGAATCCTTCCGCTCGGCAGAGGAGGCCGCTGGACACGCGCTTGGAGAACGCCTCTTCGGCGTCGAGGGCGTAACCGACGTGTTCATCGTGCCCCAGTTTCTGACGATCACCAAAAGTCCCGCCGCCCACTGGGACGACATCCTGCCCGCCGTACAACGCGCGGTTCGGGAAGTGGCATCGAAAGACGCCTTATAAAGGATGCTCTGAGCAAAGCGGATTTAATCAGAGCCTCCTAAAGCCGACAGGAAGTCCACCGTGTCGACGCCGTCCGGGCGCCAGGCAAGCGCGGGGCGCTGCGCTTCGCCGGGAACGACGCATAGCCCCTCGAAGGCAAGCCGCTTTTGCACCCGTTCTTCGGCCACGACCAGTTGCACGGGCCGTTCGGCCAGCCAGGCGTCCGCCTCGGCAAGGTCGTCGTATTCGACCCAGCGCAGGTGGCCGGGCGGCTGCGGTTCGGGCTCCCCCCGGCTAAGTAAAAATTCCAGGCCCTCGCCGTAGGCGTGCGAGGCCCCCGCCGCTTCTAGCAAGGCGCGTTGCATGGCCAACCGGCCCGGCGTCCCCTCGTGCGCGGGGAACACCCCCCGAAACCGGGCCAGGGCGTCCAGCAAGCCGTCCGGGGACAGGCCGCGGGGCGCCCACAACACGGCCACGTTGCGGCAACCGAACCCTTCGTGCAGGAGCATGTCTTCCGCAAGGCGTTCGTACGCGTCCGCCCGCTCTGCGCCGTCCAGCGCGGCGACGGCAAAGGAATGCCCCCGAAACAGGCAGCGATCCGGCGGCAGGGCAATGCGGGCCCGCAAGGACGCGATCGTTTCGTCCGAGCCGGTGGCCACGAGGGCGTCGGCGCGGGCGAGGACATCGGGAAGGGAGGCAAACGCCGCCTCGACGTCCGGCGCGAACCGGCGAACATCCCGGACAAATGCAGGAAGCAGCGCCGGAGACTTCGACGAAACGGTTCCGAGATAGCGATGTCCGGTCAGGACGACCGCAAGAAAATCCTGCAACCCCGCCAGCGGCACGTTGCCTGCGTTCAGCGTCCCCACCGAGGCGGGCGTCGCCGCGCGGCGGTCCCGGATCCACGCGGCAAGGGCTTCTTCCGTAAGCAGCGCCATCTGCTGATTCGCGGCGAACGCCATGGCCTCCTCCGTAAACGCATTCCGGGCGCGCAGCGTCTCCTCGGCGGCGTTCGCCCTGGCGGCGTAATCGGGATCCCTCCAGGCGAGCGCCGCCTCCGCCACCGCCGCGATGCGTTTGAGCAGGTTAAACATCTTCCAATAGAAAGTTGCATCCCCGGAGTTCGGCCCCGGCAAGGCGGCCAAGCACTTCGAACCCGTCGCCCCGCCGGACGGCGCGATCCTCGGTCAGCAAGGCCGAAGCGGAATGGACGTTCGCCAAATCCAGCAGGGCCAGCGCGCCTTCCCGGCCTTCTTCGAGCGGCTCGAAAGGGCGCGCCGGATCCACGATCCAATAGCGCATCCAGGGCGGCGGATAAAACACGCCCCCCTCCCGGGCGTAGCACGAACCAAGCAGTTCGCACATCCCGTATTCGCTGCACACGGACGACACGCCGAACCCCTCCCGAAGGCGGCCATGCAATTCGGCCCGCGACATTTCCCGGCGGCGGGTCTTCATGCCGCCCGTTTCAACGACGACGGCATGCGCAGGAAGAGAAAACGACGCCGTTTCCGCAAGGTCAAGCAACCCGAACGCGGCCCCGAACAGCATGAGCGGAATATTGTCGTTTGCGCTCTGCTCCGCAAGGCGCCGCAAGCGTTCCGGCGCGCCCAGGATCGAACCGCTGCCCGCGGCCCCGAATCGGCGCAGAAGAAAATGCGCCATATACGCAAGGGACGACGCTTCGCCCTGCTCGGCGTAGCCGGGAAGGCACAGGGCAAACAGGAACGGCCCGGTTCCGAAAGCGCGGGCAAAATTCGCGGCGAGCGCCCGCTCGTATATCGAGACGTCCCGTACGTAATGCCGGCTGCGCAAGCCACTGCCGGTTCCGCTGCTTTCGAAGATTTTTTCGGCTTCTTCCGGGGGAAAGGCCGTAACCGCCGCCTGCTTGAACGCCGCCACCGGCAAAAATACGGGGAGCCCGGCGGGCGAAAGGAAGGCAGATTGCCTTGAGGAGGTCGGCGGGGCGGCGTTGCGGGCGCGCGGGGCCAGGGCGCGGCGGGCGGCGGGCGTACGCAGGGCGTCGCAATACCGGCGGTACGCGGCGGTACGGGCATACTGATAGCCAAGCGCAACCTGGGCCATCTCGTCGAACGCAGCGGCGCTGCCGACGCCGGTAAACTCCCGGATTACGCGATCGATGGTCATGCAACGCAGCCCGGCAAACGGATCGAAAGGCAGAAAAGGGGCCGCGCTACGGCGTATCCAGCGTCGTGCGGCGCGCGAGAAAACGGTTCGCCACGAGGAAAATCCCCGCAACGACGCCCCATTGCGCGAGACACGTCATGACGCTGTAGGGATCGAAAGGGTTATACCAGGAGGCGGGGGCGTACTGCGAGGCGGACAGGTATAGCCACCAGCCCAGCAGGACCGCCGCCTGCGCGGGCACGGCGAAACGGATCAGGAAGGTCCAGCCCTTGCCCACGGACCAGTCTCCCGCAGCGCCAGAAACTGCTCTGCGGGCGAAATCCGCGGCCCCGTACCGAACCACGGCGAACGCCACGAACGCGCCGGAAAGCATCAGCGCCACCCCCCATACGAAGTCCTGATTCCCCAGAAAGCCCGTATACAAGGCGGACGGCACGCCCAGCACGAATCCGAAAATGGCCACGCAGGCAATGGCCTGTTTGCGGCGCAGCCCGGCATCCACCAGTACGCGGGTGGCCAGTTCGATCATGGAAATCAGCGAACTGAACGCCGCAAACGACAGCCCGAGGAAGAAGAGCAGCGCCATCCCTTGCCCGAAAGGCATTTTGGCGAACAATTGCGGCATCCAGATAAAGGTCAGGCCCGTGGAGGCCGGGCCGCTGTCTTTCATCACGTCCAGCACTTCCGGGCGGGACATTTCGGCGCCCAGCACGGCGAATACCGTCCCGAAAATCATAATGGCGGCCAGCAAGGACACGACATTATTGCCTATGCCGGTAATGAAAGAATTTTTCACCACGCCGTGACTCCGCCGCATGTAGGCGCCGTAGGTCAGGATAAGCCCCCAGCCCGCGCCCGTGTCCCAGGCGTTCTGGGTAAGCGCCTCCAGCCACAGGGACGGACGGGCAAGCAAGTCCCACTGCGGCGTAAACAAAAAGGCCAGCCCCTCCCCCGCGCCGGGCAAGGTGACGGCGCGCAGAACGGACGAAAGCACGATCAGGCACAAGACAGGTATGAGGACCTTGTTCACCCGTTCGATGGACGAAATGCCCCGGACGACCACGAACGCGCCCCCGCCCATCGCAAGGGCATGAAACAGCAGCGGCGCGCCGCCGGACTGGAATCCGTCCCATACGGCGGTGGCGCCTTCGAGACTCAGGGGAAGCGGCTGCGTCGCCGAGGTCAGGAGATAATACGCGCACCAGCCCGCCACCACGGAATAATAGAACATGATGGCCGTGGCCACGAACGCCACGAACGCGCCCATCCAGGCGAAGCGTTTGCCCGCCGCCTTGACGAACGACCCCACGACGCCCCGACGCCCGTGCCGCCCCAGCGCGTATTCGGCGATAATCAGCGGAATGCTCCAGATGAACAGGAACGTAATCCAGGCGATAAGAAAAGCGCCCGCTCCTTCGGCGCCGCCATTTTGCGCGGCGATGCGCGGGAACCGCCAGATATTGCCCGTGCCTACGGCAATGCCGAGTACGCTCAGGAGCAACCCGAGGCGGCTCCCAAAGCGTTGTTGCGTATCGGAATCTCCTGACATAATGCGTTTTCAATCCGCGCCGCGCGTATCATCCGGCCCGTGTCTGTATGCCGGACGAGCCAGCGTTTCACGGTGTCCAGGCGGACGTAAACGAACCGTCTTCAATGGACGCAACAGGCGCGGCGGCGGAATCCGACGAAACGGGCGCAACCCCGAATAACGCCCCTTCGATCCGCGCCAACCGCTCGCCGTGTTCGATACGAAGCGCCTGAACTTGCTTTTCCAGTTCGTCCATGCGCCCGTCGAGTGCGTCCATCCGTGCCGGAACGCTCCAGAGACGAAACGTAAACGCGCAAACGCCAATCAGCGTAATCAGGATCGCTATAAGGCTTCCGTATTCCTTTGTTTTCGCAAGGGCCTTTTTCATCTTTTCACCCCCCCGCGGATTTTCGATGCGGACGGAACGGACGCAAACGCGCTGTCCTCCACGGGCTCGACAGGCGCGGCGGCGGAATCCGACGAAACGGGCGTAACCCCGAATAACGCCCCTTCAATCCGCGCCAACCGTTCGCCGTGTTCGATGCGAAGCGCCTGAACTTGCTTTTCCAGTTCGTCCATGCGTCCGTCCAGCGTGTCCATACGCCCGTCGAGTGCGTCCATCCGCGCCGGAACGCTCCAGAGACGAAACGTAAACGCGCAAACGCCAATCAGCGTAATCAGGATCGCTATAAGGCTTCCGTATTCCTTTG
>JAJECT010000012.1:47500-131465 GCA_022821845.1 Rhodothermales bacterium | reverse complement strand
GTCAACGACACCACCGCCTCGGGTCCGAACCCTATATTGCCGACCATCATCATCCCATTGGTTGAACCGCTCTTTTATGTATTTTTCGGAATAGGAAAGGTATGTTTTATTATACTGATGTGATCCATAATTTCGTGTGGCATATAAAATATATTCATGTGCCTTTATGGTTTTATTTCCAGCTGATCGTCCACCAGAGGGTGTTCCGTAGCTCCAAATGATCTCGTCAACAACGTTATCTTTTCCAAATACTTCTTCTAAAGCAATTCTAATATAATGATTTACCTGAACACCGAGATGTAAATATAGTGCACCTCTATCAGACAAAAGTTCGTGAATGATTTCGATACGCGGAATCATTTCGGTAAGATATGAATCAATACCTTCCCTCCATGTGTCACGATATGCCCTCTCTTCAAGAACGGACTGCTGCTTATATGCAGTATTTTTACCTTCGCCGACCGGGGCCTTGAACGAAAAGTCTGCCCCCGTAGCAAACGGCGGGTCGATGTAAATTAAGTCGATTTTTCCCGCAAACTTCTCCAGCAGCGACCCCATCACGAGCAGATTGTCACCCCATATCAGCTTATTCCTCCACCCTTCCTCGAAGGAGTCCCCTTCATTCCCCTCATAAATATCAAAAATGGAAGTCTGAACACCACGCTTCTTGACTTCGCGTGTGGCTCGGCTCTCGTTGACTGTCTCGATCACTTGGAATGGCAAATTAACTCGCGGGGTTTCCCTGAACGCACCGTCCTCATTGTACTTACCTGGCCAAACCAGTTCGGTCTTCGTGATGTTGATCTTGGTCATTTGCTATTGCCCGAATTTATTGGCGTTTATACAGGAAACTTGACAGGGACTAATTTTTACTCCGTGTTCCTTATATGATACCTATCAATCGGCTTTATGTTCCCGTTCTGCAGCAGTGCGCCAACCACGGTCAAACGTAAATGTACGGGCCTTTCCAGCAGGATTCTGGATGCGAATAATCTGTGCGTTATCATTTCCGGCGTACTCGACGACATAAAGCCAGTAGTTTGCTCCGTGTTTGCAAGCGCACTCGAACTGGGTGCGAGAGAGGCCAACCGGACGGTCATCAAGGCTTCCGGTCATCGCCTTGACTTCACACCAGCGTACCGGATTGCCGTCCGGCCCGGATTCGAATAAGTCAAAACCCGGGTTGTGAGTGGAAGTCCGCTCCCAGTTCGGATATCTACTCAGGATGAAATCGACTGCTTTTTCTTCCAGGTCCATACGGGCGGCCTGTTCCAGGCCATCAGGATCGGTCTCATTGTCGTCGTGATGAACAGTCACATAAGAGTTGAATGAACGTTCGTGTCCAGTTCTGGATGCGCCATTTCCGCGACTACTTCCTGAGCCTTTGGACGCCCCCTCGTGCCCATCGTCGGTGCTGTCGAGAAAAACGGGGAGGGCACCGCCCAAGTCGTCAATAGACGGTTTGGCACGAGGCACATCACCGAGTATCGCGTCCACTGCTTCTGCCGGGGTAGTGGGCTCATCGGACTCACTTTGCAAATTTTTGGTGTCCGGCAACCCAAGCCGCACAATAAGCTCAGATTCACTGGTAATGCCAAGGTTCTTCAACATGTCTAGCATTGCAGGCTCAAAACCGGCTTCCTGGGCAAGCTGATCAATAACTGGCGGCTTAAAACAAATTTTTGACAATAGAAAAGGGTGAGATGGCCAATCAAGTGATTCAAAAAGCACCAAATTCGGGCGTTGTAATTTGCCATTCTTATCAGGAATCCATTTCATTCCGTTGAGATGGCGTACAAATTCTGCATCAAAGGGCACCTTTTTCTGTTCCCGGGAAAAACTCCAGCTGTACAGTCCTTGAAATGCATTTTGATTCCAACTCACTAGGTCGATAAGGGCTTCCCACAGAAGATACGAACGGACTCGTTGACTTTCGATATTCATATCGGTCAATTTATTCAGCAATAGATCAATACCTCGCAATGTAAAATCTACCAAATGAAACTGAGTATATCTCTCCAAACCCGCTTCCCGGCGCATATTCTCTAGTTTATCAAAGGATAGCTGACATTCGACATTTTGCCTTTTAAGATGGCGAGTAGCACCACAAGCCTCAAGTAATGTACGCATTTCCTCACCACGAAGAGCGATGCAGTCATCGTCTACAAGTTTGATACCTGGAATACCATCAAATAATTTTTTCAGCCTATCAGTAGCTATGTATAGATTCTCGGGACAATCGAAACATACTGAATCATCTCTTGCATCTATGGCTTTGATAAACGGAGTTCTGCGAAGAACCGAAAGCAGCTTATCGCGCTGATCTCTAGAGTCAGTTCTATAGGCATTAAGGATACGGTAAATATCATTATCATACTCGTCATCTTCAATGTCATTGCCATTTTCGTACTTGCACAGAATATTTTGGATTACATCGTCCACTGGATCTGGCTTGGTCAACCCGAGCGAGCGCAGAAACGCCCGGGCGTTTCCTGAATTACACACGGCTTCTCGGACCGTCGGGAAATTTGTCTCAATTTCTCCAGCAAGAAATGCCTGGGGACGACCATTTTTGTGCGCTTGGACATGCCTACCATTTGCGAGACGAACCAATGGCAGGTTTGCTATCTGTCGCCTCAATGCAGGCTGACCATTCAAGAATTCATAGAGATTGCACACCCACTGGTCGCTCTGTTCTTCCAAGAATACAGCGTCAAATTTCTGCAAGATCATTTCGGGTGTCACCTCCACGAATTTGAGGTCATTCATCAGATAATGTCTCAGTAGAGGAGTTCGGTTTTCAGAAATATCATCACTTAGCCATGCCAGTCCCCCCGATACATTGAACAACCGGGCTAATTGATCCGAATCGAATAACTCACGTATCTCTTGGGTACGCGCTAACTTGGCAGTATCGGCAGAAAGGTATCCACCCTGAAAGCGTGGCAAGAGGCACTGAGAGCCAAGTGCTCGCTTCGTCGCTGCGTAAAACGGGGCAAACATCGAGTCTTCGTCGAATTTTTTCCGCTCAAGGGGCAGGCATTGGAGTACATTGACATCGAGCAATCTATTATCTCGAAGCCATTTGAGCGCATCAACCAATAGAGTCGCCGTTGCCTGTACGCAATCCCGGTTCCAATCGTCACGATGAGGCACGTTGTCTCGGCTTGGTGTAGTGCGGTATGGACCCTGCACACAAAATCCAAGATTGGTTTCGACCACTGTGGGGAAGAACACTACTAATGGTGAGCGGGAGATGGGACGCACCCGTCCATCCTCAAAGAAAAATGCTATTTCAACATGACCCACGAGCTTATTCTCAAACTTGTGCATCGCCTTGGAGAAAACCAGCCAAGTTTGTTCAGTATCCGGCTGGCCATCTGCCTCACCAAGAACAGTAATACGCCGAACACAATTATCGACATCTTCGGACTGACGAAGGTACAGGCCCGACAGCCCATCCTGCAGATTCCACTCGATTTCTTCAATTTCACGCAAAAACAGAAGGGCGTTGGCGCCAAGGCGCTTCAGCCCGGCCCCGATCTCTCCAGCGTCCGCTGGCTCCCGCAGCGGCATGACGATGATTGTCTCATCGTTCTCACGCTGGATTTCGGCGACGGCGATTGGCCAGACAAAACTCTCAATCCCAAAGTCCTCCACACCCGAGTGAATCTCAGGTCGATCAGTATACGCATAAACCGATTTGAAGCCGATACCGAAGTACCCAATCTGAGTAACGTCCTCATCCTTGTAACTATCTGCAATACCGCAGATGCCGCATACATCCGCCTCGTCAAACGGCTTGCCGAAGTGGCTGACGCGCAGCTCACGCTCCGCCAGATCAAAACAAATGGATCGCTGCCCGGTCCAGACGTCTCGTTTTGCCAGCGCATCCTCGGCGTTTTGCAATAGTTCATAGATGAAATGAGTTCGGTCGTCATAGCGATTTGCCAGCAACAGTTTTCCAATCCGCTCGATTTCAGTACCATAGCGAATTTTATTTTTGTCTCGGATTGCCTGATAATCGCTGGCCATTATTTGAACCCTCCATTTGTAATGGAAATTACACCTTCGGCATGACACAGCGTCCGCAAATCGCATTCCTGACAAATCTTCGCCTCGGGTGCTGTCAAGACCGAAAATTCCCTCGCCTGGACACGTCCAACAGTCGTGTCGAAATGCATACCCGCTTTGTCAGCGCACTCCGGCTGATAGGGCAGAACCATAAGTGCGTCCTCCTTGCGAGCCTCTGAGGTCCAGTAAAGAAGCAGCCTATCCACGTGCTTGTTATATCGCTGCTCCAAAATGTGTGCATAGGTACACAGTTGTCGCTCGTAGGCAGCAATCAGGTCGGGGCTATTGGTCGGGCGCTGTGATGTCTTGAAATCAAGTAGTTCCAGCTTACCGTCTCCGCCAAGAAGAAGGTCCACCTTGCCGGTGAGAATATAATCGTCTTTCTCCAGAGACACGTCCACTTCTGTTTCCAGCACTCGACTCATCTCATCCTGATTCTGCCTAAAGTAGTTCATCACCTGAGTAAAGGCCGACTCTTTCGCCTTTTCACCGATGGGCCGCACATCGGAAAGGCACAGAACCCGAAAGGTTTGTTCAAACAGCTCACGGATGCGCGCTTCATCAAGCATTGGAAGGCCACCATCCAAGACAATGCGGTGGATATCCTCAATGGATTGATGCACGAGCAAGCTGAAAAAGATAACCGCCGAACGGGAAGGCGTGAAATCGTATTCTCTGAAAAACTGATACTGCCGTGGGCAAGTCTCATATATCTTGAGATCACCAGTGAAACTGTACGTTTTTTTAACCGGGGTTCGCTCGTGGAACTCGCAAGACTGAGCAGCAAGTAACTCCTTCTCCACGTAAGGCCACTGTGGAAGCCCTTGCCAAATAGATGCAAAGTGATCCCTGGGTTGTTTGTGCGCTGTAAGCGCCAATATCTTCTGCGGCCTTGAAAACGCCACGTAGTGGAGCCGCATGCGGTCGAAAAGGGTAATGCGATTTTCCGGCTCGAACGGCAATCTGTGGTAAAACGGATTGAGCTCTCTATCAATCTTCTTGCGGCTGGGCAATTGGTTCGACAGCGAGCCAACTACAACCACAGGGAACTCCAGCCCCTTTGCCTGATGAATCGTCATCACTTGGACACAACCCTTTGGAAAAGGCTGGTCTTGATCCTCATATTCGTCCATGCCGCCATCGTAGAGCAGACGAAGAAAACTATTGAAGAAATGGAGCCGGATGCTTCTTCGGTTGGCATAAGTAATAACAGAGTAGTGGTAGAAAATTTGAAAGGTATTCAGCAGTTGAGAAAAAATGGCCAAGTTACGTGCTATGTTCTCGTCCTTAACGGCCAATCTGAAAGGCTCCAACGCCAGTAAGCGATAAAAATAATCGGCAGGACGGAAATCAAGAGATTCGCCTTCCTGAAGTCCACCAACTTCAGCAACAGCACCAGCTAAGGTCTGTGCCAATGGATGAGGATCTGCATAATTGCAACCAAGCTCTACTAATGCGTTATCAACGTAGTCCGCCAGCTCTTTGGTCGCACCAGCAAGATTTCCTCGAGCATCGCCATACCAACCGAAGATCAGGGCGAAACAGGCAACCATGTGCTGAATAGCAGGTATTTCAAAGAATTTTCGAGCACGGGGACAATAGGCACGAATACCGTACTCATCGAGCGCATCGATATAATCGCCACTATGCTGACTGCGAACGCTATGCAAGAGCAGGGCCACTTGACTATAGTCTTCAATGACACCCTCGGACTTGAGAAAAGCCACAAAATCCGCAAAACGAGCGGCTTCGTCCTTCTTGCTCTGACCCCGGATAGCAATGATAGAATCATAACGTGCATGATCTACGTTGTCGTCGGCCGTGATGGTTTTATCGTAACGAAAGGCAGTAGTGCCCCTAGGATTCGACCAATCCGCTGATGCCATCCATCCGTCGTAGCGTTCTATAATACCTTGGTGAGAACGGTAATTGGTCGTAAGTTTGACGATCTCGGTCCCGGTAACTCGTTCAGGAAATTCCAGAATATTTCGTACCGTAGCTCCGCGGAATCGGTACAGACTCTGATCCTCATCTCCCACCACACAGATGTTGCGCCCTTGTCCAGCGAGCGCAAGCAAAATCTGCTCCTGGATATAATTCGTGTCTTGATATTCGTCCACGAGGAGATAACGAATTCCTTGCCGGACTGCTCCAGCAATATCGCTGTCCTGTAAAAGGTCGTGAACATGAATTTGCAAGTGGGCGAAATCAACATGGTTCTTCGCCTGCAATCTGGCACTGTAGCGTTGATAGGCGCTTCCAATGGCGGAGAGACCTTCATCGTCGGAGTCCATCAACCTCTCGACATCAACCAGTTCTTCCGAGATTTTGTCGAAGTAACCGCACGCGCCCTGTATCGCCGTCCATTTTGTTCGCCACTGGCTGAGATACAAACCATCCTCTTCGGAGCCAATGATTTCGTTGAAATGGTCAAAAACGAACAATCGTTGGGTTAGCGAATCCAGTGTTTCAAATCCATGGCCCAGAGGTGTACGATGGCGATGTTTGTCCAAAATGTTGCTACATAAGCTGTGAATAGTAGAAACCCGAAATTCCGAAATGTCCCCCTCAAAACCCACCTTGCGCGCAGCCGCGGAGAATCGGTCTCGCATCTCATAGGCAGCCTTATTGGTGAACGTACACAGAACGATTTCCTTGGGCTCCGCCTTGCCAAGGAGTATCAGGTTCAGGGCACGTAGAATGATGCTGAAGGTTTTGCCCGACCCCGGCCCTGCAATCACAAGCATGGGGCCATCCATGTGGCCGATGACAGAGCACTGGCTTTCGCTGATCTGCGGGAAATGCTCGCGGATTCGGGGGTCTATACTCAAGGCACTGGCGCAGGGCTTGACAAATTGTAACGATTATGTAACCAGTTTACGAAAAAACACCCCACACCGCAACCCCCAACAAAAAATCACGCCACCTGTCCCCACAAGAACTCCCCGCTCCCGCCGGGCATCCGCAACAAATGCCCCCGCACCTTGCATTCAGCACTGCCGTAGCCGCCCCTCTCAGCCAGAGGTGGTGGCTGAACAGGATTTTGGGCTTTTAAGGTATAGGATTTCGCCTTGAGGACTCGAAGATGCCGAATCGTGTTTTGTACTACGCCAAGAGATTCTCCGCCGAGCATGCGTCCTAAGCGAGACCAAGCGGCTGGACTGTCGAACGTATCGACGGTATGGGTTACTCTCATCGTTACTCCAGAAAATACAAGCCATGCTTGGCCATAGGCATGTGCCGACGAAGATCATCGCCACAAAAACTTCTGATCCTCTTGAGCAGCCTTGATGGTTTCTTCTTGGATTCGGTCAAACTCCTCCAAAGCCTTGTCGCTAACTGTGAGGGAGATACCGATTTTCCTTGCAGAAATCATTTTCCTCTTTGAATCGCCGGTGGCCTCTCTGGACGGGGTAGTGCCGCGAGATGTTTTAGAAGTTGTCATAGGAATCCTCTGGTTAGCCTCTCATGAATCTCCCGCATAATCGGACAGTTTCCCGAAAAGGCATCGGGCAAGCTGGACAATTTCGGGGAGTTCTTTAAGTGTGGTTTTGCAATGCAATCACGCCGCCTTCGACAGCGGATTTCGTCTATAATATACGTCGCTGATCGACAGTTGTCAAGGCTCTGCTGCAAGTATTCTGCATTAAAGCAGCGTAGGCCATGCGATTTTGCCGAGTGTGTCCTGCGGAGCCTTGCCAGGTACGGCGACGCCGCTTTCCGAGCCTGAAAATCCCCTGCGCAGAAAGTTCGACGACCGGTTGCTGCCTATATGCAAGGCGAGTATCCGCACGGATAGCCGCCGCCAATTCCCGATTCCATCCCCCGTCCATCAACCGTATGCGACCTTGACTCAGGGTGCTGCTTATCCATTTTTACACTTTAAAATATCAAAAATATGTCCAGTCAATCCGAACTATCACGGTATATTTTGCCCGCCAAGCAGCGCAACGAATTATTCCAGCGTCTCCCTTTCCTCAGGAATAGGCGCTGCCCTTGGCTCTGATCGCGCGGCAAAGCACTCAGACTCGATATGCGGCTCTTCCTCATCGCCCGAAATGGCGGGCATGCTTTCGTCGGTAAACACAGGATCAAAGGCCAGCGGGCCGGCGCCAATCTCGGCATCCCCTTCGAGTTCTGCCATGTAGCGGCACCATTCCTTGCTGAATTCGATTTTCATAGCGTGCTTTCCTGAATTGCATGCAGAAAGGCCGCCTCCAACTCGCCACGCTCCACATTCAGCAGAGAAACCGGACTGATCAAGCAGGTCATAGCAGCATCACCTCCGCCTTCGCCTTGGTTCGCTCGTCCTCGAAGAAGAGCTTTTCGCCATTCTCAAGGCGCGCCTCGATTACCTGGTACATGCGCAAGGCTTGTCGTAGCAGCGCCGTCTTGCTCATGTCTTTCCGCTTGCTCAATTCCTCAAGAACCCGCATCTCGTGTTCTCGAAGGTTGAGGGTCATGGTCTTTTTCGCGCTCATGTGTTTTCAATGGGCTGATTTTCATGGACTTCACTCCTGCGCCACCAACCAAGCCTGCCTCCAATGTACGGATTTGGAAACAAAAAAGCCAAAAAATATTTATTTAATGGCCATTTTTTGATTTTTAATTACATCTCTCAGCACGCCTCCACCCGTGGCGGACGCTGCCAGTGCAATCCCTCGAACCGGGCGAAGTCCCGGTCCAGCGTAATCCACTCGCCGCCGAGCCTGATCGCCAAGGCGACCATACCTAAGGCCTTGCTTGTGAGTTGGCTGGATCGGAATACGGTTGCAATCCTGTACCCTAAAGTCCCAAAAATGCCGTCCAATCAACCCAGACCCCTTCTCTCCTCTATTTTTCAGCAGGATTCTGGATCACATCAACAATCTCCGCCGCGATTTCCTCGATCGTATGTGTGGCAGTGCTCCGTGCAACCCGGTCGACCAACGATGGCGAATGATCCATGACTTCGCGTTTGGTCACATTGTGCCAAATCGGCAACAATATCTGCCCTCCCTCCACCGTACGGGTTACAAGACCATCCAGTTCGTATTCCGGCCAACCACGCCCAAAGAAGGCTGGGGAAAATACGACCACACCGAAGCGACTATTTGCCAAGCCCTTGTCGATCTTGCGGCGTAAACTATCGCCAATTTGAAGTTCAAACTCATCGTACCAGACACTCAGACCAGCCTCTCGCAGAGCAGTCGCCAGCGGTCGCACCACCTTGGCCTTGTCTTCCGATGTATGTGAGATAAAAACATCAAATACTCGGTCATCCACCGGATCACCTACAGAAGCATGATCCGGCAAAACATTGCGTACCAACGACGGGATGTCACGAAGCGATGTTGTATTGATCGGCGGTAAGGGCTTCAAGGCAGCGACGGGAATCACGCGGATGCCGGATTGGACCGTTCCCTGCAGGCCTTGCAGGTCGACAGCAACATGCCATGTGCCGGAACGCGGCACACTCAGTCGGACAGGAGACTTTTTTGCCAAGCCCCCAAGATACCGATGCGATCGCCTAGCCTTGTAGCTATTAAAATTTGAGCTGTCCATGAGACGTACGTTGGCGGCACTTCCTTTGATCGTCACCTCCACAACGGTACCCCCGGCGACATGACCCAGTTTGTAGTGAGTAAATTTCATCTTTTTCCTCCAACCATTGTAGTTTAGTGATTGTCCAGCTGTTTTTGCATATCCTCTACGAGTGCCCCCGCAACCCGCAATGGCCCCTCCAATACACGGTTGTACGCCATGTCCGGGTACTCCTGCCACTGACGTCCGTCCAACGTATTGCCACCCGCCTTGGGGGTGCGGCCTCCCCACTGCTTGAAAAAGAAGAGGACTCGTTGCTCCCGGCACCGGTCGCGCAGGGTCAGGTCGAAACCGGATTCGAAGGGGTGGCCCGCCACCCCGCGAAAACGCTCGGAAAACCGTTCGGCGTAGCACTGATCGCACCCGGCACTGACCTTCGTGCACCCCGTAACCGGGTTCCAGGTGCTGATCGTCCATTCGATGGCGCTTTTCAGAGACATTGCAGTTTGTGTCGGAATCGGTCGAGAAGTAAGCGATTGGGGTTTTCTCACCATTCAGATTTGCAATATATGTATAATACACATACATTGCAAGGCTCTGGAGAAATAATTCTGTCTGGATAGGCGCGCACAGCGGAGGCAGGGCTGCGGTTATGGCGGCGTACCCCTATGATGGCTCTGGCGGGGCAACGTATTACGTGGGCTGCCTCGTGGCGAAACCCAAAGGAGCACAGTATCTATCGGGATGCCTACCAGAGGGACGCAGAGGTAAAAAGCACGGCGGTTACTACTTCAACGAGAAATGTCACCAAGGCCTTGACAGCCTCACGCCCGATGACGTATACTACAGACGAAGGCGGCATAAACCACCGCAATCCTGCACCTAAACGACCTGTCCAGTTTTTACGGATCACTTCTATGATTAAACTAGCGCATACAATATGAAGATGCCACAAAAAAATTTTACCGCTGCTGAAAAAATCGCGGCGGACACATGGGATAGAATTAAATATTCTCGGGAATTCAATGTCAGACTGGGTGAGGAGACACTAACCGATCTCCTTACTCTGGATTTCAAACGATTTACACCAAGCCACCTTAGCCTAATTCAAACCACGAAGTTGAATGAATCAAAACAAGGTAACGATCTGGAAATTCGAATTCAAATAAAAAATACTAAAGCTATTGTTTTTGCAATACAATCTAAAAAAATATATGAATCTGGAAGATATAATACTCTTAACTATAAATCGTCAAGTATTTATCAAATAGATATTCTTGAAAAATATTCTAAAAAAACAAAATCTATCCCCATTTATCTTTTATATAATTATATAGATATTCATAACATACAATCGTATTGGCATTGTTGCAAATGTTTTGATAAAAAACAACTAGGTTGTACTATTATTCCAAGTTGGATTGTCCGGCAGGCAATTAATAAACGCGGTTGCAGAAAATTTCAATGTATTCATAAATTAGATAACTGCGCATTACCTTGGCGTTGTTTATTTAATTGTCCGAAAAGACATGGCGCACAAAAAATATCTATGGATTTAAACATTTTGTCTATATATCAAAATTCACTAAATGAGTTAGGCAACATACCTGATTACAATTGGGTATGCTTAGAGCCAATTGAAGGTGCTTGGCCAGAATGGTTGTGGAAAAAAAATTACGCATATGATAACAATGATGTTTATCCGAAATTCTCACGAAAAGAAAAGGAAAGAACTTTATCCATTGATGATTGGAATAATTTGTGGAGCTATTGTGAATCAAAACCAAATACGTTTCCAAAGCGTCTACTCTTAGTAAAAAATAAAAATGATAATTGAATATAACAAACTCGTGATCTGATATCAAAATTAAAAATATAATCAGCATGTTGATTTTTATCTTGACCATAATCATGCACAATATTGAGGCATTTATTTTCTTGCTGTAACGTTATGAAATAACGAAAGTAAAAGATGTTGCCTGTTTCTATACAGTCTATTCAATTTACATGGGATTTATATACAATTTTTATGCCAATCTTTGATTTATAAAATTTATACATATATCGAAAATTTTTCTCCGTCATAACCCCAAAAAAGCATCCAGTTTAAAATTCCGTACTTGCTTCTTCACACCCTCAAAGGTATCTCGTCCGGCTACGCGAGGGATATGGTCGCTATTCTCGCCTCGTCCAAATATGACATATTGAATCATGCCATCACCGAGAAATTGAAGCCCCAAAAACTCACCTTTTTCCCCTTTCCAAACAGCGCGTAAATGGCCATTATCTAGGAGCACTAAACCTGCCTTTTCAGCGAATGGAATTGATTTTAAAAATAACCAGAAATCCTGCTCGGATGCGGCACTCGCATCGAAACCGTCAAGCATAGCATCGCCACGAAGAGACTCGATTCGCATTCGGTATTCCTGATGCACTTTTCCGGTGTTATTTCTGTCCAGTGCCAAGGGAGCATGTTCGGAGAGCGCCTGCCCCGCTATACACCGCCCAAACCCATCCGATTTCGCCCATATCCTTTTCGTATACGTACCCGAACTACGCTATGTTTCAGAGCACCACAATCGAAGATACGCCACCCCAAAAAATCCCCCTAAACCACCTGCCCGCCACAAGAACTCCCCGCCCCCGCCGTGCACCCGTAGCAATGCCGGGCGGTCCGCACCACATGCCGCCGCCACGCGTCCAGGTCGAAATCCCGCACGTGGGGGCGCAGGCCGCCGGGCAGGTCCAGTCGCATATCCAGTTGCTGGTTGAAATCGCAATCGTACAAATATCCGTCCCAGGACACCGACAACGTATTCCGGCACATCAGCCCCGGTATGGCCGCCGGGTTGAACGCCTGCGCGAGCCGGCGCATATATTCCTCGACAAGCCCCCTGTCCGCCAACCATTCGAGATACCGGGACATCGGCATATTGTTCAGCGCTATCAGGCGGTCGAACGCAATGCCGTGGTTGCGGGCCAGCGCCTCCTTCCACTCCCTTTCCAGCGACGCCTGCCCTGGCGCAAGAAACGCCCCCACCGGATTCGCAACCAGCGTCAATATCCGCTCGGGATCGCCCTGCCCGTACCCTGCCGCATTCAGTTTCCGAATCGCCGCGACACTCAGGTCGTACGTCCCCTCCCCCCGCTGCGCATCCGTCCCGGACCGCCGGTAATGCGGCAACGAACACACCACTTCCACCCCCCGCTCGGCCATCCACTGCGGCAAATCGGCGAAGCGGCGCGTCATCAGAATCGTCAGGTTGCATCGGTCGATGACATGCTTGCCCCGCCGAACGCACGCGTCCACGAGGTATTTGAAATGGGGATTCAGTTCCGGGGCGCCGCCCGTCAGATCGACCGTATGCGCGCCGGAGGCATCAATGGCCCGCAGGCACGCATCCACCGTCTCCCGATCCATGTTCTCCTCCGTCCGGTCCGGCCCCGAATCGACATGGCAATGCCGACACGTCATGTTGCAGAGTTTGCCCACATTGATCTGAAACACGTCCAGTTGCGCGGGCGCCAGCCGTTCCCACCCCGAAACCGCGAGGTCCTGGTCGAAATCCCCCGTCCCGGAGGGGCCTGCCTCCAGGGGAACGGCCTTCAGCGCGCGCAACTGCTCCTCCGGGCGGGAAAGCGGGTCGCGCCGGTAGCGCAAACTACTGGTAACCCGCGGCCCCTCCACGTCCAGCATGCTGCCGTCCCCTCCGGCAAGCTGCTCCAGCGCAATGAATTCAGCAGAAACTTCCATGGGCGAGCGCGGCGGACAAAACGAATAGAAACGCGATGGATTCCGGGAACGGATGCGCAAAATGCACAGGATGCACAGGGCTTACATGGTTTGCGCTTCGACCTGCTCCAGCATTTGCACGCCGTGGACCAGCGAAGCCCCGCCCCGAATGGCCGAAGCCACATGCACGGCCTCGGTCATTTGCTCAAGGTCTGCCCCCTTCCCAAGGCATTCCTGCGCGTAGGCGTCGATGCAATACGGACACTGTACGGCGTGCGCCACGGCCAGCGCAATGAGCGCCTTTTCGCGCGCCGTCAGCGCCCCCTCCTCGAACACTTTTCCGTACCAGGCAAAGAACAGGTCGGCCAGTTCCTTGTTTCCCTTCCCGATATCCCCGAAGCGGGCGAGGTGACGCGGTTCGTAGTAGGCGGTCATGGCGTATAATATATTATCGAGTGAATGGGCAAAATCGTCCAGCGAACAGCGCGGCGAATGCGCGCTCAGGCGGCCTGCTGTCCCTCCTGTTCCGCGTACTGCAATTCGTACAGCCGCCGGTACAAGCCGTCCATCGCAAGCAATTCCTGATGGGCGCCCTGTTCCCGGATGCGGCCCTTGTGCATGACCAGAATGCGATCCGAATGCCGGATCGTGGACAAGCGGTGCGCAACCACGAGGGACGTCCGGCCCGCCATCAACTTCTTCAGGGCCTGCTCGATGAGCCGTTCGGTTTCGGTGTCCACGCTGGAGGTCGCCTCGTCCAGCACAAGAAAGGCGGGATCGTACGCCAGGACCCGCACGAACGAAAGCAATTGCCGCTGTCCGTGCGAAAGCGAAGCCCCCCGCTCGCGCACGTCCTGCTCGTACCCGTCCGGCAGTTTGCGAATGAAGGCGTCCGCCCCCACCAGTTCGGCGGCCCGGCGCATGTCCGCCTCGCTGATTTCAGGATCGTCCAGCGTCAGATTCCGGGCAATGGAGCCGGAAAAAAGAAATACGTCCTGCAGCACCAGCCCGATGCGGCGGCGCAATTCGGCAAGCCGCAGGTCCCGAATATCGACCCCGTCCACGAAAATACCCCCGCGCTGGATATCGTAGAACCGCAAGAGCGCGTTGATGATCGTCGTCTTCCCGGCGCCCGTCGCCCCCACGATAGCCACCTGCTGCCCCGGCTCCACCGAGAACGACACGTCGCGCAAAATCCAGTCCGGCTCCGCCTCGCCGTCCTCCGCGCCCCCGTACGCGAACCATACATTCCGAAACTCGATGCGGCCTTCTGCGCGACCCAGCCGGGCGGGCGCGGCTTTCTCGACAAGAGACTGATCCTGATCCAGCAGCCCGAAAATGCGTTCGGCCCCCGCCATGGCGCTCTGCAACGTATTGTACTGATCCGAAAGATTCCGAATGGGTTCGAAAAACTGCCGGGAGAACTGGATAAACGCAATGAGCACCCCAATGGTGAGCGTCCCGGCCATGGCCTGCAAACCGCCAAACCAGATGACCAGGCCCAGCGCCGTGGACGCGACGATGTCCACCATCGGCCAGAAGAGCGCGAAATAAAAAATGGTCTTGACCTGCGCGGCGCGGTGCTCGTGATTGATGCCGCTGAACCGTTTCATTTCCTCCCGCTCCCGATTGAACGCCTGCACGATGTGCATCCCGGAAATATGCTCCTGCAGGAACGAATTGAGCCGCGCCACCTGCTTGCGGGTTTCCCGATACTGCACCCGCACCTTGCTCCGAAAAAGGAACACCCCGTACGCCATGACGGGCATCACCCCCAGCACGACCAGCGCCAGCACCCAGTTCAGGGAGAACATGAAGTAGAGAATGAAGGCAAGGCGAAACAGATTGCCCAGAATGACGACCAGCCCCGCCGACAGGACGTCGCTCAGCGCCTCCACGTCGCTCGTGGTTCGCGTAATGAGCCGCCCGACGGGCGTACGGTCGAAAAAGCGAAGCGGTTGCCGCTGAATATGTCGAAAAACCGCCGTGCGCAGGTCGTAAATGGCGTGCTGCCCGATCCACTGCGTCAGATAGCCTTGCAGGAGCGAAAAGACCCCTTCGCCGACGAGGGCGGCCACCAGAAGCAGAATGATTCCCTGCAACCCCTCCAGGTCGCCCGGCACGATATACCCGTCGATGGCCTCCTGCACCAGCCTCGGGCGCAGCGGGCCAAGAAAAGAAGCGCCTGCCGTCAGCGCGAACGCGATCAGCACCCACCACTTGTAGGGAGCCAGATAGCGCACGATGCGGCGCAGCAGGCGGCCGTCGAAACCTTGAGTATCCTCGTTGGGCATGGCGATGAACCAACCGGGGTCGCCGGAACGAGCCGGAACGAAAAAACAGTCCCCTTTTAATCCCCGAATCCGTCCCGTGTTCTTGAAAGCGCAAGAGAATATCGCGCCGTGAATATGCAATTTAATGTGAATAACAATACAAAATAGCGCGAACCCTTGAAATTTAGCCTTGTCTAAAATTATATTTAGCCTTGTAACATGCCTTATTTCGGCCTTTTCGGAACCAGACCGGGCCGATCTGGGCCATCCGCAAACGATCCTTCTTCCTTTTCCGGTGCGCGCCATGCGAGGGTACGCTCTTTGTTTCTCCATCCTGTTCGCCGCAGGCGTCCTGGCCGGATGCGGGCAAACGCGCGGCGACGACGCAGCCCCGCCGGGCCGGCTTGGCGTGGTGGCCACCACCAGCATCGTGGCGGACCTGGCCGCGCAGATAGGCGGCGAGCGCGTACGGACGCAGAGCCTCATGGGGCCGGGCGTGGACCCGCACCTGTACAAGGCCAGCGCCGGGGACGTGACGCGCCTGTCTGAGGCGGACGTCATTTTGTACAACGGGCTGCATCTGGAAGGCAAAATGGGGGATGTTTTCGAGCGGATGCGGCAACGCGGCGTCCCCGTATTCGCGGTGGCGGAAGCAAGCGTCTCCCCGGAGGACCTCATCGATTCGGAGCGGTTCCAGGGCAACTACGACCCGCATGTCTGGTTCGACGTGTCCCTGTGGAAAAAGGCGGCCCGGCGCGTACAGGAAACGCTGGCCGAGGCCGATCCACGCCATGCGGAAGCCTACCGGCAGCGGCTGGAGGGCTACCTTGCAGAACTGGACCGCACCCATGCGTACGTCCTGGAGCAGGCCGCCGCGATCCCTGCGGAGCGCCGGGTCATCGTTACGTCGCACGACGCGTTCGGCTATTTCGGGCGGGCGTACGGATTCGAAGTGCATGGCTTGCAGGGCATCAGTACGGCGGCGGAGGCGGGCACGGCGGACGTGCAGCGCCTGGCCGACCTTGTGGCCGACCGCCGGATTCCGGCCCTGTTCGTCGAAACCTCCATTTCTCCCCGAGGCATACAGGCCGTGCAGGAGGCCGTGCGGGCCCGCGGATTCGAAGTAGGCATTGGCGGAACGCTCTACGGCGACGCGCTGGGCGACCCCGGCGCGGAGGCCGGGACGTATTCGGGCATGATGCGGACGAACATCGACGCCATCGTGGCGGCCCTCGCCCCGGACCCCGCTTGAGCGGCGCGGCGGCCATAGAAGTGCGCGACCTGACCGTCGCCTATCGAGACAAGCCTGTCCTGTGGGACATTGACCTGACCGTGCCTCCCGGGGTGCTCATGGCCGTCGTGGGGCCGAACGGCGCCGGGAAAACCACCTTCGTCAAGGCCCTGCTGGGCTTGTTGCCGGTGTCTGCGGGCCGCATCCGGTTCTTCGACGCGCCGTACGAGGCGTCCCGGCAACAGATCGCCTATGTGCCGCAACGGGGCAGCGTGGACTGGGATTTCCCGACCAGCGTGCTGGACGTGGTGATGATGGGGCGCTACGGGCGCCTTGGGTGGATACGCCGGCCGGGCAAACGCGAACGCGAACAGGCGCGAGATGCGCTGGCGCGCGTGGGCATGGACGCGTTCGCGGGCCGGCAGATTCGGCAACTGTCCGGGGGGCAGCAACAACGCGTTTTTCTGGCGCGCGCCCTGGTGCAGGACGCCCGGGTCTACCTGATGGACGAACCGTTTCAGGGGGTAGACGCCGTCACGGAGCGGGCCGTCATCGACCTGCTGCGGGCGCTGCGGTCCGAGGGGCGCACGCTGCTCGTCGTGCACCACGATCTGCAAACGGTGGAGGAATACTTTGATCGCGTGATGCTGCTGAACGTCCGGCGCATCGCTTCCGGGCCGGTCGAACAAGCCTTTACGACGGACAATCTTCGCCTGACGTACGGCGGGCGCATCGCGTTTCTGCGCAGCGCGAACACAGCCGACGCAGCCGACCCCGCGGCCCCGTAGCCTGCGGAGGACGTCATGGAACACCTGTTCAGCGATTATACGCTACGGATGGTGGCCCTGGGTTCCGCCGTGCTGGGCGTGGTGAGCGGCGGCCTGGGGACGTACGCCGTATTGCGCGGGCAAAGCCTCCTCGGCGACGCCATTTCGCACGCCGCGCTGCCCGGCGTCGCGCTCGCCTTCCTGCTGACGGGCAGCAAAACCCCGCTGGCGCTCATGATCGGGGCGGCGCTGGCGGGGTGGCTTGCGACGCTCTGGATCCTGTCCGTCACCGAAACCACCCGGATCAAGTACGACAGCATGCTCGCCCTGACGCTGTCCGTGTTCTTCGGCGCGGGGCTGGTGCTCCTGACGTGGATTCGGCAACGGGCCGGGGCGTCCCAGGCCGGGCTGGATACGTTCCTGTTCGGACAGGCTTCCTCGCTTGTCTGGCGCGACGTGGTCGCCATGGCGATTCCGGGGGGCGGCGCGCTCGCCCTCATGCTGCTTTTCTGGAAAGAATTGAAATTGCTGGCTTTCGACCCGGAATACGGGCGGACGCTGGGCTTGCCCATGCGGCGCGTGGACCTTTTGCTGACGGCGCTGCTGGTGGTGGCCATTGTGATCGGATTGCAGACGGTCGGCGTCGTGCTGATGAGCGCCATGATCGTGGCGCCCGCCGCCGCCGGGAGGCAATGGACGGACGTCCTGTGGAAAATGGTGCTGCTCTCCGCGGGGTTTGGCGCGGCGGGCGGCGTAACCGGGGCCATGCTCAGCAGCCTCGAAACCGGCTTGCCCACCGGTCCGCTGATCGTGCTTTGCATGGGTGCGATCGTGGCGGGGTCGCTCTTTTTCGCGCCGAATCGGGGCCTGCTGGGGCAGCGCCTGCGAAGACGCCGGAACGCGGGACGCTTCCAGCGCGAAACCGTGCTGCTGGACCTGTACGCGCTGGGCATGCAGCACGCGGATCCGCTGCGCCCCCACCCGCAGGGGGCCGTGCAAGCCATGCGGGCGAAAGACCTTCCCGTAGACCGCCTGCTCATGCGCCTGAACAAGGAGGGCCTGGTCCGCCGCGCGGCGGGCGGGTGGGGCCTCACCGACGCGGGCCTGCGCCATGCGGAAACGCTGCGAAAAGAACGCCAATGACCCAGGCAGAGATCGAAATTCAGATGCTCGCCGTGGTGGTGGCGGCGGCGTGCGCGCTCCCGGGCGCGTTCCTTGTGCTGCGCAAGATGGCCATGATGAGCGACGCCATAAGCCACGCCATCTTGCCGGGCATCGTGGCGGCGTTCTTTTTGACCCACAACCTGAATTCCCCCCTGCTGATTCTGGCCGCGGCGGGCACGGGGGTGTTCGCCGTCCTGCTGGTGGAACTGCTCATGTCCACGGAGCGGGTTCGGGAAGACGCAGCCATCGGGCTGGTGTTTCCCGTATTGTTCAGCGTAGGCGTCCTCCTCATCGCCCGCTACGCCGGCGACGTGCACCTCGACGCGGATGCGGTGCTTCTCGGCGAACCGGCCTTCGCTCCATTCGACCGGCTCGTCGCGCTGGGCCGGGATATCGGGCCGCGCGCGCTGTATGCGATGGGCGCCGTGGGCCTGGCGAATGTCGCGTTCGTCGCGCTCTTCTACAAGGAACTGAAGATCGCCGCGTTCGACGCCGGTTTGGCCGCGACGCTGGGCTTCGCCCCCACGCTGATTCACTACGGGCTAATGACCTCCGTGTCGATCACGGCGGTGGCGGCCTTCGACGCCGTCGGTTCCATCCTGGTCGTGGCCTTGATGGTTGCGCCGCCTGCGGCGGCCTACCTGCTGACCGACCGGCTCCGCGACATGATCCTCCTGAGCGTGGGGCTTGGCGTGGTGGCTGCGGTGGCCGGATTCCAGGCGGCCCGCCTGCTCGACGTATCCATCGCCGGGGCCATGGCCAGCGCGGCGGGCGCGGTATTTGCCATCGTCTGGCTGGCGGCGCCCCGATACGGCGTGCTGGCGGGCCGACGGCGGCGCAGGAGGCAAAAATGGGAATTCGCCGAAAAAATGCTGGCCATTCACCTGTTCAACCACGAAGGGCTGCCCGAAGAGGATACAGAGCGCCGGGTCGGGCACCTCGAAGAACACCTCTCCTGGGAACGGGATTTTGCGCGGCGGGTGGTCCGCAGGGCGCAATCGAACGGACTGGTGCGGCAGGCCAACGACGACCTGCTGGCCCTGACCCCGAAGGGACGCGCCGCCGCCTCCGAGGCCATCACGAACCTGTAGGCTACGCGTTGGGGTCGGCGGGATCGGCTACGCGTTGCGCCCGCCTCCCGCTGTGGCGATTGTCCGCATAGCGGCGCCAGACCGCAACCCCGAACCCGCCGGTAAGCAGCAGAAACCCGAACCACAGGAAATTAATGAACGGCTTTTCCCAGGCCTGCACCACGATCCATTCGTCCGGCGAGACGGCAACGCCCTCCAGAAACAGGCGAATGGAGCCGTTGTCCACGTTCATGCCCGTAAACGTGACTGTCAACCCCCAATCGTTCACGCGATTCTGAATGTATTGCTGCGAACGGTCTTGCATGATCAGGTAGACCGGGCTCAGGCGGCGGGTTTCGCGGGTCTCCAGATTCGTCACGTCCAGCAAGGCCGCCACGCCGATTTCCGTGGAATCGGGGAGGTCGGGGATATTCGTCTGGTAATCGACGAACCGGATGGCGAAGGCATCGCCCCCCACCACGGTAGAATCTCCCCGGGAGATCGTCAGTTCGCCCTGTTTCGCAGACGGATCTTCGGATTCGTCGGCCGCCTCGTACATGGCGCTCGGCGACACCGCCACGAAGACATCCTTGTCCGGGTACATTTCGTGGTCGGGATGCTGAATCCACTGCGCCTGATCGCTCTTGTACACGACCGGCCTGACGGTGAAGGCGCGCCCGTGCGGATCGACAAAGTCCAGCACGTACACCGGGCGGTTGCGGGCCGTCCGTTCGCGCCCGGACCAGGTCACAAGGTATCCCCCCACCGAGCGCGTCTGTCCTCGCTCCAGCACGAACGTATCCGACCGATCCGCGAGCGGCGCGCCGCGCAGGACGCCGATGGGTTTGCTGAACCCGCTGGACGCCACGATGGCCAGCGCCATAATGGCGAACCCCACATGCGCCGTCGCGCCCCCCGCCATACGCGGATTGCCGCGTCCGATCCTCCAAAGCACCATGCCGTTCCCGTACAGCGCGAAGAACGCCATAAACACGAGGAGCAGCAGCAGAATGCCCGTCCCGTAGACCGCCCCGAACCCCTGAATGCTTTCCAGCAACCCGAATCCCGCCTGCGCGGCCTCCGGCGCCCCGCCCGCCGCCGAAACATCCGGACGCCGAACGGTTTCCGCCGCGAACGGGGTAAAAATCAGCACCGCGACCGTGCTGACGACCGCCCCGACAATGGGTTTTAGCAGCACCCGGTTCACCTGTTCGATATTCATCCGGTTCCACCAGAACAACTGCCCGAGGCCCGCCAGAAACACGATCAGCACGGAAAGCGGAAGCGACCACTTGTTGTAGAAATCTATCGGCACGGTGGACGGCGCCTCCCTGAACAATTTCCCCAGAATAGGCGAACTGGTGCCAACCGTAACGACGGCGGCCAGGCAGGCCAGCAGCATCGCGCCGCAAAACGTCATGAATTCCCGCGAGAGCACGTTGGGCTCCCGCTCGGGCGCGGGCAACTCCCGGTAGCGATACGCAAACAGGCCGAACCCGACCGCGCCCATGCCCAGGATCCACACGAGCAACTGGTTCATCATCCCCAGATCGACGAAGGAATGCACCGACACGTCGCCCAGTATGCCGCTCCGGGTGAGAAACGTCGAATAAATGACCAGCATGTACGAAAAAATGCAGAACAGGAAGGTGGACTTGTGTCCCCGCCCGCTTTTCTTCCGGATAATCATGGCGTGCACCGCAGCGATGCCTGTAAGCCAGGGCACCAGGGAAGAATTCTCCACGGGATCCCACGCCCAGTAGCCGCCGAACGAAAGCGTTTCGTACGCCCAATAGCCGCCCATCGCAATGCCGACGCCCAGCACGGCCGTAGCGCCAAGCGCCCACGGCAACGCTTGCGGAATCCACTCGGTATACCGGCGCTTCCAGAGTCCCGCAAGCGCGAACGCAAAGGGAGCCGCCATCAGCGTGAACCCTGCGAAAAGCGTGGGAGGGTGAATCACCATCCAGTAATTCTGGAGCAGGTCGTTCAGGCCCGATCCGTCCGCCGGGATGAAACCCGGTATTTGCAGCATGGGCGCGTCCGGGAACTTGTCGGCCAGCGTGGCGAAGGGGGACGCGCCCACCTGCAACGGCCCCAGCTGCAAGCCCACAATCATCGAGACGAGAAACCACTGCGAGCCCGCCAGAATGGTCATCACGGGGGCTTCCCAGTCGCGGCCAACGCGCGTCAGCGCCAGACCCAGTGCGCTCATCAGAAGAATCCAGAGGAGAAACGACCCTTCCTGCCCGGCCCAGAAAGACGACACCAGGAAGTGGGTCGGAAGCGAGCGGGACGTTTGCTGGTAAACGTAGGCGTACTGGAACTGATGCGTGAGGAGCAGGACCATCAGGATCGCCGCCGCGCCCGCAAGGCTTGCGGTCATAACGACCCAGGCGATGCGGCCGATCTGCTTCCATTCGGCATGGCCGGTGCGCGCAGCCCGCAGATAGGCGTAGCCCGCAAGCGCGCAGACCACAAAGGCGAACAGGATCAGAATGTGTCCGATGACGCCGGACATAGGCTCAGAGTATCCTTGATTTTTCTGCGCGAGCCAGCGCCAAATGCAACGTTCGATGGATCAGGATACGCAGGACAGATCGTCGCCCGCCGTCCCCGCGCCCCGCCGTTCGCGAAAAAGCGGGGCGCCCCGGCCCGTCCAGGCGCGGCAAGCGCCCGAAACCGGCGCCGGGGCGTCTCCCGAAAAGGACGCGCTCCCGAGCGGTGGATAGAAGAACCTCTACCTTGAACAATGCGGGAATCACTCGCATTCTTTCGATCGTCCCTGCCTTTCCGAAGAAAAGACCTCGCTTGCGTAGAAGGAGGCTGGGCCTGCCGTCCGAACCCGAAGACCGACTCCCTGAAGATATTCTTGTCAGGTTCTTATATGCATCCGCATCAGGCGCGCGCTATTCGCATCCGTTTACGGAAGGAATAGCCCTTTTAACGGCAAGGCCGCGAGGGGTTCCCCGCCCGTTCACCACGCGAGGCGAACCCGGAGATTGAACGTGCGCGGCGTCAGGCGCGTGGGAATGCGCTCCCAGATTCCGTCGCGGTTGGGCGTCCAGGCATAGGCCACCGTGTTCGTCATATTGAACGCATTGAGTAGTTCCATGGTCAATTCCAGGCGCAAGCCCGCGGCGACGCGCACCGTCTTCGTTGCGCCAATATCGACGCGGCGGTACGCGGGGTACCGGGCCGAATTGCGTTCGCCGGGCGCCTGAACCACGAATTGCCCGACTTGCCGGTCCGGGATGGGCGGGGTGTAGGGAAATCCGCTCCCGAAAAGCCCGCGCAGATGGGCTTTCCAGGTGGAATCCCGCGGCACATAGTCCTGCACGAAAAACGAGATGGTGTGCCGCTGATCCGACGGACGCGCAATGGTTCCGCTGCGATGCTCGGTCCGGTATTCCGGCAGAAACGTCTCGACGGCGCGCAGATACCCGTAATTCAGGCGACTTTCGAGGCCGGGCACGAGTTCGCCGTACAGGTGCACGTCCAGCCCCAGCGCCTGCCCCTCTGTATCGTTCCGCCCGGAATACAGGAGGCGCACGTTTCGTACGTCGTAGGATATGAGCCGGTCCATATCCCGGTAAAAGGCGGCGGCGCGGACATGCAGCCGCCGGGCGGGCAAAAAATATTCGCCGCCCAATACATATTGTATGGCCTGCTGGGACCGGATATCCCTGTTCAGCGCGTCGGGGATGGCTTCGCCCGGCGCAGGCGTTCCCCGAAATTCGCGATAGGTCGGCGTCTGGTGATAATAGCCCCACGAGCTGGTCGCCGCGAAGCGTTCGCTGACCGCGTACCGGGCCGAAATTCTCGGCGAGACGGTCCAGGCGCCGTTGAACGAAAAACGGTCCGCCCGCGCCCCGGCGGTAAGGAGCAGCCCGCCGCGCTGCATGGTATTCTGCGCGTACGCAGCGGTTTGCCACGCCGAAAGCGCGGCTTCGTCGGAGAAGCGATTCGCCTCGATGCGCACGGATTCCCCGTTGGTGTCCCTGCCGTACAGGTTGGCGTACTCGTCGATCCGGTCGGAAAAGGAATAGGCCCGGACGCGCCAGCCCGCCTCCGCCGCATGCCGCCCCGCCCGCCATCGATACCGCCCCTGCCCGGTCCATGCGGCGCTTTCTATGGCGTTGTCGGCGAACTCCTCTTCGGTCACATTGCCTATGGGAACATGGCCCGCGCCGGTGGCCGGATCGCCGCCGGGATCGACGCGAAACACCACCGAAGACCCCTCGATATCGAAACGTTCCGTCTCGGAAACGCCAAACCAGGCCACGTCGTGCTCCGCATGGACCGAAGGAGCGAGCCGGTTCAGCAAACGAACCCCCGCGAACCGCGTTCGGTACCCGTCGTTTTCCGCGCCCTCGTACCGGGTCCAGAAAGAACGCAGGTCCGAGGGTACGTCGGGGTCGAGGCTCACGACGCCAAACCAGGTCTTGCGGCTCTCCGGGCTGAATCGGAACACATGGTTGGCGTACATGCCCAGCGCTTCGATCTCATGCCCCGCCCCGAAGCGCCAGGTCGCGAGCGCCTGTACGTCCGTGTAGTCGGGACGATAATCCCCCTTCCGCTCCTGCGTACGGAAGAAATGCTGCGCGCGCGCTTTCCGAAAACCGGCGTTCCACCCAAAACGCCCGCCCGCCGCGGCGCCCCGGTGCGCAACGCTGGCGTCCAGCAACGACGCCGAGGCGGACCCGGCCATGGATTCGACATGCGGGCGGCGATAGCGCGTTTCCAGCACCGAGGACAATTTTCCGCCGTATTTCGCCGGAAATCCCCCCGTGTACAGCACGACCCGGTCGGCCAGGTCGGGATTCAGCAAGCCAAGCCCTTCCTGCTCCCCTTGCCTCGGGCGCAACGGCATGTACGTCTCGAACCCGTGGATCAGGACAAGATTCTCGTGAAATCCGCCGCCATGCACCGAATACTGGTTGGAAAGTTCGTTGTTGGCCGCGACGCCCGGCAGGACGCTGAGCGCCTGGAATCCCTTGAACGGAGAAGGCACGTTGCGGATGGTCTCCGATTCCAGTTCGTACGCCCCGGGGTCCGTAAAAAATACATCCCCTTCCACCACAATATCCTCCATCTCGACCAGGGATGGCCTCAGGCGAACGTCAAGGGCCGTCGTTTCGTTGGGGCGAATCTGTACGGGCCGCCGCGCGGTCTCGTACCCCACCGCCGAGAAGCGCAGCGCATGGGTTCCCGGCGGCAGCCGGAGCACGTAGGTCCCGTCCTGCCTGCTTGCGGTGCCAAAGTTGGTTCCGCTTACCAGAATGCTGACGTCGGGGAGAGGGGCGTCCTCCGCAGCCGTCAGGACGCGCCCGGACGCCGCCCCCCATTCCTGGGCGAGGGCGCCAAAGGGCCACACGGCGACGGCGAAAGCGAAAAAAGCGAATGCAGCGCGCACGAGACGGTACGCTCCCGGTTTGAGATCAGGGCCGGACGAATCAATGTAGGATACTCTGATTAAGCCCGCGAAGCTCAGAGGCTGCGAGGGGTGCGCTGGCAAGGAATGACGAAGCAGCGTGGTAGGCCCCACGTAATGAGGAATGACACAGCCAGCGTGCCCCTCGCAGCCTCCCGAAGGGCGCGTCACGTCCACGGCATACCGAATCTACAGTGTTTTCTGCTGATTTCAATGATTCAGGCATGACGTTCTTTACTGGCGAACGTGACGCGCTGAGCGAAGCGGTCTTGATCAGAGTATCCTGTAGCCTTCGGTCGATGCGCAGTCCGATGTACGGGTTCTCCTGTGAATGCGTGCTTGCGTCAAGGATACTCAATAGGCGCGGGCGAACAGAACGCGGCGGTTCGACGGCTTGCCGGTCAGCATATCCCGACCCGCTTCTTGCGCGCCATCCATGGGAATACAGCGGATGGTCGCTTTCGTTTCCTGTTTGATGCGCGCCTCCGTCGCCGGATCGCCGTCCCAGTGGGCCAGCACGAACCCGCCGCGCCGGTCCAGCGTGTCCTTGAACGTCTCGTAGTCGTCGACGCGCCGGGTAGCCTCTTCGCGCAGGGCCAGCGCCCGGTCGAACAGGCCTTGCTGAATATCGTCGAGGGCCGCCCGGATGCGGTCGGGAAGCCCTTCCTGCGAAACGATTTCCTTGCCGGGCTGATCCCGGCGGGCCATTTCCACCTTGCCATTCTGGACGTCCCGCGGGCCGATAGCGAGGCGGACGGGTACGCCCTGCACTTCGTATTCGTTGAATTTCCAGCCGGGACGGTGCGACGTCCGCGCATCCAGTTTGACGCGAACGCCCGCCGCGCGCAGGGCCGCCTGGATGCGCTCGGCCGCTTCGAGCACAACCGTCCGCTCGGCGTCTTTCCGGAAAATAGGCACGATCACCACCTGCACGGGCGCAAGGCGCGGCGGCAGAATCAAGCCCTGATCGTCCGAATGCGTCATAATGAGCGCGCCGATCAGACGGGTCGAGACGCCCCAGGACGTCGCCCACACATATTCGAGCTGGTTTTCCCGATTCTGGAATTGGCAGTCGAACGCCCTGGCGAAGTTCTGGCCCAGGAAATGGCTGGTGCCTGCCTGCAACGCCTTGCCGTCCTGCATCATGGCCTCGATGCAATACGTGTCCACCGCGCCCGCAAAACGCTCGCTGGCCGTTTTTACGCCCCGAATCACCGGCATGGCCATCCATTCCTCGGCGAACGTAGCGTATACTTCCAGCATGCGGCGGGCTTCCTCGATGGCTTCCTCTTTCGTTTCGTGGGCCGTGTGCCCCTCCTGCCACAGGAATTCCATCGTGCGCAAGAACAGCCTGGTGCGCATTTCCCAGCGCACGACATTCGCCCATTGATTCACGAGAATGGGCAGGTCCCGCCAGGATTGAATCCAGCTCCGGTACGCGTCCCATATAATCGTTTCGCTGGTGGGACGGACAATAAGATTCTCTTCCAGTTTCGAAGCGGGGTCGGGCAGGAGGCCCTCGCCAGAGGGGTCTTCCGCAAGGCGCGAGTGGGTAACCACGGCGCACTCCTTGGCGAATCCCTCCACGTGCTCGGCTTCCCGCGCCAGGAAGGACTGCGGTATGAACAGGGGAAAATAGGCGTTCTCATGCCCGGTTTCGCGGAACATGTCGTCGAGCGCCCGGCGCATATTCTCCCAAAGCGCGCAGCCGTTCGGGCGAATCACCATGCAGCCGCGCACCGCCGAATAGTCGGCCAGCTTCGCATGTTGCACAATGTCGAGATACCATTGGGCGTAATCTTCCTGCCGGCTTGTAATCGCATCGGCCATAATATTGCACAGTCGGCGTCGTTTATTGAAGGGCGCTATCGCAGGCGCACTGGACGAAAAATCGCAGGCCTCCCGGAGCGAATTCGACCGGAACGCGGAAAAAACGGCTCCGAATTTTTCGGGATCTCCGGGAATGGCCCGATGTTTGCTTTATTCCGGGGCAAAGCCGTTGGAATCGAACGAACGTCGTTCTTTCTTCAGGGAAAGCAATAAGTTCCGTCGTTTGTTTGCAATCAACCGGCACCTTATGCATCCTTATCCGTACATTCCTTTAACGGAAGCGCTGCCCTCAAGTTTTCACCAAACCGGTTGCCACCATGAAACGATCGACATTACATGAGCGGGAAACCGCTCGCCCCGCATTACGCGCGGCGCCGTTCGCCGCAGGACTGCTTGTGGCGTTGCTGTCCGGTTGTTACACGCAATTGAGCACCGTTCAGCAATACGAACGGTACCCGGATTACGTGGAAGTGGTGGAAAGCGCCGAGGACACGGTGGTAACGGAACGCTACTACAGCGACCGGTACATCTACAGCGGTCCCTACGGATATCGCCGGTATTTCGACCGGTTCGACTACGGCTGGAGCCCGCAATGGTCCTACAGTCCGTTCTTCGGGTCGTCCTGGCACGACCCGCTTTGGTACGATCCCTGGAGCTACGGATACGGATACAGCGGCATTAGCGTGGGCGTCTCCTTCGGATCGCATTGGGGCTGGGGCGGAAATCGCTGGGGGCACAGCCCGTGGCATTATAGCCCCTACCATTACAGTCCCTGGAACTATAATCCGTACTACCACCGTCCCTACGGCGGCTACTATCCGGGCTACGCGCACACCTGGAATCCGTATTACGGGGGGTGGCGGTACGATTATCCGGGATCGATTCGCCCGAGAGACGGGGAATGGGGACGGCGCGGCGCGACCATGGGGCGAGGGGCGAGAACCCATGGATACGCCGGGGACGTCGGAAGGAACGGCGTCCGCGAGATAGGCAACGCGGGAGGCGCTTCCGCCAGCAAGACGCGCAGCGGCTCGGCTGTTTCCGGCGGGCGTTCGGCGCGCGGCGGAACGGACGCCACGACCAGCAGAACCCGCGATACGCGGCGCACTACCGCGACAAGGAGCGGATCCAGCGGGCGGACCGTACGCTCGACGCCAGGGTCCCGATCTTCCTCGCCCAGCGGCAGCCGGAGCGCAGTGCGCACGTCCGGCTCCTCGCGCAGCGGCGATAGCGGTTCGCGCGGACGCACCGTAGAGCGGACGCCAGGCTCCCGGTCCTCGTCGTCCACCGGGAACCGGAACACCGTCCGGCGGACGCCCTCCTCCCGCAGTAGCGGAAGCAGTTCGAGCGGACGCACTGTACAGCGGACGCCCTCTTCGCGCAGCAGCGGAAGCAGCTCGAGCGGACGCACCGTACGGCGGACGCCCTCCTCGCGTAGCAGCGGAAGCAGCTCAAGCGGGCGCACCGTACAGCGGACGCCTTCCTCGCGCAGCAGCGGAAGCAGCTCGAGCGGACGCACTGTACAGCGGACACCCTCCTCGCGCAGCAGCGGAAGCGGCTCGAGCGGGCGCACCGTGCGTTCTTCCCCGCCGCCCAGGTCCTCGTCGGGCAGCAGCGGACGGTCTTCTTCGGGAGGGTCTTCCTCGTCTTCAGGTCGTTCCCGCGGGCGATAAGCATACCGCATCGGCCGGTATAGCGACGGCTCGGCCGCCTACCCCGGAAGTATGGTCAGGATCGCGCTTTTTCAGCGATCCCTAACCCGTCCTGTGCCCTTGCGAACCCAAAAACCTGGTCTATCAATACGCTAATCCAGAACCAAACCAGACAGGTATTCCCATGAAAAGGCGCCTTCTATCCGTATTTGTCCTTGTCCTGCTCGCGGGGTCTCCCGCGTATGCGCAGACCCTCGACAACATGTACGTTTACACCTCAAGGTCTCCGGCGACGGGCCCGCGCATGGCGGGCATGGCGGGCGTGGGCATGGCCGGCGTGGCGGATTACGGCGCATTGCGTACGAATCCCGCCGGGCTGGGCTATTTCAAGAATTCGGAGGCCGGCGGCTCCCTGCATGCGTTCTCCGCCACGGACGCCTCGAAATACCTGACCGGCATTCGCATGTCGTCCGAAGCGGAAACCGACGTGCGCACGACGCGCCTCGGCAATCTGGCCTGGATCCAGAAGTTTCCGACGTCGCAAGGGTCATTCGTGCTGGGCGCCGCGCTCAACGAACTGGGCACGTTCGACCGCAATCTTGCTTTTGCCGGCACGAACTCCTCCAGTTCCATCAGCGCTTCGTGGCTGCCCTATAGCGACGAGTTTACGATAGACAAGGACGACGACGGATATTATCCGGTTTTCTCCAGCGACATTCTCGAACTGGCCTACGAAGGCGGCGCCATTGAATTTCTGGAGGAAAACGTGGAGACGGACGGCGCGCTTTTCTATGAGGCCGTTGCGCCGGGTACGCGAATCGGGCAAACGGGAGACGTACTCGAAAAAGGACGCATGCACGAATTGAGCCTCGGTGGCGCATGGGAGGCGAGCCGGAACGTGATGGTCGGCTTGTCCGCCAACTTCGCCTTCGGTTCGTACCGGATAGACAACGCATACGAGGAAGAGGACGCCTACGGCGAAAACACAGCGGAAGATTACGAGGTCATCCTGCCCGCCGGTTCCCTGCTTGGTTTTCAGCGCTTGCGGTACGAAGAGGGTTTCGATTCAGACCTGAGCGGATTCAATGTGCGCGGCGGGGTATCGACGACGTTTTCGAGCGGGTTGCGCGCGGGCCTCTCGATAGAAACGCCGACGTTCTACGAAATAAGCGAAACCCATTACCGGGAACTTGCAACCTGGTTCGACGAAGGCGGCTCGCTGGACGCCGAGATCGACTACCAGTACGAATACGAATTGCGTACGCCCTGGCGCATCGGGGGCGGCGTGTCATGGGAACTCGGAAACCTGCTTCTGGCGGTGGATATGGAATACGTGGACTGGTCCCAGACGGAGTTCGACGGGCATGAGGCGGACAGCGACGCGTACAGAGATTTGAACCGGGAAATACGGGATACCATGGAGCCGGTCTGGAATATGCGGCTCGGCGCGTCGTACGCATTTGGAAGTATTACTTTGCGCGGCGGCATAGCCAACTATCCCGATTCGTTCGACCTGAAGGTCTCGGAGGGCAGCGGCGAATCGGATCGCGACCGGGGCTTCCTGTCCCTGGGCGCGTCGTATAGCTTCTCGGACCAGTTTCATGTGGATGCGGCGTGGACGGGCGTGGAATACCGCGACCAGTACAGCCCGTACTTGCATGTCGCGGATCCGCCGCTCGTCGAAGAGAACATAACGAAGCACCGCTTCCTGCTGGGCGTACGGGTGGGATTCTGAGGAAACAGGGAAGTTTGCAGGGTTTGAAACAAGGGTTTTGGTTAGATTAAGGACGCGAACCCTTCCGAAACCGCTCTGCGACACGCTCCGATGATTCGTCGCATCCAGGCCCTGAATTACCGTTGTCTTCGCCATGTGGATGTGGCGATGGATTCTTTCCATGTCCTGGTTGGCCCTAACGCCAGCGGGAAGAGTACGTTATTCGACGTGGTGGCCTTCCTCGGCGACATGGTGCAGGATGGCCTTGAGGCGGCTGTAGAAAAACGCACCGACAACTTTCAGGACCTTGTTTGGGGAAGGCCCACAGACAACCCTGGTTTCGAACTGGCGGTGGAATTCGATATTTCCGACGCAATCAAAAACAGGTTGGCCCCTGAAAAGAACTTTGAAATATTTCGTTATGAGGTAGCCATAAAGGCAAAGGCAAACGAAGCGGCCATTATCGAATCGGAAAGAGGCCTGCTTATGCCTCGCCGTAACCGGGAAGAACGACAACTGTCCATATTTCCTTCCCCCCTGAACCCGGTCCCTGGCATCTTGCTGGGTGGTGGTCACTCTGGCGTACGAACCATACTCAGCAAATCCCCCGAAGGCAGGGATACTTTCCACAGCGAAGTCTCGTCATCAGCGGGAAAAGGCTGGGCCACCAGTATTTCCTTCGGTCCGTATCGTTCAACGCTCGGCAACTTGCCCGAGTCCACTGACGTGTTCCCCGTCGCCACCAGCGTAAAACGCATGCTGGCGACGCAGGTAAAACTCCTGGCGCTGGACAGCGTGAAGATGCGCAAGGCCAGTCCCCCTGCGCTGCGACGCAACGGCTTTTCCAGCGACGGCGCGAACCTTCCCTGGACGATCAGGAATTTGCAAGAGAATAACCGGAAAAATTACGCGGACTGGCTGGAGCATATTCGCACCGCCCTGAAGGACGTCACGGAAATTCGAGTACGAGAACGCGACGACGATCGGCACGCCTACCTTGAGATCAAGTACGACACGGGTATTTGCGTACCGTCCTGGGGAATTTCCGACGGTACGCTCCGGTTTCTGGCGCTCACGCTCATTCCGTATCTGTCCGAAGAAGGGTATCTCTATTTGCTGGAAGAACCCGAAAACGGCATTCACCCGCTTGCAATCCAGGCTGTGTACGATTCATTGGCGTCGGCCTATGATTCGCAGGCGCTGGCGGCTACCCATTCATCCGCCTTCCTGCAAATGGCCCGCCCTGAGGAGGTGTTATGCTTCGATAAGAAAAACGGAGCTACGGACATCGTGCGCGGCGCAGATCACCCCATCTTGCGGGATTGGCAAGGAACCGTGGACACAGACGTGTTATTTGCGCGAGGAATCATGGGATGAGCGGCTATGCCAAAGACTTGTTCGTTCTTGTTGCGGACAGCAATATGGAACAGGCCTTCAAGGGACTGCTGGCGCGACACAGACGACCGGGGAGCCGGCAAATAGCGTATGATATCGAGGTACACCCACAACGCGATCCGGGATGCCGAACGCATGCTGTTTCCCTGTTGAGGCCCCGCCTTCAAAGTCACGAATACGCCTTGGTGGTTTTTGACCTCCAGGGTTGCGGCAAAGAATCTTTGGGTAGAGAAAAATTACAACAAAACGTTCAGAAGGGCCTTGAACGGAACGGCTGGAAAGGTCGGTGCAAGGCAATCGTCATTGAGCCGGAACTCGAAAACTGGATATGGGCGCCGTCTGGAAAAGTTGCGGAAGTCCTTGGCTGGGGCAATGACTTTGACGCGCTCAGGCAATGGTTACGGGCTTGTGGACTTTGGGCAGATGGCGCCCTCAAACCTTCCGACCCAAAGCTTGCGATGGAAGAAGCGCTAAAACGCAAAAGGGTAAAGCGTTCTTCCGCGCTATTCAAGAAAATTGCCCGTATTTCGCAGCCGGAAGCCTGCAAGGATCCCGCTTTCGTCGAACTCCGGGAAACATTGCAGGCGTGGTTTCCCCCGAAAAACCACCTTTGGGACTGACTACATTGGCGCTCGCCGCGCCGAGCAAATGCCCTGCGCTTGACAAATTTGCAATAAACCGCATACCTTTCCCTTTGCGCGAAAGCGGAAACCCGCAGGCGTATGCAGCGAAAACCATGACGTCTCCCCCGGAAACAGTGTCGGTCAGCGACCTCGCATACCAGGAACATATCCTGCAAGGCGTTTCCCGGACCTTTGCCCTTACGATCCCGCAGTTGCCGACCGGGCTGCGCAACGTAGTAGGCAATGCCTACCTGCTGTGCCGCATCACGGACACCATTGAAGACGATCCGGCCCTCTCCGCCGAGCAAAAGCGGGCGTTCGCGGAACGTTTCGCCGAAATCGTCGGCGGACGGGAAGAAGCCGAGCCGTTTGCGCGGGAACTCGGCGCCTTGCTGTCGCCCGCCGCCACCGAGGACGAGCGGGACCTCGTCGCCAACGCCGACCGCGTCATCCGCGTCGCCAGCGGATTCAACGCCGCCCAGCGCGCCGCGCTTGAACGCTGCGTCCGCATCATGGCGGGCGGCATGGCGGAATTTCAGCAAAACGCCACGCCGGGCGGCCTGAACGACGTCCCCCATCTTGATCGCTACTGCTATTACGTCGCCGGGGTGGTGGGCGAAATGCTCACCGAACTGTTCTGCGACTATTCCGGCGAAATCAACGCGCGTCGCGAGGAGTTGCTGCCGCTGTCCGTCTCCTTCGGACAAGGCTTGCAAATGACCAACATTCTCAAGGACCTATGGGACGACCAGGAACGCGGCGCATGCTGGCTTCCCCGGGACGTTTTTCTGGCCGCCGGGTTCGACCTGCGCTCCTTGTCCCCGGGCCAGACCCACCCCGGATTCGTCCAGGGCTTATCCAGACTCGTCGGGATTGCCCGAGGACACCTCGCAAACGCGCTCCGGTACGCCCTGATCATCCCCGCGCGCGAAACGGGCATTCGGCGGCACTGCCTGTGGGCCCTGGGCATGGCCGTGCTAACCCTGCGCCGCATTCACGCAACCCCCGCGTTCCGCAGCGGACAGGAAGTAAAAATATCGCGGCGAAGCGTATGGGCAGTGGTTATCTTCACCAGTATCCTGGCGCGCTCGAATTGGGCGCTGACGTTCCTCTTCAGGATATTGACGAAGCGATTGCCTTCTCCCTGAAGCCTGCCCTGAGCGAAATGACCCCTCCCCCTCGAACTGGCGAGATATCAAGTCTGGCAAGCGCGCAAGCAGGCGAGCCAGGCATGCTGGAAGAACCGACGAAAATCCCTTCGTGTTACCTTCCCGGCTATGCCAAAGCGCAGACGCGGGACCCCAAGACGGCCGCCCATTACGTGGCCCACTCGCTTATAGGAGATCCGGAAGCCGATGAAGTAATCGAACAAATGGCGTCGCTGAAGCCCGGCGACGCGGCGCGATGGTACAAAATCGGGATGAATGCCGCAGACCCCGCGGAAAGAGACAAGGCGCTGCGCGACGCGCCGCCCGCGCTTTGCAAATTCCTGAACAAACTGGATACGCCGCCCGATTGGGTTGATTTTTCGGCTTATACCCCGGGCATCCGCATGTTCCACAGGAATTCGCAACTGGTGCTCGGAGCGTTCGTAGGAGGCACGCTGATAGAAGGGTTTTCTACGAATATAAGCAAGTCGTTTTTTATAACCGGGCGGGTTCGGGAATACGGCGTCAGACGCTTAAAGCAAAATAACCGCCACATGGTCGAAATATTCATGCCGGGCGGCCTGGAACGAGGCGGGGACGGCTGGAGATTATCCGTTCGCATTCGGCTGGTTCACGCACAAATAAGATATCTCCTGAACAACGCGGAGGATTGGGATGCGGAAGCATGGGGCGTCCCGATCAGTTCCGCGCATATGGCATTCTCCATCTCCGCCTTTTCCGCAAGGCTGCTAAAACACCTGCAAAGCCTGGGCGCTGAATACAGTCTCGAAGAGCGTGAGAGTTTTATGCAGATATGGCGCTATTCGGGGTTTTTAATGGGCGTTCCCGAAACGATTTTGTATCGCGACGAGGAAGAAGCGTTAAAAATATTTTACTTAGGCCGCATGTGCGAGCCTGCAAACGAACTGGAGGCCATTGCGATGGCGAATGCACTGATCAATTCGGCTCCGTTGGTGATAGGCGTTACGAAACCGGAAGCCCGTCGCGCGCTGGCGCGATACGTGTACCGCGTGTCCCGGGCGCTCATCGGAAACAATCTGGCGGACGAACTGAAATACCCTGCGGACCGGACCTTCGGCGTATTGCCATGGTTTCGGCTTCAGTCCCGGTACCACAGCGTCATGGAGCGCTTGTTTCGAAGCAAAAAAAAAGACGGGCACTTCTCCCGATTCACGGCCCTGATCGAAGCCTCTGCATTCGATATCGCGGGCATAAATTATCGATTGCCAGCCGAACTGTACGCAGAGGAAGAGGATACGGAATGGTAGGGCAAGGCCAGCGACGGCGCTGCGGCGGGCGCGTACGCAGAAACTACCGTCCCGGCAGCAAACGATAATGCACGGCGACAAGCGCCGGCGCCACAGGGATCAATAGTATCGTCGCGAAAAGTACGCCGAAGCCGACGGACGTAGCAAGCGGCACAAGATGTTGCGCATAGGTGCTGGTCTCCAGAATAAGGGGCGTTACGCCCGCGAACGTAGTAACCGACGTTAAAAGAATAGCGCGGAAACGATTCCTGGCGCCCGTAATAATGGCCTCCTCGGGCGCCATGCCGGATTTCCTGAGCTCGTTGATGCGTTTGATCATCATCAGGGCGTCGTTGACGACCACGCCGCTCACGCCCACCAGCCCATACATCGACCAGATGCCTATGCTGATCCCTAATACCATGTGCCCCGCCACCACGCCGACCAGCCCCAGCGGAACCGCCGCCATAATGATGAGCGGCTGCATGTAGGAACCGAAGGAAATCGCCATCAGCACGTACATGACGAGCAGGGCGAACGACATCAATCTGCCCAGCGCGTCATTGGCTTCTGCCTGCTGCTTCCGTTCGCCTCCGAACGCATAGTCGAAGGCAGGATATCGGGCCGCCATGCGCGTCAGGATGCCTTGCTCCAGAAGCGCGTTCACCTGGGGCCCCGAGGCGACGCGCACATCGACGTCGGCCGTGACCGTAACGGCGCGCCGGCCATCCACCCGGCGAATGGCGGAAGGCGACCGGGCAAAGCGCGCGTTGGCGACCTGCCCCAACGGAACGCCGCCCCCGGGCGTCCTCATGATATACCGGTCAATATCGAATTCAGAATCCCTTTCTTCCTCCGGAAGCCGCACGTACACGCGCATATCTTCCCGCCCTCGCTGCACCCGCAACGCCTCCACGCCAAAAAAGGCGGCGCGCGCCTGCGACGCAAACCGATCAAGCGTCAGAGACAGCGTTCGGGCTTCCGGCTTCAGTTCCAGCTGAATTTCCTCGAAACCCTCGTCCAGGTTGCTGCGCACATCGAAAACGCCGTCGATGGCGCGTAATTCCCCGGCGAATTCCTCTGCAATCACGGTCAATTGTTCCGGATCCGGATGCGAAAGCTCGAAATGCACCGGCAAACCCAACGCGACGATGTTCGACGAAATCGAGAGCGACTGGGCTTCCGGGATCGTTCCGGCTTCTTCTCGCCATGCTTGCTGAAACGCAGACGCCGCAACGCCATGCCGCTCCCAATCGATGAGTTTGAATTGAACGGACGCAAGGTGGCTCCGCGCCGCGTCCACCGCATCCCCGCCCAACGGATCGTACAGACTCGTCGCTTCGCCCATCGTAACCAGGACGCCGACGTTCAGAGGCTCGCCGCCCCGAGACGCATCCGCCGATATGCGCGCCGCCGCCCGATGTCCCGCCGCTTCGAGTTCCACGACAACGTGCGCCGTGCGGTCGCTGGAGGTCCCCACGGGCATCTCCAGCGTAGCGGAAACCACATTGCCTTCGATGGGGGTAACAAACTGATTCGGGACAATGCCCGACGCGACGATGCTTATCGACAGGATGATCAGCCCCAGGGCGGCGGCGATCACAATCCAGGGTTGGGCTACGCTGAATCGCAGCGCCCGATCCAGCGGGCCCTCCGCAATCCGCTTCAGCAAGGCGTCCACGCCGCCCCGCGCCCTGTCCAGCGCGCGGGTCCACCAGCGCCCCTGCCCCGCCTCGGAATCCGGCAAATGAGCAAGGTGATTCGGCAGCACCAGCAGCGACTCCACCAGCGAAAGCATCAACACGGCGATCACGACCATCGGGATGGCCAGGCCCAGCTGCGCCTGCGTGCCGGGTACGAACAACAAGGCCGCAAACGCCGCCACCGTCGTGAATACAGAGAATATGACGGGGCTACTGACCCGTTGCGTCCCCCGGATTGCGGCGGTCAAGCCTCGAACGCCCCGTTCCCGTTCCGAATAAATGCTTTCCCCGACCACGATCGCATCGTCCACCACAATGCCCAGCGCAAGCACAAGGCCCACCAGCGAGAACATATTAATCGAGACCCCCAGCCATTCCATCGCCAGAAAGGTGCCCGCAAAGGAAACCACCAGGCCAAGCGCGACCCACAGGGCCAGACGAATATGCAGAAATAGCGCCAGGGCTATGAAAACAAGGAGGAGGCCAAGCAGGGCGTTCTCGACCATCAGCGCGAGACGCCCCCCGACGTCCTTCGAATCGTCTGCCCAGACCGCTACGGCAACGCCTTCCGGCAGCGTGGGCATGAACTCGCGGGCCAGATAATCGTTCACCGCCTCGGCGATAGCCAGCACTTGCTCGTCCGCCGTACGGTACACATCCACGCGGACGGCGGGCTGCCCGTCGTAACGCACGCCCAGATCGGTATCCGCGAAGCCGTCCCGCACCGTGGCGACGTCGCCCAGCCGAACCGACGTCCCGTCCGGGCGAACCAGTACGATAATATCCTCGAAATCCCCCTGTTCGTAATTCTGGCCAAGGGTACGAACAAGTATCTCCTCTTCGCCCGCGGATATTTTGCCGGCGGAAAGGTCCAGCGACCCTTGCCGAACCGCAAGCGCGACGTCCTCCAGGGAAAGCCCCAACGCGCGCAGGCGGCTCTGCGGTATTTCTATGGAAATTTCGTAGGGGCGGGCGCCGCTGGTTTCGGCAAGGGATACTTCGGGAAGCAACGAGATGCCTTCTTCGAGCGCAACCGCCAATTCCTTCAGGGTGCGTTCCGGCGCGTCGCCGTAGACCAGCAGCCGTATGATTCTTGTCCTGCTCGTGATTTCCCGCACTTCGGGGCGCTCCGAACCCGCAGGAAACGTTGCAATGCGATCCACCTCTGCCTTGACCGCGTTCAGCGCGCGATCCATGTTCGCGCCCCACTTGAACTCGGCCACGACGGACCCAAGCCCCTCGGAAGCCGCGGCCTCGACACGCTCGACGCCTTCCACCAGCCGAATCTGTTCCTCTATCTTGCGAACGACAGATTCTTCCACTTCCCCTGGCGAAGCGCCCGGATACGGCACGATCGCCTGAATGCGATTCAGGGAAATGTCGGGCAGTACCTCCTGCGTCAGGTTTCCGGCAGCGATCAGCCCGGCGACCAGCAAAAACAGCATGAGCACGTTCGCCGCAACGCTATTTTTCGCCATCCAGACGATGGGGCCGCGTTGCTCCCGGGCGGAACGCTCGTCCCCATTCATGGATTTCCTCGCGAAGCGGTTCGCACGATCATGCCTTCCGTTGCGAACGAGATTCCGCCCACGACCACCTCCTGACCGGCTTCAAGCCCCCCGACGACGAACACCTCGTCGTCCGTCCGCTGCAAAACGCGCACCGGGAGCAAAGTCAGCAACGTGTCGTCGCGCACGGCCCAAACCTCGTTTCCGGGCCGCAGCGCCGAGCGTCGCACCATGAAATATTCGTCTGGAACGACCCCCTCGATCTGCACTTCCACGAATTTCCCGACAAGCAGGGGCGGCGCAGTGGAATAATCCGCCGAATCTTTCAGGGCGTCCGCCCGGGCGCCCCCCGCCAACGGATTGGAAACGCGCACAATCACATCGATGGTTCGGGTCTGCTCGTCCAGGGAGGCTTCCGCCCGATCCACATAGCCGCTCCAGGCATAGCGTCCGTCCCCGTATTCGGCCAGAACGCGCGCCGCGACCCGCGCATTGCCGTCGCCCGCCTGCAATCGCCAAAGGTCAGGAATCAGGGCTGCGTCCGCGTCGGAGAGCGGGACCACCACCTCAACCGCATCGGAAGCGTACAGGCGCCCCACGCCCTGCCCCGCCGCCACGAACTGACCCGGGTCCACGGATTCCTCCAGCACGACGCCGTGGAAGGGGGCAAGCACTTCGGTCCGAGACAAAGCCAACTCGGCGTCGGCCAGGATCGTGCTGTCGCGGGCCAACGCCGCTTCCGCCGCCCGCAGCTGGGGTTCCCGCAAAACAAGCGCGTTGGCTTCTTCCGGGGCAGGGGCGTCCCCCTCGCGGCGCTGAAATTGCGCATACTCGGAACGCGCGATGCGGGCTTCTTCTTGCGCCTGCATCAACGCTACCTGCCCGGCCGCTACGCTTGCGCGGGCCTGCCGGACGCGGTTGCGGTAATCGGCGTCTTCGATGCGAAAGAGCGCCTGTCCTTCCCGAACCCGCCCCCCGCTCTGAAAAACAGGATTCACCCAGGACACCTTGCCATGGACTTCGGGCGTGACATGGACCTCGGCGACAGGCCGAACCGTGCCGGCGCCGTGCACGGGAATGGGGCCGACGCCGAGGGCGGCGGGCGCCGTAAGGACCGCGGGCGTTCCGTCGGGAAGCGGGCGGGCTTCCGGCGCGGGCCTGAGCTGCATCATCAACGTCGCCAGAATCAGGCAGGCAAGCAAAATGCCGCCCGCCACCAATAAGCCTTTGCGTCGAGTCATGGATTGTTTGGGTGTATCCTGAAAAATGGCGCCTATTCCATGGCGGGCTCGGCAAGGGTCATGCCGCGCGTTTCAGGGGAATCCGGCGCAACCCAGACTCCGCCAAGCGCGCGGTGCACCGCCAGACGAGCCAGGGCCCGGTCCCGTTCCGCAACGGCAAGCGCAGACGCTACCTGCAAACGCGCGAGCGACGCGTTCAGGTAATCGGGATAACTCCCGACGCCCGCCGCGTATCGCTGCGACGCAAGCGACGCCGAAGCCCGGGCCTGCTCCAGCCGGGAAACAAGAAAAGCGTGGCGTTGCCGTTCGTTTTCCAATCCGGCCAGGGCCGCCTCGACCTCGTTGACCGCCGTAACCACGCTGCGTCCGTAGGCAGCGGCCATTTCGTCGAAACGGGCTTGCGCCAGCGCCACATTGTTTCGGAGGCGCCCGCCCTGCACGAGGGGCGCCGTCAGGTTCGCGATCAGATTTCGGAACCACTGATCCACATGGAAGAGTTCGTTCGCATCCGCGCTTTGCAGCCCGATCGATCCCGACAAGGAGAGGGCGGGCAAAAGCTGGGCGCGACGGGCCCCGACGGCGTAGCGGGCGGCGTCCAGTCGCTGCGCGGCGGCGCGCACATCCGGCCGCTGGAGCAAAAGATCGGCGGGAACGCCCGGCGGAGGAGGCTCCGTGCCCGGCGAAGGGGCAAGCGCATCCGGCAGCATGGCTTCCATATCCGCTCGATAGCCCCCCAGCAAGACAGAGAGGCGCCCCTCGGCGTCGGCCAGCGCGCGCGCCCGTCGCGACGCCCCGGCCTGCGCGTTGCGCACTTCCTGACGCACCCGATAGATATGCGAAGAACCGGCAAGTCCTTCGCGGTACCGGGCCAGGGCCAACTGTTCCTGCTCCAGAAGCGCCTCCACGATCTCGTTCGACAGCGCGGTCTGCTTGCGCAAGGCGGTCATCTCGAACCAGGCCGCGATGGTTTCGGAGAGAATCCCGATGCGGGCGGCATGGAAATCCGATTCCGAAGCAAGATATTCGGCCCCGGCGGAACGGGCGTCGTTCCGTACGCGGCCCCAGAAATCCAGTTCGTAGGCAAAGCCCGCGCTCAGTTCGTACGTGGTGAGCGACAGCCGATCCGGCAGCGTGAAAAGCGCCGGCGCGCCGTCCGCGCCTCCGCCCAGCCCCAATTCCTGAATTTGCGCGCCAACGCCGGCGTTGGTGGGCGAATCGACGTCGTTGACGCCGCCCTGAACCTGAACAGCCGGGAAAAACGCGGCCCGCGCGATGCGGGCCCGCGCCCGGGCTTGCCGAACCCGCGCAATGCCCGCAGCCAGATCGAAATTGCGGACAAGCACAGAATCGACGACGGCGTCCAGCGCCGGATCGCCGAAAGCGCGCCACCATTCCGCGGGTTCGCGCGGCCCTTCGGCAAGGCCTTGCGAAAACGCGTCCGGCAACTCGGCCACGGGATCGGGCAGCGCCGTTTTCGGGGCAAGCGAGCAACCGGGAAGCCAAAACCCGGCGACAAGCAAGCACAGCATGGTCCGCATTGCAACCACAGGTATCGCCATATGCGCCTTGTATTCGATGATCAGAATGTATTCGATGATCAGAAACTGAAACCCGCCGGTGCACCCTGCGGGGTTACGGACAACGGATACTCTGATTAAGCCCACGAAACTCAGAGTATCCTAAAATATCCAGATTTACGGAAAGATGCTACAGATTGCCGGGGTTTGCCGCAAGCGGACGTAACAAACCGGGGATGTTTTCCGTACAATGGGTACGCCTTGTTATGCTTTTCGCCAAAACAAAACCGTATTTGCCCGGAATACGGCAACACGGATCGAACGTCCGGCGGATCCGCGAAAAGCGCCCGCTCCGCGGCGAGCGGCGCCATCGTCCTATCCCCCGAAAAAGGGTTCCCAGCGGGCGCGATCAGGAGGAGGCGTAGCGAGGCTTGCGCCCACCAGCGCCAGAACGGACAAAACGACGGCGGGATAGGTTACTTCCTGCAAAAACGGATGCAAAGCGCCGAACCAGGCTTGTTCGGGCATCCAGAACGTCCACGCAAGCGTAACGACGGTTCCTGTCAGAATGGAAGCGATGGCGCCCGCCGCCGTAGCCCGCTTCCACAAAAACGCCGCAAGCAAGGCGGGCGTGATGGACGTGCCGTACACCAGGTAGGCGGTATAGGCCGCCGTCAAAATGGTCGGAAACTGGTCCACAAGCAAATAGGCGACAATCCCCAGGAGGAGCACCCATCCCCGGCTCATCAGCACGATGGCGCGGGAACCCATATTCGGCGCGATAAAGCGCTGCGCCACATCCCGCGTCAGGTTCGTCGCAGGCACCAGCAGGAACGAGTCGGCCGTGGAAACGATGATCGCCATCATGGTGGCCACCAGCGTCATGCCCAGCACAAGCGGCATGCCGTCGGAAATGGCGAGCGCGGGAATAATATATTCGGACCGGTTGGTCGCCACATCTGCGGCGCCCCCGGCGAACAGTTCGGGAATAAGCCCCTGATTCGCCGCCGCGGCGCCGGTCAAGCCCAGGAAATACACGGCGGATTCGAGCGCCACCACGCCGATCACCCAGAAAAAGACCGCCTTCTGCGCCGCATTGCCATCCTTTGCGCTGAATATGCGCTGGTACATATTGGCGTCCCCCATCAGGAGGAGCATGGTGGGAATCAGAAAGGATATGGCCACGACCGGCCCGGACGTAGCCCCGCTGCGCTCGTTCGCCCAGTTTCCGAACAATTCCCATTTCCCCGCCGCTTCCGCGTACAGGACGATCTCGTCCATGCCCCCCACCGCGTTCACCATGAAGAGTACGGTGGCAAGCACCCCCAGCACCATAAGCACGCCATTCACAACGTCCGTGTACACGACCGACAACATCCCGGCCAGCGCCGTATAGGCAATGGCGAAAACCGCCGTAATCACAATGCCCCCCTGCACGGAAATCGCGCCGTCCGTAATATAATGCAGTACGTTGCCGCCCCCCCGGAACTGGTACGAAACGATGGTGAGGTAGGCAATGACGGTGGCGATGGTCGCCAGTACGCTGGAAACCCGTCCGTACCGGGCCTCGAAAATGTCGGGCACGGTTACCTTCCCGAAATGACGAATGCGCCGCGCAATAAAATAAATGAGCGCGATGCCGGCCCAGGCGCCCGCGCTGGTCCACAGCCCCGCCATGCCGTTGCGATACCCCAGGCCCGCGTTGGCGAACAGCGAGCCGCTTCCCATCCAGGTGGCGAGCAGCGTGCCCACCAGCACCCACCAGGGCAGCGTACGGCCCGCCACCATGAAATCCTCGCCCGTCTTTACGACCCGGCTCTTGTAATATCCGACCCCGACCAGGGCAAGCAAATAGCCAAGTATGGCGAGGATGTAGGGGTTTTCAAAAAGGGCCAGCATGAAATTTTTCGGAAAATGCCGTCAAAAATCCGGGGCGTATCGCCCGGCTGCCAACGCAAGCCGCGGTTCCATCAGGGTATCCCATCGTCCTGATGCGTAATTTACGCCCGATCTTGCTCTTGTGCCGCCCGATCTGCGAACGCATGCGCCGCTGCTTCGTCCAAGGGCGCCGCACCGAACCGTTTATCTTGCATCCATTCCGTAACCACCCGACATTTCCCCATGCCGGCGAACGACAAAGACCTGCACCCGATCCGTACGCACACCTGCGGCGAACTTCGCGCCGAACACGTCGGCAAGGAAGTCGTGCTCAAGGGATGGGTGGACACCCGTCGCGACCTGGGCGGCGTAATCTTCCTGGACCTGCGGGATCGGTACGGGCTAACCCAGGTCGTGTGTTCCCCCCAGGACGAAAAAGCGGCGTACGAACGCGCCGATCTGGTGCGCAACGAATATGTGGTTTCCGTACGAGGCATCGTGGGCGAACGAACGCAGGAAACCATTAACCCGAAGCTTCCGACCGGAGAAATCGAGGTGCGGGTGCAGGACCTGGTCGTGCTCAACAGCGCCGAACCGGTCCCCTTCGCCGTATCGGCGCACGAAGAAAAACGGCGAACGGCGAACGAAGACCTGCGCCTGCGCTACCGGTACCTGGACCTGCGGCGGCCCGAACTCCAGGACATCCTGATCCTGCGCCACAAAACGTATCGGGCCATACGCGAATACTTTGACCGGAACGGCTTCGTGGAAGTGGAAACCCCCGTGCTCATGAAATCGACGCCGGAGGGCGCACGGGATTATCTGGTGCCGAGCCGCGTGCATCCGGGACAATTTTACGCGCTCCCGCAATCGCCCCAGACCTACAAGCAGATTCTGATGATCTCCGGGCTGGATCGGTATTTCCAGATCGTCAAGTGCTTCCGGGACGAAGACCTGCGGGCGGACCGGCAGCCCGAATTCACGCAGATCGACGTAGAGATGAGTTTCCCCGACGAGGAGCAAATTTACGCCACGTTCGAAGGGCTCATGCAGGCCATCTGGAAAGACGCGAAGGGCGTCGATTTGCCCGCGCCGTTCCCGCGTCTGACCTGGCGCGAGGCCATCGAGCGATACGGTTCGGACAAACCCGACCTGCGCTTCGGCATGGAAATACAGGATGTAAGCAAGGCGTTCGAAGGTTCCGGGTTCCGGGTTTTCGACCGCATTCTGGCGGGGGGCGGGCGCATCGTGGCGATCGTGGCGAGGGGGCAGGGAGACTGGACGCGCAGCCAGATGGACCGCCTCGACAAGGACATCGTCCGCCGCAAAATCGGCGTGGGCGGGCTGATTTACTTCAAACTGCCGTCGGACGGCTCGGAAAGATATTCCTCGGTGAAGGAACATGTGATCGCCCGGGAATACGTGGACGCGTGCATAGAAGCGGTGGGCGCCCGGCCCGGGGACCTTGTGCTCGCGCTGGCGGGGCCGGACCCGGAGATTTTTACGCATATGGGCAAGTTGCGCGTGCACATGGCGAACGCAACCGGCCTGATTCCGCCGCAGGGCGAAGCATGGCGGTTCGTATGGGTAACGGAATTTCCGCTCCTCGAACGGGATGCGGACGGCGGGCGATTTACGGCCATGCACCACCCGTTCACGGCCCCCCACCCCGACGACGCGGCGGCGCTGGACACGAATCCGGGCGGGGTGCGGGCGCGGGCGTACGACATGACGCTCAACGGCGTGGAACTGGGCGGCGGGTCGATCCGGATTCATTCGAGCGATATGCAGCGCCGCATGTTTCGCTTGCTGGGCATCGACGAGGAAGAAGCCGAGCGGCGATTCGGTTTCCTGCTGGACGCGTTTCGCTACGGCGCGCCGCCACATGGCGGCATTGCCTTCGGTCTGGACCGGATCGTCATGGCGCTGGCGGGCACGCACAACATCCGGGACGTCATCGCCTTCCCGAAAACGCAGAGCGCGCAGGAGTTGATGGTGCAGTCCCCGGACACGGTCGACGCGAAGCAACTGGAGGCGCTGCACATTGAGATCGTATCGGACGAAACGCCCGAATAGGCGGGGACCCGGGCGCGAAACCCGCATTCCCCGCCCAAAGACGGATTATACCGCCTCGCGTTCATGGAAACGACGGATCGGCTTACGGAACTGGCCCGGCGCAAAATCGACTGGGCGCGCTGGGAACAGCTGATTCGCAGCCGCGGCGTCACCATAGACCGCCCGTACGGAACGCGGCACCCGGCGCATCCCGCCATTATCTATCCAATGGACTACGGGTACGTGAACGGCGCCCTCGGCACGGACAGGGAAAACCTCGACCTTTTTCGCGGCACGGCCCGGACCGGACTCGCAGGCGCGATCGTCAGCGCGGATCGACGCAAGGGAGACCAGGAATTCAAACTGCTGTACGACTGTTCGCCCGAAGAAATTTATTTGGCCCACGGATTCATTAACTTTGACCGCCGCCTGATGGAGGGCGTCCTGTTGCTGCGCAAACCGATGGCCGACCTGTGGCGAGACGTCGGACGCGCCGATTAAGGATCAGGATCCCCCTTGCATCTTTTTGCGGCGGATAGCGTATATCGGGCGCGTTATACACGGCGGAAAAAGTTTGTATATTTCGAGGCGGCGCCATCGGAGTACGCAGGTTGACGCGGCATGGCATGGTCCCGTAGCTCAGTTGGTAGAGCAACTGACTTTTAATCAGTGGGTCGCAGGTTCGATTCCTGCCGGGATCACGCATACTACATAATGGATAGCGCCATGGCGCCGGAGCCGTTCCTGCAAGGGCGGCGGGCGTCCATGCGCATTTCCATCGAAGGATACGCTGAGCAAGTTCATGCCCGGGTGGCGGAATTGGTAGACGCACTGTCTTGAGGGGGCAGCGTTCGAAAGGACGTGCTGGTTCGAATCCAGTCCCGGGCACACTTAGACATATTCCCGCCATGCAAACGCGAGCGGACGTACTCGCCCATATTCGCCGACACGGCGAAGCGACGTATCCGGAGGAATGCTGCGGCTTTCTGATCGGACGGCGCGGCGCGGACGGAAACGACGTGGCGTATGCGCGCCGCGCCGTAAACCGCAACCCGAACCGGCGAGAAGACCGGTATGTCATTGCGCCCGAGGACTACCTCGCGGCGGAGCGGGCCGCCCGAAAGGATAATCTGGACATCGTGGGCGTTTATCACTCGCACCCGGACCATCCCGCGATTCCTTCCCAAACGGACCTGGAACTGGCGACCTTCCCCGGATACGCGTACGTGATCGCGTCGGTGGAAAACGGAAAAGCCGCCGACCTGTCCGCATGGTCGCTCGCCGAAGACCGCTCGCGGTTTCTGCCGGAGGAAATAATCGTACAATCCGCCCTGGAAACATCCTGACCCGGAATGGCCCGCATTTATATTCCCGCCCCGCTGCGCGCGTACGCCAACGACGAGCGCGCCGTAGATATCGAAGGCGCAACCGTCGAGGAAGTGTTGGCGGGTCTGGTCCGCAAACACCCGGCCATAGAGAAACACCTCTTTGGAGAAACCGGCAAACTCCGGCAATTCGTCAATATTTATCGCAACGAAGAGGATATCCGGTATCTGGATCGCGAGAAAACCGCGCTGGACCCGGCGGACGAACTCTCCATCGTGCCGTCCGTGGCCGGCGGGACCGGCGGCGACGCCTGCCTGTTGGGCGCCCTGAGTCCGCAAGAAATCACGCGATACGGCAGGCACCTGACCCTGCCCGAGTTCGGAATGGCGGGCCAGCGAAAACTCAAGGCGTCTTCCGTGCTGGTCGTGGGCGCGGGCGGACTGGGCTCCCCGCTGGCCCTGTACCTTGCTGCCGCCGGGGTAGGCAAAATCGGCCTCGTAGACTACGACGTGGTGGACGAAAGCAACCTGCAACGGCAGATTCTGTACGGAACGAAGGACGTGGGGCGGAAAAAGCTGGCGGCGGCCCGCGAAACGATCCGCGACGCGAATCCGTTCGTCGAAGTGGAAACCTTCGACGCCGCGCTGACAAGCGAAAATGCGCTGGACATTTTTTCGGGATTCGACCTCGTGGCGGACGGAACGGATAACTTCCCTACGCGCTACCTGGTCAACGACGCGTGCGTGATGCTGGGCATTCCGAACGTCTACGCCTCTGTTTTTCGGTTCGAAGCGCAAGTGTCTGTGTTCGGCGCGCCGGGTGGGCCGTGCTATCGGTGCCTGTACGAAGAGCCGCCGCCGCCCGGACTGGTCCCCTCCTGCGCGGAAGGGGGCGTGCTGGGCGTCCTCCCGGGGCTGGCGGGCATGGCGCAGGCCACGGAAGTAATCAAAATGCTTACCGGCGTGGGCGAGCCGCTCGTCGGGCGCCTGCTGCTCATCGACGCGCTGGGCATGCGCTTCCGGGAACTGCGCGTCCGGCGCAACCCGGCGTGCCCGGTATGCGGCGACCATCCTTCCCAGACCGAACTCATCGATTATCAAGCCTTCTGCGGCATTCCAACCCAACCAAACGGCCACGCCATGACGCAACAAGCATCCCTCCCCGAAATCACCGTACGCGAACTGAAAGACAGAATCGACCAAGGGGACCGCCCCTTTATTCTGGACGTGCGCAAGCCGCAGGAATACGATATCGCCAACCTCGGCGGCACGCTTATTCCGCTGGACGAACTCCCGGAACGGCTGGACGAACTGGCGGACCGCAAGCAGGAGGACATCGTGGTGCACTGCCGCTCGGGCGGGCGCTCTTCGCAAGCGGTGCAGCTGATGCGCGCGCGCGGATTCGAACGCGCCTCGAACCTGAAGGGCGGCGTGCTGGCCTGGAGCGACGAAATCGATCCCTCCCTGCCAAAGTATTAAGCCGCCTTAACCAACGGAAACGGCGCGCGCCTCGCAAACCGCTCTTTGAGGACTGAATCAACTACCCTTAAGCCGCGCAAGCGTACCCTTTTAACCCATGATTTTGAAAACCATTCAGGGCGCGGACGTGCCCGCGCTGGGGCTGGGCACCTACCTCCTTACGGGGAAAGCCTGCCGGCGCGGCGTGGCCGAAGCCCTCGAAATCGGATACCGGCACATCGACACGGCGGTCGCCTACGGCAACGAAAAAGAAACCGGACAAGGACTGCGCGACGCGGGCATAGCGCGCGAGGACATTTTCCTGACCACGAAAATCTGGATGGACGCGCTCGCGCCGGGCCAAATCGCCCCGGCCGCAAGGAAAAGCCTGTCGAAACTGAATACGCCCTATGTCGATCTGCTGCTCATTCACTGGCCAACGCCCAACCTGCAACTGGAGACATGCCTCGACGAGATGCAAACCTTGCAGGAGGCGGGGGCGGTACGGCATATCGGCGTCAGCAATTTCCCGCCTGCCCTGATGCGACGGGCCGCTGCGCACGCGCCCATTTTCTGCAATCAGGTGGAATTCCATCCCTACCTGAGTCAACATGCGTTGCGCGCCCTGTCGCAGGAATGCGACGCTTTGCTTACGGCCTACAGTCCGCTTGCCCGCGGCGACGTACTGCAAGACAAAACGCTGCAAGACATTGGCGTGGCGCACGACAAGACGCCCGCGCAAGTGGCGTTGCGCTGGCTGCTTCAACTCGACCGCGTGGCGGCCATCCCGAAAGCGGCCCGTTCCAAATACCGCCGGCAAAATTTCGAGGTGTTCGATTTTTCGCTGGACGCCGGGGAAATGCAGCGAATCGAGGCCCTCGCCTGCGGAAAACGCATGGTAGACCCCTCCTGGGCGCCCGCATGGTAATCGGCGAGACGCAAACGCAGTGGCAACAATCCCGCCCAAACGCTATTTTGAAACGATAGGCGATACGCTATTTCCAAACCGTCCACCCCAACCGAAAACATCATGAATACCCGCCGCCTCACGAAACTATTGCTGCCCGCCGCGCTTCCCCTGCTCGTTATCGCGGGCTGGAGCCTGTCCGAAGGAAACGATCCCCCGCCCCTGTCGGGCGCCGCCACCATGGCCTCCGTATGCGACGAAGATAACGGAGGCCTGGTCCTTCCCGAAGGCTTCTGCGCAGGGGTCGTGGCGGACAATGTAGGACGCATCCGGCATATCGTCGTGGATGCGGACGAGGACATCTACGTCATACACCGGCAGCTTCCGGACGATGGCGGCGGCATTACGGCGCTCCGCGATACGGACCAGGACGGCAAGGCAGATTCCATGCACAGTTTCGGCAACGTCGCCGGGACGGGGCTCGAACGCTACGACGGCTATCTGTACGCCACGACGGATACGTCGGTCCACCGGTTCGCCTTCGAGGGCGACGCCCTCGCACCCTCCGGCGACCCTGAACTCGTCGTGGGGGATTTCGTGGCGCAGGGACAGCACGCCTCCAAGGCGATCGCGTTCGACGACGACGGGCGTCTGTACGTCAATGTGGGCGCGCCGTCGAACGCATGCCAGGAATCCATGCGCACGCCCGGCTCGCCGGGGGAGGATCCCTGCTCCCAACTTGAACGCCAGAGCGGCGTATGGCAGTTCGACGCGATGGCGACCGCCCAGACCCAGGAAGCGGACGGACATCATTTCTCGACGGGCATACGCAATGGCCTGGCGATGGCGTGGCACCCCGGCGCCGGCGACATATACGTCGTACAGCATGGCCGCGACCAGTTGAACACGCTGTGGCCGGATCACTATACGGACGAGCAAAACGCCGAACTGCCCGCCGAGGAAATGTTTCGCCTCTACGACGGGTCGGATTTCGGCTGGCCGTATTGCTACTACGATCACCAGCAGGGGGCCAAAGTCCTCTCGCCCGAATACGGCGGCGATGGCATGGACGTCGGGCGGTGCGCCGAGACGGGCGACCCGGTGGCGGCTTTCCCCGGCCATTACGCCCCCAACGACCTGGTCTTCAACACGCAGGACCACTTCCCGGCGCAGTACGGGAACGGCGCCTTCATTGCGTTTCATGGTTCCTGGAACCGGGCGCCGCTTCCCCAGCAGGGATATATGGTGGCCTTCGTCCCCATGGACGCCTCCGGCGAGCCGACCGGCGACTGGGAACCCTTCGCCGACGGATTCAAGGGAGCGGAGACCCTCGCCTCGCCCGGCGACGCCGCATACCGCCCGATGGGGCTGGCGTTCGGCCCGCACGGCTCCCTGTACGTAGCGGATTCGATGAAAGGCCGCATCTGGCGCATCGTCTACAAGGGCATGGAATAACGCCTTTTCTCCTCGCTTATTGCGCTGTTTCCCTTTCCCTGTCGGCGGCGGGCCGTATCCCGGCGCCGACAGGGTTTTTTTATGCCCTTGCGCCGGGCCCAACCCGGCGCAAGGCCATGCGCAAGGCCCGCCGCCAGCCCGAAAGCGCGGCCTTGCTGTCCCGGACTTTCCCCTCCGCGGGCTGCCGCAATCCGAAGAATCCGCCCGATCCAGGCCAAAAAATCTCGGAATTGAATGAATATTTAACAAAAACAGCCCTATTGGCCTAAAAAATCTTAAAAAAGTTGATAAAAAGGATAATTTGTATTATTTTTTTCCGTGTTAGCAGTAAAAAACCTAATTTTTTAACAAAAACGACCTTCGTCATGCGCTTTCTCCTTTGCCTCCTTGCGCTTCCCGCCCTTGCCCTGGCCGAACCCGCGTTCGCCCAGGACGCCGCTGCGGAATCCGCGCTGTCCGGCGCCGATACGGCGTGGATGCTCATCTCCACCGCCCTTGTTCTGTTGATGACGCCGGCCCTCGCCTTCTTCTACGGCGGGCTCGTTCGCTCCAAAAACACGCTCAACACCATGATGATGAGCTTTATTTCGCTTGGGGTGGCGGGCGTGCTCTGGGCCGTGTTCGGCTATTCGCTGGCCTTCGGGGACGGCAACAAATGGATCGGGGACTTCTCGATGGCTTTCCTCAGCGGCGTGGGCCTGGAAGCCGACGGCAGCATTCCCTCCCTGCTCTTTATGGCGTTCCAGGGCACGTTCTTCATCATTACCGCCGCGCTGATTTCCGGCGCCGTGGTGGAGCGGATGCGTTTCAAGGCGTATCTGATCTTCATCTCGCTGTGGGGCCTGCTCGTCTACGCCCCGGTGTGTCACTGGGTATGGAGCGGAAACGCCTGGTTGGGGGATTTGGGCGCACTCGACTTCGCAGGCGGCGCCGTGGTGCACATCAACGCAGGCGTAGCGGCCGTGGTGGCGGCGCTCGTGCTGGGCGCGCGCAAGGATTACGGCAGACAAGCCATCATACCGCATAACGTGCCTTTCGTCCTGCTGGGCGCTGGACTCCTCTGGTTCGGCTGGTTCGGGTTCAATGGGGGCAGCGCCCTTGCCGCGGACGGCATCGCGGCGCTCGCGCTGGTAAACACCATGCTGGCGCCCGCAGCCACGCTTACCATGTGGACCATCCTTGACATAGGCCGGACCGGCAAGGTTACGGCTGTAGGCGCCGCAACCGCCATCGTGGTGGGCCTGGTGGCCGTCACGCCCGCCGCCGGATTCGTTTCGCCGATCTCGTCGGTCTTGATCGGCGCCATTACGGCCTTGCCGTGCTATTTCGCCATTCAATGGCGGGCGCGTACGCGGCTGGACGATTCCCTTGACGTATTCGCCGCGCACGGGCTTGGCGGCATCATGGGCGCCCTGCTTACGGGCGTATTCGCAGAAAGCGCATGGAACGGCGGATCAGACGGGCTCCTGTTCGGCAATCCGGGCCAGTTGGGCATCCAGGCCCTTTCCATAGTCGCCGTCATGGCGTACAGCGGCCTGGTTACGTTCGTTATCCTCAAGGTAGTAGGCCTCGTCACCTCGCTGCGTCCGGGCATTCCGCACGAAGGCATGGGCCTGGATATCGTGAGCCACGGCGAAGAAGCCTACTCCGACGGCGAAGGCATCGTGCTGCTCCTCGACGAGGACGCGCGGTCTTCCGCGGCATAGCCACCCCCACACCCTTATCATTCATCATCTACCCTTTGAGGTACTTGCCATGAAATTAGTCAGAGCAATCATTCGGCCCGAAAAACTCACCGACGTGCTCACCGCGTTGTTCCAGGCGGAAATCACCGGCCTTACGGTTACGCGCGTTCGCGGCCACGGCGGCGAAACGGAAATCGTGGAAACCTACCGGGGCACCACGGCCAAAAAAGAGCTCACCGAGAAAATCATGCTGGACATCGGCGTCTCGGATCCGGTGCTCGACACAGCCATCGAAACCCTGGTCGCCGCAGCGCGGACGGGCGAAGTGGGCGACGGAAAAGTCTTCGTGCTTCCGGTAGAAAAAATCTACCGCATCCGCACCGGCGAAGAAGACGTATCCGCCGTTACGCCCATAGCCGCCGAGGCAAGCGCATAGCCCGGCGCGCGTCTTTCCTCCCCTGCCGCAAGGCCGTACGCCCCTGTACCGGGAAGCCGCTCCAGAGCAACCCGGCGCAGGGGCGTACTTATGTGAAAAAACTGGATTTAACGGCTGCGCAAGCGGTTCCTTTCGAGCAAGCGGCCCCTGTGGGCGGCAAAAAGCCCTGGTCCGGCGGCCAGCGCGCGCCGGTCAGGAAGCGAAATTTCATTTTATTGTATAAATATATTATTTTTAATTATTTATAATAAAAAATTAAACTGCGGAAAGGGGCAAGCGAACGGGCATGGAACGCACGGCGCGCAAAGCGCTTCGGCCAAACCGAACGAAAACAGGCGCCTGCGAACAGCCTCACATGCAAATGTGGATAACTCGTGGACAAGTCTTTTTGGCCGTGTATTCTTTGTTAGAAAATTGTAACGAATTGTACTTGCAATCCGTGGCGGGCAAGCATAAAATGTCTTGTAACGAAATGGGCCTCCATGTTCTGCCTTACCCCCACCGGTTCTTGCCTCGAACCGCCACCCTCTTGATATAGTACATGCCTTCCGCCACCGCCGAAAAAACGTGGGAAACCTGTCTCACTCAAATTTCCAACCAAATATCCAAGCAGTCCTTTCGCACCTGGTTTGCTCCGATCCGCTTGATCAATCTGGAGGAAAACCAGGAGACTGCGCGGCTTCGTTTGGCTGTCCCCAACGCCTTCCACACCGAATGGCTGGAATCTCATTATGCGACGGTCGTCAGGAAAACCGCCGCAGAAGTCATCGGGCGGCAGACCAACGTCGCCTACGAGATCGCCCCGGATGTCGCGGCGGACGAGGACCCGGACGAACCGGCCGTCTTGCCGCTCGAACCTGTGCGGCAAAACAGGGAATACCTGCCCCGCGCCTGGCCCGCCGCGCCCGCGCCGTCAGGACGCCCCGCTCCGCCCATAGCGCCCATCCGGAATACGTCGCTCAAGCCGGAGTACACGTTCGATTCGTTCATTGAGGGCCATTCCAACCGGTTCGCCCGCGGAGGCGCGGTCGCCATCGCCGAAGACCCGAAAGGCACCGGGTACAATCCGTTCACGATCTACGGAGACACCGGGCTCGGCAAAACCCACCTCGTACAGGCGATCGGGAACTACGCCCTGCAAAAAAACAGGAACCTGCGCGTCCATTACGTATCCGGCGAGCAGTTCACGTCCCAGTTCATCCACTCGATTCAGGAGAACCGGGTCCACTGTTTCTCCAACTTCTACCGGCAAATAGACTTGCTGATCGTGGACGACGTACAGTTTCTCGGCGGCAAGGAGAAAACGCAGGAGGAGTTCTTCCACATCTTCAACGAACTCCATCAACGGGGGAAGAAAATCATCCTGTGCGCCGACCGTCCGCCGTCCGCCATCACCGGAATCCAGGAGCGCCTCCTGTCGCGCTTTCAATGGGGACTTTCCGCGGACATTCAGCCGCCCGAACTGGAAACGCGCATTGCGATTCTGCAGCACAAGGCGGTAAAGATGGGCGTATCCCTGCGGACGGAGGTGCTGGAATTCGTGGCGGAGCGGATCCGCGCCAACATCCGGCAACTCGAAGGCGCGCTGAACAAGTTGTGCGCCTACGTTGCGCATCACCGGCAGGACATGGACGTCAACACGGCGAAGGGCATCCTCCGGGACTTGATGGAGGATTGCCGGGTGCGCCTCGAAATCGAGGACATCCAGCGGTGCGTGGCCCAGTTTTACGGGATCGAACCCGACTTGCTCTCCGCAAAGACGCGCAAGCGCGAGGCCGTAACCGCCCGCCATCTCGCCATGTACTTTTGCAAGGAACTCACCTCGCATTCCCTGAAAAGCATCGGGAACCGTTTCGGCGGACGCGACCATTCGACGGTCATACACGCCTGCCGGGCGGTCCGGGACCGCATGGAACTGGAAGATGCGTTTCGGGACGACATGGCTGGCGCCCGGGAACGGCTGGAACGCTACACGCCCGGCCGCGCACTGAGACAGGGATAAAATAATCCAGCAGGGAACGCGGATCGCCGCGCTCCCTGCCATGGATTGACGCTAACCGGCGGGGCGGCGCGCCTTACTTCCTTTTCTTCAGGACGGGCAAGCCGTTGGACGTCTCGGCGACCTCGCGGTCTGCGGGAACGGCGTCAAGAGCGCCCTCTTTCACCTGCTTGCCAAAGTAGTAAATGGTCTGTTCGCGACCGTTCTTCAGCGTGGTCTGCTTGCTGTGGAGGTAATAGGTCGTTCCCTTGGAATTTGTGTGTGCGTAGGCCATGTGCGTAGAGGTATGACTTTAGGCTAAGTACGTGTTGAAGGTGTTTCGAAACAGGCGCCGCCCCCTGAAAAGCGCTGGCTTCTCAAAAGCGGCCCGCCCGTAATAAACGAAACATACTTCCAAAAAGGCAATTGCGCAAGCGCGAAACGCGAAATAAGGGCGCGCAGGAACGAAAAACCGTCGTTTTTACGCTTCTTTTTACTCTCCGGGGGGCGCGACTTGCTCGCTGGCGTGCAAATAGGACACGATATCCAGCACTTGTTCGTCGGTCAGGGCGCGGAAGAGGCCTTCCGGCATGAGCGAATTGGCGGACACTTCCCGCGACTGGATCCCGGACTTCTCAAGCGCCACATCCCCCCGCCCGACAATGCGCAACGTCAACTGCCGCTCCGTTTCGTTGGAAACGTTGCCGATCAGGGTCTGGCCGTCGCGCATGGTCACGATCGTCATGCGATAGTCGTCCTGGATGTCCGCGCTGGGGGTCAGCACATTCGAAAGAATGTACTCGATGTCGGTCCGGTTCGACCCGGTGAGGTCGGGGCCTATCAGCCCCCCGACATCGTACATCACATGGCATGCGGCGCAAACCCGGTCGTACAGCAAACGTCCCCGGGACGGGTCGGCGGCAGCGATCGCTTCCGGGGTAAGCAACTTGCGATAGGCCGCGAACGCTTCGTCGTCGTCCGAGGGGCCGTCGTCTATTGGACCCCATACTTCCACGAATCCGCTCCCCACCACGCGGCGCAATTGCCGGGCGACGTACGCAGGCACTTCCTCCCGCGCAATGGCGCCGGACTGGATGGCCTCGGTGAGCATCCAGCCATACGTGGGGCGCGACGCCAGCGTCTCCAGCGTCGCGCGTTGCTCCATCGAATTGAACGCGGGGTAGGCTTTCATCAAAACGACCCCAAGGCTTTCCTCGTCGAAAACCGCCACCGCCCGAATCGCATCGACCCGAAAGTCAGGGTCTTTCATCAGGACCGGAAGCTCGGCGACAAGCCCGGCGTGCTGCGTCTCGATCAGGCTGTTCAGGGCGCCGCGGCGGACATCCATATCCATGGTTTCGTCCCGGAGCGCAGCAAGCAGCGCGTCGCCAGCGTCCGAATCCCCGAAAATCTGCGCAATCTCCAGGGCCAGCGGCGCCATTTCCTCGTCTTCCCGGAGCATGTCGTAGAGCGCATCCCATCCGGGCGGCGCGGCGATGTCGCCGTACCCTTCCAGGCCATCCCGCATGCCTTGCAGCAACGCCTTGCGTACGTCGCCATAGCGGACAAGCGCTTCGACCAGCGGTTCGAGCCTCTCCGCGTCCACGGCGCGACGGGCAATGAAGGTGGTCACCAGCGGAAGGCTGCTCTCGGCGGCAAGCGCCAGCGCGCGATCCGGGTCTTCCGGGACCAGCGGCTCTACCCCGAACCAGATCATTTTGGGAATGTTGTGGTCGTCGGCGTCTTCCGCACGCCCCACCAGGGCCTCGGCAATAGCCCACCGGTTTTCATGAGGCATTCGCTGCAAGGCGGAGGCCAGATACTTGCGCACTACAGGAGCCGGATCCATCTCCGCCATATGCGCGAATTGCTCCAGCGCAGCTTCACTGGCATCCATATCCTCCACAAGCAACTGTATGGCCCACGCGCGCACGTATTCGTCCTCGTCGGTCAGCGCCTCCATCAGGCGTTCCCCGGCGAGCAACCCGGCGACATGCAAGGACCACATCCCCCGCAGGCGATAGTCCGGATTCTCGTGGGCGTCAAACTGCGCGCGAAGCGCCTGCTGCGCCTCGGCGTCGATGGGACGTTGCGTGGCGCGGTACTGTAAAATGACCCGCGCGCGGCGCGAATGCCAGTCGCTTACGCTTGTTTGCAGCGCAGCCAACTGCGCGTCGGACAAGTTTCGGAGATCGTCGTAGCGCCCTTCCCAGTCCTCCGCGAGCGAAGTTTCAGGAGCAATTCGGAATATCCGCCCCGTATCCTTGTCCAGCACATCGTTGCCGCAGATGGCCCCGTCATGCCAATCCAGTACGTACAGGTCTCCCCCGGGACCCACTTCCATGCTGAAACCGACCCACTGCGCATTGTTGGCCAGCATGAAGTCTTCGCCCTCCGTCGCCACATATCCCGATCCCCTGGGCGTAAGGATATCCGATAGCACCGCATGTTCGTGAATGTTCGCCATGAACAACCGTCCCTGCTGCTCTTCCGGGAAAGCATCCGACTGGTATACCCGGGCGCCTCCGTGCGCCGATCGATGGCGGTGCTCGGCGATGGTGCGAATATCGCTGTAGACGTACGGATTGAAATGCTGCCCGCCCTGGCGATGAAAAATGCCGCCCTGGATGACATGGAATACATGCGGAATCACACAGGCCGTGATGAAGAACTCGCCCTTGGCGTCGTAATCAATGCCCCAGGGATTGCTGAAACCATGCGCAACCACCTCGAACCGATCCTTCGTGGGGTGGTACCGCCATACGCCCCCGTCTATGTCGACGCCCTCTCCCTCAAGAATATCTTCGGGGAAGGGGTCGCCCTGCTTGTAGACCTGCTCTCCGGGAACGGGCTTGTGCACCCTGGAGGGGGTGGCGAACCCCTCCAGCCCATAGAGCCAGCCGTCCGGCCCCCAGTGAAAGCTGTTGAGCACCTCGTGGCGATCCCGGATGCCCCAGCCCGTAAGAAGAATTTCGATATCGTCCACGTCGGCCACATCGTCTCCATCGCGATCCGGAATGAACAAGAGATGGGGCGGCGCGCCAAGATACACCCCGCCGAACCCGACCGCGAGCGCCGACGGAAACGGTATGCCTTCCAGAAACACCTTGCGGCTATCCGCCACGCCATCCCGATCCGTGTCCTCCAGAATGAGAATGCGGCTGTCCCCGGAATTCGAGAACCCGATCCGGCGGGTTTCATAGTCGCGATTTTCAGCGACCCATAGCCGTCCGCGATCGTCCCAGGCAAAGGCCATCGGCTGCGTGATCATCGGCTCGTTCGCCCAGGAATTCACCTTAAAGCCGTCAACCAGCGTCATGATGTCCACCGCCCGATCCGGCGTCAGAAATTCCGCCTGGCGGCCTTCGCGCTGCGCCAGGTCCCAGAGCGCTACCACAGAATACTGTTCGCCTTCCATGCCAATGTAACGCTCCCATTGATTCCGGATTTCGGCATTATTCATCGTGCCCGTGTAAAACATGAGCCGATGCTGTATGCTTTCCGTCTCGCCTCCCGAGATCATCCAGCCTCCGAGCCGGGCGCGGACCGGACCCACGCCCAGTTGCCCATCCACGCGCCAGGGATGCGGAAAGCCTTTGTTGTCGGGATGATCGAATATCGCCACATGCGCCCTGTCGTCCCGTCCTTCGACCTGCATCCCCACGTCCAGCCACATGGCGCGCTGGCCTTCGGCGGCCTGGTTTCGCTGCCGCGCCGCATTCACCGCCGAACCTTCTATGCCCCGGGTCCACGGCATCCGCAGAAACAGACCGCCGTAGTCGAATTCCCCGATCAGCACATCCGTCTTCGCTTCTCCGCTCCATTCGAGATCAAGAAAATATCGCCCGTCTTCCTCGATCATGGACCAGACCTGCGTCTCGGTGAGCACGGTTTCTCCTTCTTCATCGAGCAAATCGTAGATGGTTCTCCAACTGACCTGCTCGCCCTGCTGCGTCAACACATCCACGGAAACCCGCCGCCAGTAGTCTCCTTCGGGATGATGAAAATAATCGCGCCCGTTGACGCGGGTAAATCCCCAGTACAGACCCGTCTGGTGCGGATGGTGGCCCGGGCTGTACTCGGTAAACATGCCGCGTCCGTCCGGGGCCTGGATGGGATGGAGAAACGGGCGGTGATCCGGCTTGGCCTGCACCGTCACCAGGGTATCCTCGCTTCCCGCTCTGAGTATGAAAAGACTCGAACCTTCCGCATCCTGCCTGATGACGAGCTCCGTCTCGTCGGGCCGCGCAGGCAGCGTCGAGAACGTGGCGGCGGGCGCGGGAGACGCGCTGCGCAGGATCTCCTCGGCGGCGAAGCGCGATAAATCTGCTCCGTCGCCGGATTCCGGCGGACCCTGCAAAACGACGAAACCCGCCAAAAAAGCAAGGCCTGCGCAAAGCGAAATCGTCCAGAGGGCGGACTTTGTCGAACGTTTGGGATAGCGTAAACGAGGGAGCATGGGTTTGGGAGTTAGTGCATGAAGCAGGTACGGCATACTCAGCGGAAAACGTCAGCGGGCGTTCCCGTTCAAGCATGTAGTAAACTTTCGGCTTTGGTTATCATGGTCTCGGCCAATGCGCGTATATCTTCTTTCTCCGAATCCGTCGCATCTTCTATTTCCCGCAGAACCAGCGCCTCGCAACGCATGCGAAGCGCCGGGATGTCCGGGATGCGATCCGGATGTTTTTGAGCAAGGGCCTGAAGCCACACCTTGCCATAATGCGCGTGCATCGTTTCGTCGGCCCAGTCAAAATCCATATCGCGCTGGCTCGCGCGGTCCTGGTACGTCTCGAACGCGTCCCGGCGTTGCGCCTTCTTGCCAATGTTCTTGGCCTCGAAATGATGCAACATCCCCAGGCGCATAGCAGGATCCTGCCCGCCAGTACTTTCATAAAGATAACTTCCCAGCGGGATATCGGACACATCGAATCCCCAGTCGCGCAATCGCTGGAACCCCATACGGGTATGCCGGGCTTCGTCATACGTCCATCGGGCCGTATCCCGGATGTATTCCCAGCCCAGTTCGTCGGCGAAGGCGTGCAGAATGGCCCCTGCGGTCTCAACGGCCCAAACCTCGTTCACATGGCTTACGGCGCTGCGCAACTGCATGCGTATCCCCTCTCCATATCCAAACGAGGAATCGACGATGTCTGGCCAATAGTACCTTGTAAGATGAAATTGCGGATCGCGGGCGGGGATGTCCGTCTGGCGGAAAGGCTGCCTTCCGGGCAGTGCGGGAGGGTCTGCCGCTGCGGGCGCATCGAACGAAACGCCGCCTGTAGCCTGGAGCCAGTCGGCAAGCGCCTCGGTCCATCGCTCGGCTTCCTCCCTGCGTTGCGGCGCCTCGGCGAACATCGCTTCGGCGGCATCGTCCAGCCATGCTGCCTGCGCCGCTTTCTCCGCTGCCGCGATGCGAATATGCCTTCGTATGGGTCCCTGGGACAGTTCGTCCGCCTCGTCGCCAAAGGCAAGATAGATATCGCGGAGCGCAGGCTTGAATACGCGCGCCAGAGACCACAGGAACGCTTCCGGCCCCGGAGCGTCGAGCGCCGCCTCGAAAACGTCAATAAGCGGCGCATCGTCGCCAATTTCCAGAATGCGGCTCGGAAATTTCAGTTCGAATATCCGCTCGCGCAACTGGTCTGCAATAAGGCTGTCTTCCCATAACAAGCGAGGCAGCGTGGTCTTGGCTTCGAACGACGCAATGGACGGAAGCCAACCTGCCTGCGCAATAATGAGCGCGCGCTCGCAAAAAAACAGGCGTTTCAATATGCGAGCCGAATCGACCCGAAGCCACTTGCCGCGTTTATGATTGCCGGACAGATACACGCTTGCTTACGCCTTTTTCGAGGGAAGACGGTCTTTTCTCAATAGGATTCGACATCGAACTGTTTCCAGCCCACGTCCACGACGACTTCGTCCTTCGCTACGCCGCGCTGCATCAGTTTGACAAGCGCTTTGTAGGGAAAATCAAGGTCCAGGTCGTTCAGGCTGACCGAGCCGCCGGAACCGGGCAGTTCAAGGCGATGCTCTTCCATCATGGTCAGGTTGTCTACCGTATTGATGTGAATGACGCTCTCTTCCAACGCATGGCGAACCTCCACGTGCAGGGAATCGCTTTGCAGGGAAACATGCAGGTTGGCGGGCATGCCTACAACGACAGCCATGTCGTCCGCAAGCTCCTCCGGCATAATGAGCTGCGTCTTGCCATCGACGCGACGGGAAAGAATGGGCTGATGATTCCATACGTCCACGTACCGCCAATCTTCCGGGTGGTCCACTTCCATGAAGGGCCCGAGGACCCGCCGGGGATCCATGCGGGAAGGCTGTCCCGCGCCGGAACGCTTGAGCGCGTAGGCCGGATACACAGCCTTGTCGCGAGACACAAACGCATTCACAAACAGGTCCGGGTGTAACGCGGGCACAAGCGGCTCCGGGGCGTCCGTCAGGTACCCATCCCTGTGCTCGCGAATGATCTGGCTATAGCGACGGATCATAATCCGTTCGTCCCATGGATACCGGTTTATTTCCCCGAAAATATCCTCCCACACGATGAATCCCGTGCCATTGAACAAGGCATTCAGTATCAGTTCGCGGCGGTCCCGGGCGCTGCGGTTTATATTATGTACGTTGTGCTCGGGTATAATGAAGCGAAACAGATCCACGTTGGGCATCTTGTTGGTGGCGGCGCCCTGCTGATTCCAGCTCCCCGTCACAAGTTCGGCGTCCGCCAGGATCGGGCGTCCTTCGCTCACGAAAACGTTCTCCGGGTTTACGGCGTCGAGCGCTTCCCGAAAAGCAATGTCGGAGTCCCGCATCGTATCAAGAAATACGCCATCCGCGCCGATGGCCTCGGCAATGCGCGCCTCCTCCACAAAATGATTCTGGCCCTTGCGCATGATGTCCCATGGTTTGTACGGAATGAAAACCTGCACGTCGCGCAGGTGCGCGCGGTCCACCATTTCGCGTACGCCGTCCAGCCCTCCCGGCAGGTCCTCGTACATCGCGAACTGATCCCGGTCGTCAATGCCCATCCGGGGATAATCGTGCCAGAGAAGCATGTAATCGTAGCCTCCGAAGTTGGCTTCTCCCTCGTCAAGAAATTCGTCGATCCGGAAGCGGTTCTGCTCGAAATCATAGATGTCCCGACCGTACAGAAACGTGAAGTGAGAAACGAAACGCTCCCGATATCGCTCCTGCACGGGGCGCTCGTAATAGGTAAAATCAAAGTTGTCGCGGATGTATTTCCTGAAAACCCGAAACGATTCATGCCAGTCGCCTTCGTGCGGCGCAATGCGCGCGTCCATCACCCGCGCTTCGTCCTGGGGCTCCTGATGCAGCAGAAACGTATGGTTGACGTATGCGTCCTTGTCGTCGAAATCCCATTCGAGCACAGAGTCGAGCAGGTGAAAATAGATTCCGGTTTGCGTTTCGTCGCTGTACACGTCGATGGGCATTTTCGGATCGGTCCCGCGCGTAAAGTAGAACACGAAATCGTCCGGGCTATCGATGCAGAAAAACCGGCCCTGCGTCGGAATCAGATAATGCCTTCCCGCCTCCGGGCCTATCGCGATATCCTGCATCAACGGGAAACGAATCAATCCTTCTACGGCCTGGGCCTCGCGGTAATTCCCTCCGGCCATGGAGTTGTTCTTGACATCGGCCGTCCAGGCCAGTTCGACGCCATCGCCCAACGCGAACCGCTGCGTTACGACAAACGTATTCTCCACGTAACTTGCGCGGTGGCGCGTTATGACGCCGACATGCCCATCCTCCTGTACCTCTTCGAGGGTCAATATGTCATGCCCCACGTCGTTGAACGGCCAGGGCTGGTGCACCGATACGAACGCCAGCGGGGCGTTGCCCGCCAGCAGGTCTGCACCATTCCTTTTATCAACCAGTTCCGCCAGGCGCACGCCGCGATCAAGGGATAGCGCATAACGCACATGGTCGTTTTCCAGAACCACCTGCCGCGGGTTTTCTCGAGACGGAATGTAGCGTATTTCGGCGTCCGCCAGCGTTGTCGGAGGAACGACGAGGGACAGGGACAGCAGTATGCCGGCCAGGACGAAGACGCGAGGCGGACGTATTCCGGTATGCATGAGAGGCTGGGGCAAGGCAGGGTTGACAGGGGAAGATGGGCGCATGACGCCGGGTCAGGAGACATCCTGGACGCACCGGAAACCGATCGTGGGCGTCCGGTTGAGGGCGGGCGTCATATGCCAGAATTTCGTGCGCTGGTACACCGCTACGGGGCCGCCCTGCATGTACCATAGGCTGCCCTTCGCATGAAAATAACTTCCCCCGCGCAGCCACGAATATTCGTGGTACCCGTCCGTCTGCCAGGAATCGGTCCACTCCCATACGTTGCCGGCCATATCCAGCACGCCGTACGGGCTTGCGCCCGCCGGATAACTGCCGACCGGGAGCGTCCCCTCGGAATCGGTATTCGCTTTCTGCGGATCGAACAATCCCCCCCAGGGCCACGCCCGCCCGTCCGTTCCCTGGGCCGCCTTCTGCCACTCTGCCTCCGTCGGCAATCGTTTGCCCGCCCATTCGGCGTAGGTCCGGGCGTCCTCCAGAGACACCCACACAACCGGATGATCGGCCAGGCCGCGCGGGTACGACCCGTCCGTCCAGTGTTTCAGAAAATTTTCGGGCCAGACAGGTTCGTAGCCGGTGGCGTCCATAAACGCCTTGTAATCGCGGTTCGTGACTTCCGTCCGGTCGATATAATACGCCGGAAGATGCAGCGTGCTCGTGGTGCGATACCGGTGTCCAAGCGCATCCACGACGAGCGTATCGTTGGTCAAGCCTTCGCGCCACCGGTATTCGACCTGCATGCGGAAATCGCCGTCGGGAATCTCGACCATGCCTTCGGGCGGCAGATAAATACTGGATGCGGCGCCGGTATCCCGGTGCGCGGCGGTGAAAACGCCCGCCGCCAGACAACAGAACGCGGCTGCGGGCAGGAAAAACCTTGCTGTATGACGCATCATGATCTTGCGAAGCTGATTCAGAGGCTATAAAACCTGGCTTATGGCTATGACAACGACCGCTATGGTCATCATAATCAGGCTACGGTTGAGCAGGGCGCGAGAACGAGCCGAGGCTTCCTTCCATTCCCCTCGCCAAAGCCCCCACAGGTTGCCCACGACAATGGACAAGGCAATGAAAATGGGCCAACCAAGAATCGCGCCCCATGCCCCAAGGTTCGCCGCCCCCATGCCATAGGCGTAAAAACTGCCGATCCACATAGCGCCCATGGCTGCGCCGAGCAAAATATTCCGGCCCGCGCCAGGACCTGCGAACGCACCCATGGAACCCTTCCGAATCATCAGAAACAGACACCAGGCAAAGTTCACAAGAAACCCCAGCGCGAAAAAAAGGCCCCAGACGGCGTTGCCTGCAAACACCGACGATACGCCGGCGGCCATGGCTTCGTCCACCATGCGCGCGCCAAAGTTAATGCCCACATTCGGGAGGCTGGACAAAAGGCCTGCGGCTATCGCAATCATGATCGCCCCCCTGAAAGCGCGACGACCTGAAGATGCTTCCGGCGCGTTTTCGGTTGCGTTCTTCGCCCCGGCCCGCGCCGAAAGCGCAATCCCGAACAGCACCAGGGCCGTTCCCGACAAAAGAACCAGGCCTTGCAGCGCCCACACCTGTCCGGGATAAAAAACAAGCAATGGAACCAGCGCCCCCATACTGGCGATAAGGCCCATGATGATTGGGTAGCCCAGCGCCATGCCCAACCGGTCCATGCCCACGCCGAAAAGCACCGCCCCGACGCCCCATCCCGCGCCGAATACGCCCAGCGTCATCAGGTCGCGCGCTGGAACGGCAGCGTAAATGGCGGCAAGATCGCCCAGCGTAACCAGCGCCAGCGCGCCATTGAACAACAACATTCCGAAGAACGAGAATGTGGCCCAGATATGCTCCCACGCCCAGTCTCGCGTCAGGGTCATGGGAAGCACGAACGTACCCTGCAATACGCCGGCGACCAAAACAAGCAGAAATCCTGATGCGAGATCCATGCCAGAGGGGAATTTGAAGCGGCGCGTTCAGGCAATGGAGGATAACACTTCCGCATATCGGCGGGACACCTTGTCGCGATGCGGGTACGACAGAATCGTTTCGCGGAGCTCGGTCGAAAGCGACGCCGTCGTTACGCCCAGCGCGATCGCCTCGGTCATTGAGCGCTTCTCGCTCAGCCCAACCGCAAATCCCGCATTAAAAGCGTCCCCGGCGCCTACCGTATCCAGCACATTGACGCGCAGGGCCGGAACCACGCGCGCGCCTTCGGAGGAAACCCACAAGACACCCTTTTCGCCGCGCGTAAGAAGCACATGCTCCACGCCAAGTTCGTGCAGACGAACCGCAATTTCTTCGTCCGGGGTCGGATCGTCCGGCGGCAAACCCAGGCAAACGCGCGCTTCTCCTTCATTGGGAGTAAGCGCAAAAACGCATTCCAGGTCGTGGCTGCGCAAATCCTCGGCGGGGGCGGGATTCAGAATGGCGGGTACGCCGTGGCTATGCGCAACGCACGCCGCCGCCAACGCCGTGTCCAACCGTATTTCAAGGGGAGAAACAACCACGTCGGCTTGCGTGATCGCTTCGCTGCGCCGCGTTACGTCGTCGGGAGAGAACTCCCCGTTGGCGCCCCGATCCGTGACGATGATATTGCGCCCGTCGGTGCAGGATATGATGAATCCCGTGGCCGTAGGCGTCGTCTCGGCATACAGCACATGGTCTTCGCGGACGCCCTCTTCCCGCAATAATTCAAGAAAACCCTCTCCATACCGATCCCGCCCGATTTTTCCAAAGAAACGCGCGTCCGCGCCCAGCCGGGCCGCCGCAACCGCCATATTGGAGCCTTTCCCGCCATGCGTTTCATGGTAGTTCCAGCCAATGACCGTCTCTTCGGCGACCGGAAGCCGATCCGTATCTACCACAAGGGCGACTACATAGCTGCCTGCAATTGTTACGGCTCCCATGTTCTTTCGTGCAGTCGCTCAAGCGCATCCGGCAATGCCTGCGCCGCCGATGGCGCGGCGCGCATATCCGCAGCGCGGGAACCGCGTCAGATGCCAATGCCCAGCGTCAGGATATGCGTTTGCGAAAGCCTGCCGTAATCCACGTATGCATAATCGAATCGGCCATTGAAACCGATGTTGGAGAAATTGACGCCAGCGCCCGCGGTAATCCCCTGCTCGTCGTAGTTCATACGATATCCGCCGCGCGCGGCAAACATGCCAAGCACTTCGTATTCCAGCGCCGCATGCACCCGCTCGGGGCCGTCGTTCGGATGGACGCCTTCGAGATAGCCGCTGAGCCGGGATTGTCCCGGCGTGGCCTCGCTACCCAGAAAATCGTACGCTACCCCGAAACGGAAGTCGATCGGCATGCGCACGCTCTGCGGAATCCCGAAAACCTCCGTAAAACCTACGTATTCGGCGTCCGGGCCGATATTCTTGGCCACCAGCGCAAGGCGCAGGCTGCGGAACCCCGTCTCGAAATACACGCCAAAGTCGATGCTCAGGTTGTTCACCTCCGTCTCCGCCAGTTTCTCCTGGATGTAACTGACATTTCCGCCCACGGAAAGCCGGTCCGTGATGGCGCGGGCGTAGGTAACGCCCACAAGCAGATTGCCCGCGGTAAACGTGCCCAGGTCGGCGCTCCGGCTGGTCGTGTTCGCTACTTCGTCCAGCACATTTTCCGTACGCACCATATCCCCGGCGTCCAGCGAGGCCACGCGCACGCCCAATACGCCCCATACGCCAAAATTTTTCGCCGCCACCGCCGTGTTATACTGAATATCAGCGATGTAACTGATATGGCTGATCGAAAGGTCGATGTTGTCGATAGCCGTCAGGTTGGCAGGGTTATTGAACGCCGCCGAAGCGTCGCCGCTCGCCACATGTGTGCCAGCCATGGCGGCGTTGCGGGCCGTCGTGGGAAGATGCAGAAACTGGAAACCTGTCTGCGCCGTCCGCTGAAAATCAGGCGGATCAATGCCCGCCGCCGTACGCACGTTCTGGGCTTGCGACGGCAACGCGCCAAACATGCACAGCGCCATAAGCAACAAGGGGAGAGACTTCCGGACAGGAACCGATTTCATGATATCATCCTCTGGTAAAAGGGGTGTTGCGAAAACGCGCTGCGATTATTTGACAATGACGAACTTGCCGACTTTGCTTTCGCCCTCGTGCCCTGGAACATGCGACTCGACATGGAACAGGTATATGCCCGGCGCCACGCGCTGCAAATACTCGTTGACCTGGTAATCCGCAGTGGCCCGCGACCCCCAGGGTTCGTCGCCGCTGCCGTCCGTGTGCTCGATTACGCGAACCAGTTCCCCGGCGAGCGTATAGATGCGAATGGTGCATTGCGCCGGAATATTCACGAACTCGATGCGGTACCGCTCGCCCTCCCCGAGCAGTTGGCTGTGCTGGAAGAAAGGATTCGGATATACCCGAATATCGTCGAGGTTATCGCTGGGCTTGGCCTGGGGATATACGGGGTCTACATTGACGTTGACCTGCCCGCTCTCCAGCGAAGGCAAACTCGTTATGCTCGGATCCCCTGGCCATGGCGTATCGTGTCCCGTGTCGTAGCTGGTGACGGTGTAATACACGCCGACCCCCAGTTCCAGCCCGCTGTCGTTGAAGGTGACCATCCCGTTCTCCATTTCCGCCGCATTGACGGGAATGTCCGCGATCATCGTCCAGGGACCAATGTTGCGATGCGTCGAGCGGTACACCCGGTAGCCCGCCACATCGTTCACATTGTAGTCCGGATCCCGGTACGAGTCGGGAATGGCGGGCCACTGCACCTTTACGCCAAGCGGAATAGGCGTAAGCGTTAGCGAATTGTTGCCGTTCGTTGGCGTGGGGGAAGGATCCGGCGCTTCGTAGCCGCGATCATACAACTCCTTGGCCGCATCCACATGCTCCCACAACCGGACGCCGCCCTCGGGCAAGCGCGCTTCGTTTTCGAGGCCGCCCTCCGCAACGTACTTCATATCCATCATGCCCGCCGCCACGACCATCACGAATTTCAGGGATTGACCCGGCGCCATCTCGTAGGGACCCGTCTCGTAGATGTAATCTATATGGTATTCGTACCGCCCCCGGGGCCGCGTCGTAAGCCCAAGGCGGGCCGCCTCGGCGGCGAGGGACTGGCCGTCTTCCGTTTCGGGCGGCAACGGCTGGTCGTACGTCAGGGACTGGTAGATGTAGTTATCCGTGTCGAAGTCCACCTCCGGGTTGTCGTTCAGCGGATCGTCCTGAATGCGGTTCGAGTGCTGATTCAGGTTGGACTTGTCCACGATATTCATGTGATCGCGCTCGGACGGATCGGACTTGACCGGCTTGTCCAGCCAGTAGTACGTAAAGTACTGCGGCGCCAGGAATTCGTGGTTGATGGCGCTGGGCGCGTCCAGGTCGGCCGGTTCGCCGAGGTCGCTCCGCGTAAGCCCGAAGGGCCGGGGCGGCGCCGGATCGGCCGTGTCGCCGTCCCGCTCCACGCCGTCCCGGAAATAGAACGCCTCGTGCGCGATATCCCATTCGTACACGTCGTCGTCGCTCCTGCCGCGAACAGGCAGCGCTATGTTCATGGCGCCCGTTGGAGCAAACCGGAAGTTCGTAATGGGGCTGTTGCCTTCGTTCGTAAACGTGTATTCCTGGATGATGAAATCGTCGTAGTCCGGATAACTCCAGGCGAGCGCCCGAAAATCGACCCGGACGTCGTACTCGTTGATGCGATGCGCGCCGGTCAGAATTTCTTCCGCCTTCAGCGACGGATCCGCCATGTTGTAGTTCTGGATGAGCCGGGTGCCTTCGACCGGAGATATAAAGTTCGGGTTGTGGTCGTACGCCAGAATGACGCGAAACGGATACCCGATGCCGTCAATGTCCGCCCACGCCATGTACCCGGACCAAAGGAGCCACCCGGCATGATCGTTCACGTTGCTGCCCAGCGCATGGCCCGGATAATCGTACTTGTAGTACTCCTGACCGCCCAGCGTCGGCTGTCCCACGCCGCCCGAGTTCCATAGCCGGGCCCAGAGCCTGGCGCGCGTCAGGTCCTTGAAATCGAACACCTGGGCAGCGGCAGGCGCAGGCATGATTCCGACCAGCAGGGTGCAAACCATTGCGGCGGCGCCAAAAAGACGCGATACGGTGTGTAATGCATTCATAACAGGGGATAACTTGGTTTGCAGGTTCCGGACAGGTATGCGAACAAACCGCATGGCGGGACGGCGCTTCGCCCCGCCATGCGGCGCGGCCTAAAACTTCAGGCCGACCGTGAAATAGATCATGCGGCGCGGGTTGCTGACGGCGTTGTAGAAGAACCAGAGATTGTCCTCTCCCGATTTCGTAATCTTGGGGAGTTCTCCGTTTTCTTCCCATTGCTCCAGGTTGTCGCCGTTCAGCAGGATCTTGTCCTTGTAGTTGAAGAGGTTAAACACCTCCACGCCAAGCCGCGGACGGAAACCTCCCACGGAAACCTGCTTGTTGAACGTCAGGTCCGTGCGGTGGTGCGGAAACCAGCGTTTGTTGTTCGGCGTCTGGATGCCCTGGTAATCCGCCGGATAGTACGTGTACTGCGGGCCCGCGAAGTACTCGTGGTACAAGCCCACGGTAACGTCCCCCAGTACGCCGCGCGCCAGGCTCTGCGGCGTCACGTAACTCACGTTGCCTTTCATGACGTAATTGGACAGCCACGTCCCCTTGGTCTCCTCGTAGGAGTGCGGTTGATTCACCGACGTGCCGTCTTCGCGGTATTGCGAGTAGCCGGTCCGCCCGCCCGTCGTCGTGGAGAAATCGAACGCGGCGCGCGCCGCCCAGCGGCCCGTGAACAGCTTCTCCGCCACGATTTCAATGCCGCGAATGTCCTTGAACGCGTTATTGATATAGAAGATGTTGTCGTGCCCGTCGTTGGCGATGTTCCGGCTTTTCGACCAGATGCTTCCAGCGCTGTTGCCGGCCCCCCAACCCGTGGACGCAAATCCGCCGCCGTCCCGATTATACGTCCCGTTGTACGAATAGCGCGTCAAACGACTTCCATCCTTGTAATAGGCGGCCAGGTCAAGCCGGGCGAAATCGAAGAAGTTTTGCGTAAAGCCGATTTCGTACTGAATCGTGCGGTCGTAGCTCAGGCCCGGATGGCCATACCACCCTTGCCACTGGTCCATGCGCACCGTGGCGTACGGCGCCGCGTCGTACCAGCTGGTGGGAAAGCCCATGAGCGTAACCCAGGAGGGACGCTGGTTGAAGTGGCCGTAACTAAAGCGCAACTTGGAGTTTTCCGTAATGGGGAACGACAGGCCAAGCCGGGGCGAAATCGCCATTTTCCATTCGCTGGACACCGTCTGCAGATCCTCCCAGTTATCCGGGAACGCGTCGCGGAAATCCTGCCTGAAGGCAAACCAGTCTTTCCCGGGCCGGTGCGCCTGCCAGATCGGCGCAATGTTCCTCGGATGCGTGCCGTCGCCGCCGTTATGCGTCTGGAACAGCAGCGGGTCGTAGAGATTCGGCGAATACATGGTGCGCGCATTGAAGGCGTCGAAACGAATGCCCACGTTCAGCACGATGCCCTCGTATTCCATCTTGTCCTGCACATAGAGGGCGGCTTCCGCGGGGTTGCCGTCAAACACATTGTCAAGATGCCAGACGTCCCCGGCCGGGAATTCCATGTAGTAATGCTGGTAATCGACGTCGTAGAGCTTGACCTCGACGCCCGCCTTGACCTGGTGCGACTTGTGCAACTGGCTCGTAATGTCCGCCTTGCCCGTCCAGCCCCGGCTGTCGCTGTAGTTGTTTACCTGAATCTGGCGCGCCTCCAGGCGGAAATTGCCCGCCAGGTCGAACCAGCTATCCCCCCATCGCACCGTTTCCGTGTTCGTATTCAGTTTGTCGTATTCCTGCAGCGACGTGGTGTAGTCCCGCAGGTAGGAAAGCGCAACCGTGTAGAAGGTGCGGGAATTCAGGGTATGGTCCCACTTCAGCGTCCCGACATTGAAGTTTTTCTCTTCCGGCCCTTTAAGCCAGTATCCGCCCCACGGGGCGTACGCCGACCCGACATAGGGGTCCCGTATGTCCGCATTGGGCTGCCAGCGCGCTTCCTGCGAGGTCGTGGTGTTGTTCCAGTTGCTTTCGGTAAGCGTACTGCTGTGATACCACCCGTTCGTCACATTAAGCGTCAGCTTCTTCCCCGGGCTGAAATGGTAGCCCAGCTTCGCCTGAATGTTGTACTCCGGGTTATACTCGTTGGCCTGCGGGAATATATTCACGCCCCGCTTGTACCGACCCGAAACGAGGAACGTCAGATGATCCATGGGCGAACCCCATACGGAGCCCTCCACTTCGTGCTGCATGCGTTCCGCGTAGTTCGCAAGCACGTCCGGCGGGGTGATCTGCTGCCGATAGGTATCCAGCAACTCGTTCGCCGTGGGGACGCGCGCGCCGTCCCAGCCGTAAAATCGGCGGTAATATTCGGCGTATGAATTCCGGTTGGCCTCCGTCTCCAGTTGCGTCTGCCAGTACCCCAGGTCAAAGTTGGTGTATTTCCAGAGGTCCTCGCTATACATATTGCTTCCCCAATGATACTTGCCCGACGGGCGGAGGCGATAATTGAGCGCGCCGCCGTAATGCCGGGAAAATGCGCTCGGCTCGTGGGTCACCACGTTTACGACGCCCGACATGGCGTTTCCGTATTCCGCGTTATAGCCGCCCGTCAACACCGACACTTCCTGAATCGAAGTCGTATTGAGCCGCTGCCAGTTATCCGAAATCAAGCCGCTGTTGAGCGAGGTTCCATCCACCTGATAATTAACCTCGGTCTGGACGCCGCCCCGAAGGTATGCGGTGTATCCCGTATTGAAAACCCCCGCCTGCTGGGCAAGGATATCGTCTATGTTCTGAATGGGCGTACGAGCAAGCGCCTCCGCGTTCAGACGATGCACGCTTCCCGTAACGTCCCGCTCGACAAGCGGGCGATCGGCAATCACGAGCACCTCCTCGCCTTCCAGGACTTCCTCGGTCAGATCGAAATCGATGGTAGTGGTCTGGTCCACGTACACCTGCACGTTCTGCACCGTGGTCGTCGCGAATCCGATGCTGCTCGCCTGGAGATCGTATGCGCCCGGGGACACATTAATAATGAAGTAGTCCCCGTCCGCATCGGTCACGGCGCCCGTGGTGGTGCCGACTATGACCACGTTTACGCCAGGAAGCCCCTGGCCGTTGGAGGCGTCGGTTACGGTTCCGGCTATTTTGCCGGTCGTCTGGGCTTGCGCGGCAGGAGCGGCGATCAGTGCGAGGACGGCCAGAAAAGCGGTGGTTGCGCGGATAACAAAAACGGGACTGGTCATTGCGTTCTATACGCTAATCAGGTGGATATCGTGAACATGACGGAAGCCTTTCCCTCCGCTGGAACAGTACGATAACACCTTTCGCGAAATGCACTGCAACCGGCCCTGGGGACATGGACCTCCCCGCGATGTGCGTCTCCACAACGAACGCCATCGCGAACTTTGCATGAATAATACGTTAACTTTCGGGTCGCTGCACGGCAAAAACGTGAACCTTCTTTGAACTTCATTAAAAATTCACATTATTATACTTGATTATTACCCCCCCCCTGATTTACAAGTCTGCCTGAATAGAAATCTACGCCCCGTCGAACAGGCTCCGCTGCCCATGCGCCAGGCGGCGGAAATGCCGCGTGGAGAGGGCGTTGCGCGGCGCGTTCAGGCCCCACCGCTTGCGCTCCATGCGGAAAAGGCGGGCGATCAGTTCCGCCCAATCCCCCTCTCCGCGCATCCGTTTTCCGAAACGGTTATCCGTGAGTTCGCCGCCGCGCATCAAGGCCAGCCGCCGGATGATTTTGTTTGCGCGATCCGGGAATTCGCGGCGCGCCCAATCTGTAAAAATGTCCTCCACGGCGCCGGGCAGCCGCAGAATCGTGTATCCGGCGCCCGACGCCCCCCGACTTGCCGCTTCTTTCAGGATGGCGGGCATTTCCTCGTCCGTCAGGCCGGGTACGATGGGCGCGACGTTCACGGAAACCGGGACGCCGCGCGCCGCCAGCATTTCGATGGCCTTGAACCGGCGAGCGGGCCGAGACGTGCGCGGCTCCATGGTGGTCACCAGATCGTCCCGCAAGGTCGTGATGGACAGAACCACATGGACCAGATTGTAGCGCGCCATCTCCTCCAGCAGGTCGAGGTCCCGGGTCACGAGATAGTTCTTGGTGATGATCCCCACCGGATTGCGGTGCCGCAAGAACACTTCGAGGCACCCGCGCGTCAGGGCCAGGCGGCGTTCGAGCGGCTGGTACGGGTCCGTATTGCCGGACAAGGCCACCACCTGCGGCTCCCAGGATTTCTTCTGGAAGGTCTCCGCGAGCAATTCGGGCGCGCGCTCCTTGACAAGGATGCGGGTTTCGAAGTCGAGGCCCGCCGAAAAGCCGAGGTATTCGTGGGAAGGACGGGCATAACAATACACGCATCCGTGTTCGCAGCCCCGGTACGGATTCAGGCTATACGTAAAGCCGATATCCGGGCTGTCGTTGCGGGACAGCAGGGTTTTGGTGGCGTCCACGTAATATGTCGTGGGCGTCTGGCGCAATTCTTCTTCGTCCAGCGCGGCGGGGTCCTCCTCTATGCGCAGGGGTTCGAAGCGGTTCGGGGGGTTGATGCGGGCGCCCCGACCCTGCCGAACGGGCAGTTCCATAAAGCCCGGATCGTCGTCGGGCTGACGACTCAGGCGCGGGTGGGGAGGCGCATGGGGAGACGCATTAGGAGACAAACCGGGAGGCGGCTTCGGGGGCGAAGCGCGCGGCGGGCGTTTGCGGATGGACATGGAGGCAGGGGTGGGGGTGGCGGGTGGAGGATACTGGGCCAGCGGCGGAGCGGGGTCGCCAGGCGGCGGAGGGCAATGGGCAAAGGATGGAGGGCGACGGAAGGCGGATGCTGGAAAGCGGGGCGGGGTGCAGGGACGGCCGCAAGCGGCGGACGCAAAATCAGCGAATACATGTGTAATATATGTGCAATCGGGATAAAAAGCAAGAAAAATATTGGGGTTGGGGCGGCGGGCAGGCGTTTACCCGGCGGCGGGCTTTTTCGAGGGCCAGGGTGCCGCGCCTGTTTGGCGGGCGGCGAAGCGCGGGCGGTTTACCCGGCGGCGGGCGTATCGATGCCAAAGAGGCGCCCTTCGATGCGGCCCAGCCGCGCATTGATTCTGCTGATGTCCTGATGCATGTCCTGCCGGAGGCTTTGCATGTCCTCGTTCATGTCTTTGCGCAGGCTTTGCATATCCTGGTGCATGTCTTTGCGAAGGCTTTGCATATCCTGATGCATGTCCTGCCGAAGGTTTTGCATATCCTCGTTCATGTCTTTGCGGAGGCTTTGGATTTCCCGGTTCAGGTCCTTGCGGATGTGCAGGGTGCTGTAAAGCAGGAATCCGAGGATGACGGGCAAGGACAACGAGGCCATCGCCACGATAGCGGATGTGATGGTTTCGGCCAACGTCATGGTCGTTATAGGCGAAAAGGTGAGAAAAACGGCGTATGGAGCCGCTCGACCGCTATTGGAATATACGGCGCGAGGGCGGCGGACGCAATCCCAAAAGATCGCGAACAGCCCTTAAGACACGCTGTCCGCCCGGATATAACCTTGCCGCCTTAAAAAATTTAGGCGTAACGGGGGATTGGCAGCGAATGGGCTACCCGGCGGCGGGCTTGTTCGGGGGCGGAGCGCCGGGCTTGTTTGGCGGGCGACGCGCTGCGCATACGCTGTATTTTCTCTGGGAAAAGGGGAAGTGTTCTGTGGGGCATACAGGCGAACCTTAATTTTTTAGGCGCTAATTTTTGAACTTAAAAAATTAAGGTTGCATGCGCCCGGGCAAGGGTAGCGTTTGTAGCGATAGCCCCGCTGGGTACCGTAACCCCCATCAAAACGGCGGGCTGAATCCGTCTTTGCCCCTGCCCAGGGTCAGGCCAGCGTCGATGGATATGCGCTTTTCCAGCGTACGGCGCCATCCTTCATAGCGCTCCAGATATTTCCCGCGGAACTCAGACGGACTACAGTCGAGCTTCTCCGCCATCAGTTGGAAGTGCCTTCGCAGCTTCAGTTTCTCTTCGAACAGGGATTTTCCGGTCTATTGGATGTTCTTAAGAAAACCCCTCAATCGAGTAGCCAATCAATAAGGTCTGCGAAATGCTGCCGGTTTAAATCTTCCGGTTCAGTCCTTGAAAAACGGAGTCGAGCAGCCTTGTCAAGCGTTAAACCTTTTTTACGTGCTAAAAGCGTGGCAAAATCTTTTTGTTTCTCCGTCGGATCAGACTTTTTATGAACCACGTATTTCGGTCTGTTATCGTTGGATTTTCGATAATAGGAAGTATCGTCATAATAATCACCGTCATCTTCAGAATCATCCTCAATGTAAATATTGTTTCCCTCGGTATCATCATTCCACCACTTTCTGATTTTAAAAATTATATAAATCACCAGAATGATAAATATTATTTCCATAGTAAATCACCACTATATTGATCAGTGCTTGTCAAGAATTTTCTATATTTCGCTTGGATTTTTTGCGAACGAAATCACATCGCTCATTCCTCTCCTTTAATCCCCACCCCACGCCTCCGCAACCGCTTCCCACGCCGCTGCCTCTGCTTCGAATGCCGCCGCCACTGCCTCATGCGCCCGCGCCTCCGATTCGTACGCCCGCGTTCCCCAAGCATCCTTCGCCCTCAAGGCATTTTCTCGCGCATCCGAAGCGTTGTCCCGTGCATCCGCAGCGTCCTCATGGAGGGTTTCCGCCTGCTCCTGCGCCCCCGAAACCCACTCCCTCGCTTTCAAGGTCCGCTCCCTCGCCTGAGAAGCCCACTCCTGATTCTCCAAAGCGTTCTCACGATACTGCGCGGCATTCTCCCGCGCCTGCGAAGCCATCCCCCGCCAGTCCGAAGCACTGTGACCAGACCACTTTCTGTAGTCCGAAGAAAACCCGGTCTGGCCCATCTTCTCCCAGTTCGCGGCGTACGCTTCCCACGTTTGCGCACTCGCCTCCCAGGTGCGCGCGCTCGCTTCCAGCGCTTCCGCCACTGTCAGCCTTTGTCGTTCGGTAGGACCGCAGCTCGCAAGGGTACAAACTGCCAAAACGCACAAAATCCCCAAAAATACGCCGCAGCGCAAAAGACGGATTTTCATGGGTTCGGGGGGCTTGCGATGATGAACGCGGCACGATACGCCAATCTCTTCAGCAAAAAAACAAACGAAACACCACGGCGCAAGCAGTAATAATGCCGGTAACTACGCCGAAAATGCCCAAGGCGTCTTTGAAACGTTGTCGGCGCGCTTCAATTAGGCATCGTCTCACCGGAAAGCCAGGGCGCGTTCACGCTCCGCGTCGAGTTCTTCCCGGGTGGCATATTTCCCTTGCTGCAAGAGAACGTTGCCCGAAGAATGCCTGGCGACGATCTGCCTGTCGGATTCCTGTCGGGTTTTTTCCCGCTTGGTCGGGCCAGGAGGCAAGGGCGTTACGGTAAAGACGTTTTTCAAAATAGCGAGCGGAGAGCGCATCGTGTCGTCTGGTTTCATTGCAGGGATAAGTCCCTGAGTCATAGCATCGGGACACGTTTTGGGCGGAAACATCCGATACTTACGCCATATTACGCAAATCCACGTAAAAAATTCCGAAATTGTGTTTGCTACCCTTGTCAACACTTAAAAACCGGGATAACGCTGTCCAATAAACCCGAACCACTCCTCCCCGCCAGCCAAAACCCGCCCGCCGATTCGACCACTTTAAAAATTTAGGCGCGAAAAATCGGAGATTAAATAATTAAGGATGTCTTTGCAGGCGGCGCAATTGCACGACCCGCCCGGCCTGTTCGCAAACCCCAACCTACGCAGCCCCTTCCCGCAACAACCGGTACGCCGCCTCGCTGTCCAGGTCGCGCAGCAGGGAGTGCAGATAAGCTTCGCGCTCCTCCTCCGAGTCGAATGTGCGGGCAAGGGCGTCAGGCGGGATCAGATCGTTCAGATTTTCGCGGCCCTCCCGTATCCCGTCCAGCAGGTCCAGTACGCTCCCCAGCGAGTGCGGCTCGCCCCGGTGCTTGTCCACATCGACCACGGGCGCCACCTGATCCGCCTTGACCTCCACTTCCAGCACATCGTCCAGCGCGGAGCAAAGGCTGTCTTCAAGGTCCTGCCGCTGCACAGGATCGCGCAATTCCTGCGCCAACGGCGTACGCCCCGCTAACCGAACCCGCAACATCCACGCCTCGGCGGCATCTTTGCCCGCCTGGGCGGAAAAATCGGCGGCGACCCGGCGGCGCACATCGTCTACGGTGTGCGCGTCTTCCAAATCGTCCAGCACGATTTCGGCCCACTGAATGGGCGCAAAGGCCCGAAACTCCGTTTCAACGCGCCCCCCATCGCGAATCGTAACCAGCAAACCGCCCTTGGCGCCCGTTTCCCCCGGATGCCGCCCCTGTATGTTGCCGGAATACCACGCTTCCGGGTCGTCGGCAACGCGCTGCCGCTTGTGCACATGTCCAAGCGCCCAGTAGGCATACCCCTTCCCTTGCAAATGCTCGACAGCGCAGGGGGCATACCGATCATGGTCAGCCGCCTCCTTCGCAGATGTCACTTGCGTATGCAAAAGGCCCACATGCGGCACATGCGATTCCGCTTTCGGAAACGAAGCCGCCAGATTCGCCCCCTCCTCTGACGTCTTGTGTCCCGCCCCCACAATGCAAGCAAGCGGTTCGCCGGAAGCATTCTTAATCATGTGCGAAGCGGGCCTGGACTCGCCGAAAATCTGGAACCTGTCGGGCCAGTCCATGTTGCCGCTGCGAGGAGGGCGCCCGGACGGATCGTGATTGCCGGTGCAATAGAAACAGGGAATGCCCGCCGCATCCAGGCGACGCAGTTGTTCGAGCAAAAACTCTTCCGTTACAAAACTTAGCCGCTGGTTATCGAATAGATCGCCTGCGATCAGCACCGCATGAACCTTTTCCGCAATGGCCGTACCGACGGCGCGCTCGAAGGCGCGACGCAGCGCATCCCGCAATCTCGCCCGCAAGGACTCGCTACGACACAGAAACGTCGTGTCGAGGTGAATATCCGCCAGATGAAGAAACCTGAACATGGAACCGGGTGCTTTTACAAGAGAATGCGTTTCGCGGACAGCGCCTGCTCCATTTCTTCGGCCAGCCAGGGATGGCACGTAAAAACGAATACCTGTCGGCGGACCGCCGCCTCGGAAAAAATATCGTAGCACCGGGCGCGCCGTTCCCGGTCCCAGTTCACGAACACCTCGTCCAGAAACACCGGCAAGGATTCCTGGTCCTCGTCCAAATGATCTATCAGGGCAAATCGGATCGCCAGATACATCTGATCCAGCGTACCCTGACTGAGCGGCGCTTCGACAGACCAGGGCCGAACGTGCGAAGAATGCTGCGAATCCCGAGCGGGATACACGCGAAGTCGTTCGTCCTCATCGTAGTCGAATCGCTCGTACCGGCCCCCGGTAACGGTCTGCACATACCCGCTGGCCCGCTGCAACACATCCGGCTGATGTTCCTCCCGAAAACGCCTGTCCGCCTCCCGGACAATGTGCTGCAGCAAACGCAGCCGGTCGTGGCGTTCTTTAACGACATCCAGTTCCGATTCGAGCTGCTCTTGCTCGCTTTCCAGCGCGGCGCGCGTCGGCTGCGCACTACGATTTTCAATGTCTTTCCCCGCTGCCGTGCGCTTTTCCGTCAGGGCATTTATTTCCTCGTCCAACGCCGCCAGTCGTTCGTTGACGGCAATCGCCTCTTCGTCCGCCGCATCCCATGCGGCGCCTTGGCGGTCAAGCGTTTCAATCTCCTGGCGGGCTTTCGCCATATCCTCACCCGCATAATCGGTCGCCAATTTTTCCTCCAGCGTTTCGGCCAGTTGCCGCGCCCTTTTACGCGCCGATACAAGACGAATGCCCTCTTCGGGATCGCCGCCGCCAAGTTCGCGCAAACGCTCCTTCAATGCATCCTGCTCCGTTTCAAGCGAAGCACATTCCTGCGCAAGGTCTCGGTGCGCTTCCGCAATGCGACTCTCTTCCCGCCGGGCCATGGCTTGCAATTCGCCCATACGCTGCGCCAAGCGCTCCTGCGCCGTCCGCCGCGCTCCCACCGCATCCTGAAACGATCTCACTTCGCTAACCAGCGCCATATCCGGGCGGTCGAAACGACTGTCCGGGACAGGCAGCCCCGCCATCAGTTCGCGGACGTCGGCGCGTCGGGCGGCCACATCCGCCTCAATTTCTTCCAGAGGCCGCCCCGCCGCAAAAGGCGCCGTTGGAGATGCCGGCGTACGCCGGGCCTGCGTACGCGCCTGCCAAGCCATATACCCGAAGCCCGCCCCGGCGACGCCCAGCCCAATAGCCAATTCCATGCTACCCAGCGCCACGGCTACGCAAGCACCCAGCAAAAGCAACCCCGCCAGCATGGCCTGATTTCGGAACGTCTTGCGCAGAGCGCCCGCATCGGGTTCGCTCGCCTGCTGCATGGCGGCGGCTTGCTTTTGGGTCTCTTCGGCCTGTCGTCGGGTATCCGCCGCCCGCTGCACATTCTCGAATCGGTTTATGCGCTCCCGCAATTCGGCGGGCGCAATACGTTCAAGCGCGTCCGCAAAACCGTCGTCCCATGCCGCCGTCAGCATATCGCGCGCCTGCTCGATCAATGCCCGCTCGGCTCCTTGTAACTCGTCTTCGGCGCGCTTGCGGTCGCGCAACAGCCCGTCGTACGGATTGTCGGAGGGCATATTCAGGTCGAATCCCGCGCCCGCCTCCACGGCGGCAAGAACGCACCCGGCAACCTCTCGCTCGGATTCAAGCTGCTGCCGCTCGTTGTCCAGCTCCACGATCTTTCTTGCAATCTCTTCCAGAGTAGCCCCCGGATCGTCCTGTAAGCCGACAAGTTCCTCTTGATCTCCGGCCTCTCGCCACGCATCGGCGATCCCCTGTAAATGGTTCCGAATCGGCCTAAGCCGCTCAATCCGATGTTTTTCTGTGCGCAGCCTTGCCCGTTCCTCGCGCAGCTCCCGATCCTCCCGCTCGTATTGCTCCACCTCGCCGGTCAAGTCGCGCAACTCCTGGTCGCGCACTTTCGCCTCGCGCATTTCCTGCTTCAATATTTTCTGTCGCGCGTCGATTCGCTTCGATTCCGAATTGCCGCGCAGGTCTGGCCGCCACAACGCAGACGCTTCCGCGTCAATCTGCCGGACTACCTCCCGGATCGGACGAATAAAATCCACGCCAAGGCCGCCCACCAGCCGATCCTGCACCCTCTGCCACGCCTTCTCCTTATCCTGCAAGGCAACAAGATCGTACAGCGACAGGGCATAGATCGCCTGGTACACGTCCCTCGAAATGTGCATGAAGCGCACGTTCCGGTTGCCCAACTTTTCCGAGCGCCCGTCGGGACCTGCAAAATCGCCCGTGACAGTACTGCGCAGCAGACGGGATACGGTGTATGGTCCGCCGTTGCCCGCCTCCAGACTCAAACGCCCGCCCAGGCGCACCCCGTCGCGCGGCGCATAGGGATGACTCTCTTCGCGCACGGGATACACCCCGTAAAGCATCGTCTGCAGGAAGTGAAAAAACGTGCTTTTGCCCGCCTCGTTGCTTCCCTCGACCACCACCACCGGCGCATCCAGGTCCGGGAACGAGCGATCCCGCATCGCCCCGAACGCGTCGATATGGCAGGAAAGTATCTTCATGCGTGTTTTGGCGATAAAAATCCGGCGGAAGGCGGCGAAATTTGTTCAATCTACGGAATGAACCGATTATTGGGGGCTATCTGTCTGTTCTTCGCGGCTGCCCCCAGGCCCATGCGCCAACCACAACACGGCATCCGCCACGGGCGCGCCCGTCAGGCGACGCCAGTACCTTGCATAAATATCCAGTTGGGGCTGGTACGTTCGCCGGACGGCGGCGGCCTGCTCCTCCGTATCGGCGCGATCCGTCTTGTAATCGACAATGTGCCACCCGGCGTCGTCCCGGTACGCCAGGTCGATGAACCCGCGCACGAGCGTCGCGCCTTCCTTCTCGACGTCCTCCGACACGGCCAGCGGAACCTCCGTATAAACTTCATGGGCGGCCTGCAAGGTTTCCCACAACGCCGATTTTCTGAACCGCTCCAGCGCCTGCATGGCCATTTCCTCGTCCTGGGGGGTCAGCGGGTCTTCGGTCCAGGGGCGTTCCCCGTCCGCATCGCCGCAGTCGATCGTTTCGGCCAGCCGCCGCACCCGCGCCTGCGCGTCTTCGGGAAGATCGCCCCGAACCGCTTCCTCGAACAAACGATGCACGAGCAGGCCGTACTTCACGCCCCGCCCCTGTTTGCGAGACCGCTGCGGCGCCAGCGTCGGCTCCGCCAGTTCGCCCGCCGCCAAATCCAGCGTATAACTTTTTTCCTTTGCAAGGCGCAGCCGCTCCTGGGCCTGCGCAAGCAGTTCGGCGTGCCCCGGCCCTTCGGCGGGCGCAACACGCTCCGCGTCGTCGGAATGCGGCGAATATTCCAGCTCCGGCACATCGGCAAGCGCGGGCGACAACGGCGACCAAGGTCCTTTTTCGCCTCCGGCATAGACGGAAACCACCAGCAGATTTCTCGCCCGCGTGGCGGCTACGTACAACATCCGCGTCTCTTCCGCCTCGGCAAACAGCACCTCCTCTTCCTCGTCGGCTGCCCACCCGACAGGTTGCGCCACAATCGGCCGCGCATACGATCCCGACTGCTTCCTGATCGGCATGGAGAGATACGTGTCCTCGTCGCTCCGGGAAACATGATGCGACGGTTTTTTCTGCCTGGTTGCGGCGGACGTATCGTACGGATCCGCCAGGAAAACCACCGGCGCCTCCAGGCCTTTCGCCTGATGCACGTTCATCACCCGCACCACGCCCGGGCTCCCCAGGTTGACGGACATCTGCGACGCCCCCTGGGCCGGGTCCTGAACCAGCGCCCGCAACTCTTCCGTAATGCGCCCCCAAGGGTGGCCCTCCGCCGCCCATTGCTGCACCAGCGCCAGCAAACGAATCAGGTTGCCTGCCCGAAACGACGCATTCCCCTCGGGGTGCGCCGTAGCCAACGCCAGATACCCGCTCTTCGCAAGCACCGACTGCAAGGCCGCGGCAGGCGGCAACGTCGTAAAGACGGCCTCGGCGTAGCCAAGCAGGCCCTGCGCCTCGAAGAACCGGCGCGCCACCTCCTCGGACAGCCCCGCCGGGATGCCCGCATTCCAATGGAAAATGCCCCCGGCTTGCCGGTACGCATACAACATATCGTCCGACAACCCGGCAAGCGGGCCGCGCAAAAAAGCAAGGAAATGCACCGGGTTGGCGGGGTCCAGCACGGCCTCCAGCAACGTCGCGACGGCCTGCACCTCCTCGCTCTGGCCCAGGCCGTCCCCGCCCACGCCGTCGTAGGGAATACCCGCCTCCTCAAGCGCCCGCATGTACGTAGCAAGGTGGCCTTTCGTACGCGTCAGGATAAGAAAATCGCCATAAGAAGCCGGGGAATCGAGGAGCGCGTCGTCCCCGGCGCCCAGGCCCTGCAAGGTCGTCTCTCCGCGCACGGCCTGCGCAATAAAAGCAGCAATGCGGCGGGCGTCTTCCTTTGCGATCTCGGCGCGGCTTTTTCGAAGCCATTTCTCAATAGAAATCGTGCGAACGCAATGCGCGTCGACTCCGTCCGGGCGGAACGCCCAAAGCGGCGCGAACTCCGCCTGGCGGGGCGGGGATTCTTTCGCGAAAATCGGGGCAAAAGCGCGGTTAAGCCAATCGCAAAGCGCCCCCAGCGAACGAAAGCTGGTGTTGAGTTGCACCACTTCGCCGCCCGTCTCCCGCATGCGTTCCCGAACAAAGCGGCCAATGGCTATGTCCGCGCGGCGAAACCGGTAAATCGACTGCTTGTCGTCCCCCACCAGAAACAGGCTGCCGGGGCGCGGCGTCAGTTTGCGCCAGTTCTTTTCGCGGGTTTCCTGTCCGGTCAGATAGAAAATAATCTCCGCCTGTACGGGGTCGGTGTCCTGAAATTCGTCCACGAACAGTACGCGATAGCGGCTCTGCAAATGTTCGCGGACGGACGGATTGTCCCGAAGCAGGGCCGCCGCTCGAAGCAACAGATCCTGAAACGTCAACTTCCCTTGCTTCAGGCGCTGGTCGTCGGACCACGCGATCGCATCTTCCACAAACCCCGACGCAAGCTGGTACAAATATTCGCGCCATTCGCGCAACACCGGCGCCGCCGCCCGGTCCCGAAACGACGGAAACAGTTCGTCTCGAATCAATTTGGCCGTTTCGCGGTCGGGCCAGTGTTTCAGGGTGAGAAAATTCGAATGCAGTCCCTCGAAAATGGAGAGCGCCTCCGCCTTGTCCGCATCGTCCGTGACTTTGGTGTTCTCGATAAAATTCCGCCCCAGCGCCACCGCCTTCATCAATTTGTCTCGCGCCCCCGGATTGGAGGACATGCCCTCCGATATTTCCTCGCAATAAAGAAACGCCTCCAGTTCGCGCACATACGGATCGAAATCCGGTTTCGGCGTACGGGTCTCCTTGAGCGGCACGTCCGAATACCGGCAACGATCCACGAAAAAACCATAGAGATCGTCCGGGGTCAGCCCGGCCTCGCGCAATGTTTGCAGCCGCGGATCCGGGTCGGCGTCCCCGTCTCCGTACTGCCGCTCTACGAAACGGTCCCATGTTTCTCTTAGCAACAGGGCTTCCTCGCGGCCTTCCACTTCCTGGAATCCCGGCGCCAGGCCCGCTTCTATGGGACGCGTCCGTATCAGGCGCCCGCAAAAGGAATGAATGGTCCCCATGAAGCACTGGTCGATCCGATCCAGCGCGGCGACAATGCGGCGGCGCTGCTCCTCGGGGATAGACGGATCGGCCTCCGCCTCCCGGAGCGCAAGAAAGAAGCGCACGCGCATTTCCCCGGCGGCCTTCCGCGTAAAGGTAATGGCCGCCATGCGATCCACCTCGCACGCCCCCGTCCGCACCAGGGCCGCCATCCGCTGCACCAGCGCATAGGTCTTGCCCGCGCCCGCCCCGGCGAACACCATCACGTTGCGATCCAGCTGCTCGGCGATCACGTCCCGCTCCGCCTGATCCTTCAAGGCGCCTTTCTTGTTCGAAACAGACGACATATTACGCCTCCATCCAGTTTTCCAGCGTAGAAACAAGCGACAGAGACCCATCGTCCGCGGACGGGTCAGGCCACGTTTTCAGCGCCTCGCCAACATCTTTTTTCAGTTTCCCTTCCGATTCGCACACGGACTTGTAATCGCAAAACCTGCAAACGCCCCCCTTTTTATGCACATGCAGAAACGCGCCCTGCTCCGCCAGATCGAAAAAGGGTTGCAGTATGGCCGCGACGGCCTCCTTTCCGGGCTTGGGGTTCGCAACGCGCAGCCCGTGCTCGCGTTCGTTCGGGAAAAAATATCCGCCGCGCCCGGTCCGGCCCGGCGCCCCTTGCGCGGCCAGCAGTTCGTCCAGCGCAAAGGCGTACAACGCCCATTGCAAGCGTTGGCCGTCCGCCAGCAAATTCCCCGCGTTATAGCTGCTCGCCGAACCGCTCTTGTAATCCCATACTTCATACCCTTCCGGCGTTTCGTCCACGCGATCTATCGCGCCGCGCAAAAAGAACCGTAGGGCGTCGGAAAGACGTATCTCCACCGGATCGGGACTGTCCAGCGGCCCGTCCTCGCTTGCTCCGTCCGAGGCGCCGTGGCCGAAACGCACCTCGAACCCCACCGGACGCACGTCGGGCCGCGCCGATTCCTCGTTCAGAAAAATCCGCAGCGCGCGCCACAGACGGCGCGCGTCCGTTTCGTAGCCGGTTTGCTCCCGAACCGGAATGCGCGCCCTGC
>JAJECT010000012.1:0-37500 GCA_022821845.1 Rhodothermales bacterium | reverse complement strand
TCGCCCGTCAACTCCACCCCGCCTACGTTAAGGGCCTTCACAAAGTAGGAGCGGGTCCAGGTGCCTTCGAATCCGCCTGAAATAACCCCGGCTCCGGCGGCGAAGCGCGTGCTGACATGCCAGTCGATCCCGGAGGTCGTAATGCCCGGCCAATTGGCCGCCGTGACGCGGATGCGCTCGATAAGCTGGGTATCGCACCCTTCGGCGCCGCCGGGACAGCTAATGTACTGTTGCACCGCTGCGCGGGCGGCGCCGCCCTCCCCGTACAGCGCCGTAATTCCGCTATGCGGCAACACGCCGATGGCGTTCTCGAAATCGTAGGACCAGTAATCGAGGCTCGCCTTGAGGTGCTCCCGGGAAAATACGGCGCCGATATTGTAGGTCACGGCGTGTTCGGGCTCCAGGTCGGCGTTTCCGAACGTATCCACCGGCTTGTACGTACCTGTTTCGGCGACATAATCCAGCGCCGTCGCGCGATCCTCGTTCAATTCGTCCACGGACGGGACCCGAAGCGTTGACTGCAACGACCCGCGGAGAACCAGGTCGTCCGACGCCTGTACGCGCACGGCGAGCTTGGGATCGAAGCCGCGCACGATTTCGTGAAATTCGTAGTTCGCCGCAACCTGGGCGTCGAACCGCGTTCCTATCGTAAGCGGAACCTCGGCGAAAAACCGATGGACCGTGCGCGCATCGTCGTAGGGATAATAGCCGGTGGTAAACGTATAGGGGCCTACCTTGTCCCTGCACCCCACGTCGCCGGGAACCACGCAAGGGTTCGTATTCAGGTTGGCGGGATCGTTCGGCGTGGCGGAAACCGCGTTCCGGCGGAACTGATACCCGATGGCATACGCCGCAAGCCCTTCGACCAGGCCGCCGCTCAATACGGCGTCGGCCACGAACAACTGGGCCGTGTTCTCCAGGTCCAGTTCTTCGTTAATCCAGTCTATCAACGCAGGGCTGTTCGCAAGATGCGCGGCATGGTCGGGATTCGCCGCGCTTGCGAAAGCGGCGTTGGGCTGCGCGGCATGCTGGTGCGCATTGCTGAACGGATTGTAATACATGCATGCGCCCTGCCCCGCCGCGGCGCCATTAAGCGAGCCAAGCCGCATGCCGGCAGGCGACGCCCGGTCTACCTCGACGCCCACGCCGCAATCGGGACCGCCGAAACCGCGGAAGGCGAGAAATTTCCTGTAAGCGTATTCCGCAGGCAAATTCACGTTGTTGGAAGCGCGGGCGTAGCTAACTGCTACGTCCAGCTTGGCAGCGCGGCCGCCGAACGCTTCGAACGCATGGTCGAGCGAGGCGGAAAGCCGCTGCGTGTCGGATGCGCGAGAAAGGAAGCGCGCTGGTCCGCTGTTGCCTACCAGACGGCCAAAGAAATACCAGTCGTCTTCGAGGCATGCGGCCTCGGAAGCAAAGCCTGCCTGGCCCGCGTACGCGCCGCAGAACGCCTGCCGCCCGGGATTGCCGGAGGGCACGATCTGCGTGCCGTCGTACGGAGAAATGGGCGGAAACGACGGGGTAGTCCGCCATTCGGGCGTTTCGGAATGGGCCCAGAGCCCTTCGAGACGATAATTGGAACGGTCGGAAAAACTTCCGGAAACTTCCCCGAAAGCCCGGATATACCGGCTTTGTTCGATCAGGTTATCCCAGGGCGCATAGCGGAAACGGCAGGTGACAGATCCGACGACATACCCGCCAAATTCCTCGCACCGGGGGTCAAGGAAGCGCTGCTCCGCTTCGCCATGGGCGCTGACCAGGGCGGCGACGAAAGCGTCCGCATCTTCATTCCCCTCAAGCGAAGGCCTGTAAAAAGCCCCCGGATTGCCGGTGTACGACCAGCCGCCCGCCTGGGGATACGGGCGCAAGGACCACGGCCGCTCTTCGGCTTTCAACTCCTGGCGATACATCATTTCCGCCGAAAGCACGGCATGGGCGCCGCCGCCGATGCCGCCGCCCCAGATGGCGCCGGCGTACGTATCCCCGGCGTCGGCGTAGTACTCATGGGAGGTCGAGACTTCCAACCCCTCGAAATCGCTGCGCGTCACAAAATTGGCGACGCCCGCCACCGCATCCGATCCGTACACGGCGGAAGCCCCTTCCTTCAGCACCTCTATGCGACGGATCGCGATGGAAGGCACCGCATTCACATCCACGAAACGACCGCCGATGAGGCGCGCCGGGACATATACCTGGCGTCGCCCATTCAATAATACGAGGGTGCGGGAAGGACCCAGGCCGCGGAGATTGACGCTGGCCACGGTTTCCTGCACGGAGGCGGGCGGTCCGGTGCTATTGTACCAGCCATGCCGTTCGCCGATGACGCCATGGGCCACGCTCAGATTCTTGAACAACTCGGCCATCTGCGGCGCGCCCTGTTCCGCCAGCGCGGCCCGGTCGACCGCCGTAACGGCGTACGGCAAATCGATGGGAAATTCCTCGATGGACGTGCCGGTCACGACGACTTCCTCAAGATTCAGCACGGTGGGCGTGATGCGCACCAACAAGGTCGTGGTTTCGCCGGGGGCGACGATCGCCTCGCGCACCAGCGGGGCGTAGCCGATGAGCGAAACGCGCAGGCTCTGCTCGCCCGAAGGCACGAAAGAAAAACCGAAGGTCCCTTCTGCATCCGTATATACGACGGCGTCCAGTCCGGTGATATACACTTCGACAGCTTCAAGGGGGCGACCGTCCGAGGCGTCCAGCACGGTCCCGGTAACGTCGCCAGTCGATTGGGCATGGACCGGCGCCGCTTGCAGAACAAGGAACGCAATCAGAAAAACAGCCGGGACGCTACGGGAAAACCCGACGAAACGCCGCCAATAATACGGGCCTGGCGACTGAGGCATTACATGGGAACGAAGCACATCGGGGGACAAAGGCATAAAAAATCCAGGTCAATGAAAAAGGCGGCGAGCCGTTCTTGGGCAACTGTAAAATACAAAAAGTCGGGAAACTATTCCACCACATGGATCGCAAACCGTTCGTTCACGTCCACATCCACGCGCTCGCGGTGCTTCGTTTGCAGAAAAAGCCCTATGTAATCGGGCTGAATGGGGTATTCCCTGTGTCCCCGATCAACCAGCGCCGCCATTTGCACGCTCCGCGGACGACCGTAGCGCGCCAGCGCGTCAAGGGCTGCGCGGGCCGTGCGCCCGGTAAAAAGCACATCGTCCACCAGCACGATGTCCCGATCCGTCATATCGCGCGTCATGCGAGACGTATCGGCGATTTCCGCGGCGGGGTCCCTGTCGTCCCGATATCCGGAGACGTCCAGCTCGCTGATTTCGAAGGGGCGGCCTTCAAGCGTCTCCATCTCGCGGGCGATGGCCGCCGCCACGACAGCGCCTCGGCGGCGGATACCCACCAGTTCCACGTTGGACGCGCCGCGATTGCGTTCGACGATCTCGCAGGAAAGCCGCACCAGCATGCGCGCTACGCGCTCCGGTGACATGATGAGCCTGCGCGCCATACGCCAAAAACAGGGAAAGGAGGACGAAGCGTCTGCGAGAAATTATCGTCTCACTGAAACATCGCCTTGATGCTGCCCCAGGTGCGGCGAACGGCGGTGGGCGTATACGCGATCTGCCGGGACCCTACGATCTGCCTTCCCCCATCGTCCAGCACGGCGTACAGGGTGTACCGCACCGCTTCGGCCCCCTTGTACAAATCGTCGTCCCGATATACATACGGATGTTGCGCTCCGCGCGGCGCGATCTCGACCACTCTTGCGCCCGCGCCCGATTCCGCGCTCACCTCTACTTCGTAATGCTCCAGGCCGTCTTCGGATTCCGCAGCCCATTCCACGACGGGTATGCCTTCGTCCAGCAAGACGTCGAAGCGAAGCGCCTTGAAACCGCTGGCGTAGTCAAGACGGGCGTCCGCCTGCGAGGCCGCATCGAAAGGAAGCGCCGTGAAACCGGGGAGGCTTCCCGTCGCCGCCAGGGCAAGCGCTATGAGAACGAATCGTTTCAAGAAAGACGCAAAGGTGGAACCGGGTTTGGAAGGTACATCCTGCGCAATATACGCACAATCTTTTATAACGTCAAGACGCCGCGCGCGTTCCGCCTCACGCCCCTTGCGGGACGGGCGTTCTGTTCGGACACGCGTCCCGGATGCACCGCCCATACATATTGAGCGAATGGTGCTTGATCTCGAACTGGTATATTTCCGCGACCATTTCCTGGATGCTCTGTATGCGCGGATCGCAGAATTCGAACAATTCGTTGCAGTCCATGCAAATCAGGTGGTCGTGCTGCCAGTAGCTAAAGGCCCGCTCGTATTTAGCCTGGTTTCTGCCGAACTGATGCCGGACCACCAGATTGCAGTCTATCAAGAGTTCCAGCGTGTTGTACACGGTCGCCCGACTGACCCGATGTCCGCGGTCTTTCAGGCGGATGTAGAGTTCGTCGGCGTCCACATGATCGGTCGTGGCGTAGATTTCCTCCAGAACAACGAAGCGCTCGGGGGTCTGCCTGCGCCCGCGTTTCTGGAGGAACGCGCCGAAGATGCGGCGAACTTCTTCCATTTGTTGGGCGGGGACGGACATGGCAAGGCCGGATGCGCGAGAGGTCTGACCCTGTTCTCAACCCTTGTCGGGGAGATACGGTTCCGAAAAATCCGGCGGCAAAACGCCAAAGGCTTCGGATGGCGCGCCGCGCAGGGCCTCACCCACCCGCCCGTCCGACCAGCAAACGCTGCGCGTCGCGCCAAATCGCGTCGGCGAGATCGTCCTCGCGCAACGTACCGTCAAGACGCGCGATGCGGTCCGGCTCCGCCGCCGCCAGGTCGTCGAATGCGTTCGCTACGCGGTCGTAGAACGCCTGACCGGCCTGTTCCATGCGATCCGGCCTGGTCCGCAACGCCTGCTCGGGCGGCACGGATTCTTCTTCCTTGAAAAGCGGCGTGGACCGCCGGGCGCGGCGGCGCGCGGCCTCTTCGGGGGGAAGCGCAAGCAGCCAGGTTCGATGCGGACGAAGCCCGCCTGCGGCCCGCGCGTTCAGGGACGATATCCAGTCCATATCCGCAATCTCGCGGCCTGCGCCCTGGTACGCCGTGGTCGAATCGTAGAACCGGTCGCACACCACGACCTTGCCCTCCTCCAGCGCCGGGCGAATGCGATCTTTAACCAATTGCGCCCGCGCAGCGGAAAAAAGCAACAATTCCGGCAAGGGGGCGATCGCAAGGTCGGGTGCGTCAAGCAGGAGGGATCGAATCTTGTCGGAAAGCGGCGTGCCCCCGGGCTCGCGAAAAAGGACGGCCTCGTATCCCTCCTTTTCCAGTCGATTGACCAGCCGGCGCGCCTGGGTGCTTTTCCCGGCGCCGTCAACTCCTTCGATCGTTACGAAAATCATAGGGATACGCTGATCAAAACCGCGTCGCTTGCGGAAGTACGGCGCGCCATGATCGCATCGTTGAAATCAGCGGAAAACAGGGCGGCTTCGCGGCGGTAACGCGCCCTCTGGAGGTTGCGAAAAGCGCGGCCCCGGAATGCTTTTTCCGAGGCGGTCGCTGCTTGCGCGCGCATTCCTGACCAGAGAAAGCGAACTCTTTGCAAATTGGAAAGTACCCTGTTATAATACGGCGAACTTTTTTTCCGCTTCATCTTTTATTTCCCGGGCGGCGACGCCCTGTACGCCTCTCTTGCAACCGGTATTGCTACGACGCATGAGCATGTTTGATTTCGAGTTCGAGGACTACGACGAGCCTGCTGACGAAAAACGAATGAGCGCGCTGCTCTCCGCCTACGAGGGGAATGCGCCTGCGTGGCTCGATTCGGATTCGTTGGAAGATATCGCCAATCACTACTTCGAACAGGGACGCTACGAAGACGCGCTGCGCGTCATCGATCGCTTGCTGGGCCTCACGCCGCACTCTTCGGACGCCTGGATGCGGCGAGGCGTTCTTCTGAACAACCTCGAACGCCACCCGGAAGCGCTGGAAGCCTACGACAAGGCGCTGGCCCTGAATCCGGCGGACGCCGAAACGCACGTCAACCGGGGCGCCACGCTCAATGCGCTGGGCCGGAATCGGGAAGCGCTGCACGCGTGCGAAGAAGCCATCCGAATCGATCCGATCCACGACGAAGCGTTCTTCCAGCGCGGCGTAACGCTGGAGCATCTCGATTCCCTGGAAGCAGCCATCGCCTCGTTCCATCGATGCGCGGAACTGAACCCCGAACATCCCGAAATATGGTACGAACTCGGGTTCTGCTACGACTGCCTCGAAAAAGACGCGAAAAGCATTGCCTGCTACGAACGGCATATCGACGTCGATCCCTACTCCCAGGACGCCTGGTACAACCGGGGCATCGCGCTCAGCCGCATGTCCCGCTTCGAAGCCGCCGTGGCTTCCTACGAAATGGCCATTGCCATACAGGACGACTTCGCCTCGGCGTGGTATAACCGGGGCAATGCGCTGGCCAACATGGGCCATCCGGAAGGAGCGGTGGAAAGTTACCAGAAAGTGATTGCCCTCGAAGGCGGCGACCCGGCGACCTGGTACAATCTCGGGCTTGCGTTCGAGGAAATGGAAGCGTACGAACAGGCCTTCGAATATTTCGGCAAAGTCGTTGAAAAGGAGAAAGCGCATCCCGAAGCCTGGTACGGCATGGCGTGTTGCCTGGACGCGCTCGAACGATACGACGAAGCGCTGAAATTATTCGACCAGGCGCTGGCGCTGAAACCCGACATTGCAGAGTTCTGGCACGCCAAAGCAGATTGCCTGTATAACGCAGGAAATATTACGGAAGCGTTGCAAACGTATACGCAGATCGTAACCGACCACCCCGACAACAGGGACGCCTGGCTGGATCTGGCTGAAATTCGCCTGGAAACGGATGATCCCGAAGCAGCGCTGAACGCCTGCGAAACAGCCCTCGCGCTGCATCCCGACGCGGACGGGTATATTCTGAAGGCGCGGGTATTGTTTGCGCTGGAGCGAACGGACGCGGGCCTGCAGTCGCTGAAGAAGGCGTTCGAGATGGACCCGGACATGCGAGAAGAATTCCGGCGCAGTTGTCCGGATATGTGGCGCGACATCCAGCGCTGACGCACGCCGGGATTCGGAAATGGACCTGCGCCGCGGGCATACGCTCCGAAAAAGCCTGACGCACGCCGCACAGGGCCTGCTGATGGGCGCCGCCGACATTGTTCCGGGGATAAGCGGGGGCACCGTTGCATTCATTCTCGGCATTTATCCCCGGCTGATTGCCGCTATCGGCCATGGCTTTTCGATGCTGACCGCGCTGGTCCGGGGCCGATTCGGCGCCATGCGGCGACACGGCGCCTTGCTCGAATGGGGGCTGGCGCTGCCGCTTGCCTCGGGAGCAGGCATCGCGCTGCTCGTGGGCGCAAAAGTCATTCCGATCCTGCTGGAAACCTGGCCTCACCGGATGCTGGGGCTGTTTCTGGGGCTGGTGGCGGGATCGGCGATCATTCCCTGGAAACGCATCGAACGGAAAAACCTGCCCGCGCTGTGCATGGTTGCGGCGGCGGGCGCGGCGGCTTTTTTGCTTACGGGCATTCCGGCGGCGGGGCATTCGGCGGCGCCTTCGGGCCTCCGCGTGTTCGCCTCCGCGGCCATCGCCATTTGCGCCATGATCTTGCCGGGCGTTTCCGGGGCGTTCCTGCTCAAGGCCATGGGCATGTACGAAACGACCCTGCATGCGCTGAACGACGGAAATATCGCGTATATCGCGCTGTTTGCGGCGGGCGCGACGGCGGGCCTGGGATTGTTTTCGCGCTTGCTCAACCACCTGCTGAGGCAATACGCCGACCTGACCATGGCGGCGCTTACGGGCTTGATGATCGGGGCGCTGCGGGCGCTTTGGCCATGGCAGGCGGCAGAACGCGGGCTTGCGTGGCCCGGCGAAGGCGAGCCGGTGGGAACGGTTGTATTGCTGGCGGCGGCGGGCTTTGCGTTCGTAGCGAGGATGGCGTTGCGGGCGCGGCGCGCGGAACGCCCGGAAACAGGCGGCCCCTGAACAGGCGCCTTAACGCATCCTTTACAAAGCCAGCCGCTCGGAGCGATGCGTGAGGCGCGCAATCCGGTCGCGGTCTGCCTCGACGCCTAATCCGGGCTGCTCGAAAGGCGGCTCTGCAAAACCGTCGGGGGACATGGTCCACGCGGGGCGCACGATATCCTGCGCCCAGTAGCGACTGCCGGGGGCAAGATCGCCCGGCAGCGTAAAACCGGGAAGCGAAGCCAGCGCTACGTTATAAGCGCGGCCTATGCCTGTTTCAAGCATTCCCCCAACCCAGGCGTCCAGACCATGCTTCTGGCACAGGGCGTGAATCGAAAGCGCGGCGGACAATCCGCCCACGCGACCCGGCTTCACATTGACGATGCGCCCGCTGCGCAGCCGGACCATATCTTCCGCCCGATCCGGGCCGGTAATGGATTCGTCGAGGCAAATGGGCGTAGCAAGCTGCTCCTGCAAATCCGCATGGCGAACCAGGTCGTCGTGCGCAAGCGGCTGCTCGATCATGGTTAATCCATACCCGTCGAGCGCGCGCAGAAATTCGATGTCGGCCAGCGTATAGGAAGCGTTCGCATCGACGGACAGCGGAATGTCCGGGCCGAACGCTGCCCGCACCGCCTCCACGAAACGCGCGTCGGCGGTCGGTCCTATCTTGATTTTCACATTCCGATAGCCTTGCGCCAGGCGCTCTCGTACGCGCTCCACAAGCAGGCGCTCCTCGGGCTGCACGCCAATGGCGATCCCGACGGGAACGCGGCGGCGGACGCCGCCAAGCAAGGCGGCAAGCGAGACCCCGGCTTGCTGCGCGGCGAGATTCCAGCAGGCCATCTCCAGCGCGGCTTTCGCCATCCGGTGCCCGCGAAACACGGCCAGCCGGGCAAGTACGTCCGAAGGAGCGGCAAGCGCGCAACCCCTGAGCGCCGGGACGAACCATTCCCGAATGGCGAACCACGCCGTATCGATCGTTTCGGGGCTGTAGCGCGGCGTTTCTTGCGCCACGCATTCGCTCCATGCGGTTTCGCCCGTGCGCGCAGTGATTTCAAGCAACAAAATGCGGCGGCTATCCTGTACGCCGGAGGCGGTCCTGAACGGCTGCTTCAGCGGCAACCGGATCTCGCGCATCTCAATGGCGGCGAGCGTCAGCATGACCCTCTGCTATGCAACGCCTTCGACCGTTTGCGCAAGGCGTCCGTGACCACATCGACAGGCATCTTGCGTCCGGTCCATTGCGCATAGGCCACTGCTGCCTGCTCCACCAGCATATCGAGCCCGCCAACAGGCGTCGCGCCCCGCCGAACGGCGTCGGCAAGCAAGCGCGTCTCCTCGGGATTATACACAATGTCGTACACGATATGGTCTTCGCCAAAATCGGCGGCGTCCGGCCAGGGGGACGCGTCTACGGCAGGGTACATGCCCACCGGCGTCGCGTTCGCCACAAGCCGGGCGCTGCGCACCGCAGTCCGGGCAGACGAAAAGGGGCTTACGCCAAGCGCCTTGTTTTCGTCGAAGGCAGCCAGGTCTTTGGCCAGAATATCTGCCTTCGAAGGAGTCCGCGCAACAAGCGTAAGACGCTTTGGACGAAACGTAACAAGCAGCGCGTAGGCGACGGCGCGCGCCGCGCCCCCGGCCCCAAGCACCGCCATCTCGGCCCCCCGAAGCTGATCCGCCAGGGGCAGAAGCGGGGCCAGAAAACCGGGCACGTCCGTATTGTCCCCGAACAGCGCGCCGTCGGGGCGGCGGACAATCATGTTCGAAGCGCCGACGGCGCGCGCCCGCGGAGACAATTCGTCCAGATACGGAAGTACGGCCTGCTTGTGGGGAATGGTGACGCCTGCGCCCGCGAAATGCAGCGACGACAAGCCGCGCACTCCGTCCCCTATGCGTTCGGGAAGTACGGGAAAGGCTGCGAACGCAAAATTGAGGCCCTGCGCGGCGAAAGCCGTGTTATGGATGAACGGAGACAGCGTTTGCCCCAACGGATAACCGAGCAGGGCGACGAGGCGCGTGTTCGCGTCAATATGTACGGCGGGAGAGTCCATGGGATACTACCGGGCCGGCTTCTCGGCGGACGCCGCCGCGTCTCCCGTCGAGCGGGCGGATGGCGCAATGAGCGCGACCAGCAGATTGCCCGGCTCGAGGCGAGGCGGGCCATTGTCTATGGAAAGCACCTGCAACTGATTTTTTCCACGCGCGATAAAAAGCGGCGTCATGCTGGAGCCATATTCCTTTTCCAGTCTGGAATAGGCGCCTTCGTCCTTGATGGCGAACGTCTTGACCGTCGCCCCTGCCGCGAATTGCGCGGTAAGCGACGCATGGTTTATGCCCGCCCCGAAGAGGGGGCGGCCCCGCAAGTGCTGCACCGGTATCTCGCCTGCGTCCTCGCCTTGCTGGTTGTTCCGCGTAGCCAGTTGGTACATCTCCGCGCTGTCGAAAACTTGCGCGAAACGCACCACGGTAAGCGAATTCACCTCGTCGTTGGGCGTAAGCACGACAAGCCGCCCGATCCCGCTCAAGTCCATTTCGTCCATAATGGATTCGGACAATACGTTGCCCCGCAACGCATGCAGGCCCGCCTCGCGGGCGCTGGCGACATTCCCGGCGTTGGCGTCTATCATCAGTACGCTGACGCCGACCTGATCCAGGGCAGAGGCAATGTGGCGGGCCCAGTCGTGGGCGCCAATGAAAAGTACCCCCTGGGGGTCGGGCTCCGCAAGCCCAAGCCAGCGCGCGAGCGGCGAAATCGTAAGGCCATAGATAGCCACCGTACCCACGATCACCAGAAATATGATGGGAACGATAAATTGCGATTCTTCCGGATACAGCTCCGCGATCCGGAACGTGAAGAGCGACGCCACGGCCGCCGCTACAATGCCCCGCGGCGCCAGCCAGGACAAAAATATCTTTTCCTTGACGTACAGGCGCGTGCCAAGCATCGACAGGAAAACCGCGACGGGGCGCACGAGCAACATGAGGATAAGCAGGAAGACGATAGCCTCCCAGCCGAGATATTGTATATCGGTCAGGTCAAGTTGCGCCGCCAGCATAATAAAGAGCGCAGCGATCAGCAAAACCCGCAAGTCTTCCTTGAACTCCACGATGCGCCGCACCGCCACGAGACGCTGATTCGCAACCGCAAAACCCATGATGGTGGTGGCTACCAGGCCGCTTTCCGGCTGCAGAGCGTCCGAAACCGCGAAAACGGCGATGACCACCATGAGCGCCATGGGATTCTGGAGATAATCCGGCACCATGCGGCGGCGAAGCAGGAACACAAGGATGCCTGCGCCGGCGACGCCCACGCCCACGCCCACGAAAAATTCCAGCAACAGCCCGCTGAGCGCATGCGACGCCACGCTGCCCACGGTCCCGCCGCCCGTCTCGCCGATCAGCAAAAGCGTTTCGAGCACCAGCAAGGCGAGAATCGCGCCGATCGGATCGATGGTAATGCCTTCCCATTTTGCGAGCGCGGCAATACGCCCCTTGGGCCGGATGTGCCGGAGAATGGGAACGATGACCGTGGGGCCCGTAACCGTCAGAATGGCCCCGATGAGCAAGGAAATGCTCAGGCTCAGTTTCAGCACGAACAGGGAAGCGAGCGACGCCAGAACCCAGGTGATCAATACGCCGATACTGATCAGGCGCCCCACGGCGCCCCCCACTTCGCGCAGTTCGTCGAGGCGCAGGCTGAGTCCGCCTTCGAACAGAATGATCCCGATCGAAAGCGCCACGAACGTAAAAACCCATTCGGCGCGCATCGCCTCCGGGTCCAGCACGCCAATGACCGGCCCGGCGATAAAACCGAACGTGAGAAGCAGCAAAATGGAGGGTACGCGATACCGCCACGCAATCCATTGGGCGCTTACGCCAAGTACGAAAACCGCTGCTATGCTGAAAAGGGCGGACACGATGCAGAAAAAAGCGCTGCGAAAGAAGGCGGGGCGACCGGGTTGCGTCCGCCCGAAAACGCGTGCTCTAACTCTGCGGGATACGCTCTCGGTTCCGCAGCGGCGAAGATTGCGGCCCGGTCGCGCCGCAAAAACGGGCATGGCGGCGCCCCGATCCTGTCGCCGAATCGTGAATTCGCGCCATCCCCCGAATGCCCGCTGCATATTTATCGTCGCTTCATCGTAACATGCGCAAGGGGCCGCAACGGACCCCGGCCATGTTGGCGACATCCCCTTTCTTGCCCGAAAAACAGATTGCCGTATGCCACACACGTCAGACTTTCTGGGAGACGTAAACCGATCGTTTACGAAAGCGGCCCGCCTCACGAAGCATCCCAAGGGCCTGCTCGAACAAATTTGCATGTGCAACAGCGTCTATGCGATGGAATTCCCGCTGGTCCGGGACGACGGGTCTATTCGCGTCATTCAGGCGTTCCGCGCCGAGCATAGCCACCACAAGCAACCGTCGAAGGGCGGCATTCGCTATGCCCCGACCGTGTCGAAAGACGAAGTGGTGGCGCTGGCCGCGCTGATGAGCTACAAGTGCGCCGTGGTCAATGTGCCGTTCAGCGGCGCCAAGGGCGGCGTCAAAATCAACCGAAACAATTTCTCGAATAGCGAGCTGGAGCGAATCACCCGGCGCTACACGTTCGAACTGGTGCGGAAAAATTTCATCGGGCCGGGCATCGACGTACCGGCTCCGGATTACGGAACGGGCGCCCGGGAAATGGCGTGGGTCTTCGACACCTACAATCAACTCTCCCACAACCCGCTCGACGCAGCGGCCTGCGTGACCGGAAAGCCGGTCGGACAGGGAGGCGTGCACGGGCGCAGGGAGGCTACGGGCAGAGGCGTCTTTTTCGGTATCCGCGAGGCGTGCCACAACAAGAAGGCCATGAAGAAACTGGGGCTGGACGTCGGGCTGGAAGGAAAGCGCGTCATTGTGCAGGGCCTGGGCAATGTGGGATTCCACGCAGCGTATTATCTCCAGGAAGCCGGAGCCCGCATCGTAGGCATTGCGGAAATGAACGGCGCGCTCGTCAGCAAAGACGGCCTGGACGTGCGGGACGTGGGCATCTGGCGACGAGAACGCGGCACGATCGAGGGGTACCCGAAGGGGCGCCTTGTTCAGCCTTCTTCGCAAGCGCTGGAAATGGATTGCGACATCCTGATACCCGCCGCCCTCGAAGGACAGATTTCGAGCGAAAATGCGGAGCGCGTTCAGGCGCGCATCATTGCCGAAGCCGCAAACGGGCCGACCACCTCCGAAGCCGACGAGATACTTCGAAAACGCAACGTGCTCCTGCTGCCGGATTTGTATCTCAATGCGGGCGGCGTAACCGTATCGTATTTCGAATGGTTGCGCAACCTTTCCCACGTGCGGTTCGGACGCATGAGCAAGCGATTCGAAAGCAATACGCAGCAAAAAATACTGGCCGCCATCGAAACGGCCACCGGGAAATCGTTAGCGCCGGACGTGCTGGCGACGATCGGCAAGGGAGCCGACGAAATCGACATTGTGAATTCGGGACTCGAAGAAACCATGGTGTTCGCCTACAACGAGATTCACGAAATCGCGCAGCAGAAGAAAACCGATCTCCGCACGGCAGCCTTCATCAGCGCCATCGACAAGATCGCCGTGCTCTATAACGAAATGGGGATTTTTCCGTAGGGGAAGCGAATCAGGCATGTGTTTGGTTTGCGCGAATCTCTGCTCCAGCAGGTATAAACGGAACCGGGAAGATGCATCAATTAAACCGAATTGCTCCGGCTACGACCGGCGAAGCGCTTGACCAGTACTTTACCAAGCCCCAAGTAGTTCGCCGATGCCTGGCTCAACTGGGTAGCCTGTCACGGTTCGATCTGGTGATAGAGCCGTCCGCAGGCAATGGGGTATTCCTGGACGCAATCAAACATCCGAACAAGATCGGGATCGATATCGATCCGCAGCACCCGGATGTGATCCAGGCCGACTGGTTCAAATATGAGGTAGACGAGGGATGCGGGAGCGCATTGGTTATCGGTAACCCGCCATACGGACAATATCACAAGCTGTCGTCTGCATTCATTCGCAGAGCGATGTTGTTTCATAACATCCATACCGTTGCTTTCATACTGCCAAACGTGTACAGAAAACACACGCGGCAGCGCATAATTCCCCAGTATTGGCGTATAGCGTCTATCACGGACTTGGGACGCGACTGTTTTACGCTGGATGGCAGGGATTACCATGTGCCAACCAGTTTTTTCGTATTTGACAAATCTCCCGGTGTAGATCTCAGGATCAAGCATCCATCGGTTGTTACAGGCACGCGAGATTTCGATTTTTCCGGCCCACAGGATTTTGATGTATTCGTTTTTGGAGCATCGCCCAGGAAGGTCATCCAAAGTCCAACGTCGAATAACAGGGGATATTACTTGAAATCCAAAATACCTGTCCCGCTCCTTATAGAAAGAATAAAAAATGTAGAATGGAAAGGTAATTCGTGTGCGAACGGGGGTGTTTTCTGGTTGACGAAATACGAATTCGTAGAACAATACAGGATACGCCATGAGCAGCCATGAAGCCTTGCGTCAGGCACAATTTATTCTTGACAGCCTGCATGTCAAAGATGGAATTGTACACGCTGCCTACGAGATCAAGAATTACCTCATTGATCTTGTTCTGGACGGTTTTTTGGAGGAGATGGATTTTTATAATATTATGATCGCCCTTTCGCCGCAATCCAGAAGCCCGTTCTGGGAAAAATATTTTATCCAGAAATATGGCTGCCGTCCAGTGAACCGTAATGAAGATCGCGGCGATCTTGAAAAAGACGACAGATATTATGAGTACAAGGCATCGGGTTTCAACCGAGACAACGCACTGCACATAGTCCAGATAAAATTCTGGCAAAATTGTGATTATATCGTTCAATCCATATCCAGTTACGGTGTCATTACGTTTGTCCTTACGCATGACCAAATGATCCAGGAAGCCATTCGTTGCAAGGCAACTTCCGCGCATGGGACCAGGAGCGTAACAACGTTGAACGAGCGCAATGAATTACGGATGATTTTATTCATCGATTAAACAAACAAAAATGGGGTTTATATTAAAGATTGATAAATTTTTTGAGAATACTTTTAACAAAATCGGGAAGAGATTTACCTACCTTTTTTGACATATTCATAAAAATTTCATAATCTTCTATTTCATTACCTGACCAGACTATGTCAAGTCTCCTCAAAGCAGTTTCTGCTACATGATCATAATTCTCTGGCGATCCCCAATAGCATGTTGTGCAAATTTTAAATATTTTCTTATGATTCCAATTATCACAGTGCTCACAAGCCCATGACTTCGCCCGATTACATTCTGCACACACAAGCATATATGTATCTTCGACAGCAAAATTATTCGTATCTCCCCCAACTTCGTAGGGTATTCTGTGGTCAATTTGTAAATATCCCGTATCGTATTCCAAAAGACATATGGAACATTTATTACCCTGTTTCTTTGCCAATTTTTTCTTGATCTTTTTAGGTATTACTTTACGCCCATGTACTCGATCAAATCGCAAATTATTCATGTCGCCGAATTCATACAAAGCCATTCTTTTTCCTACATCCGACTTGATCATTTTCTTGGTCAAGGGTATACCTGCCTCACGCACATCCCGGATGGCTCTGGGCGGGTGTTTATATCCATATTTGGAGCTTAAATCGCCTGTTGTAATATAACCATGATTCCATATGTGTCGTATTACTACCTTTGCACGCTTGCTCCTAACAAGGGCTAACAAATTATCTAATTCTACAGTGTTGTCACTCATTACACTGCCCACGGAATAGAATTCGTAATACCAGCTAATGCGGGAGATAGATATAGTGATTCATAAGTCAAGGAATTGCGGCCCAACAAGGTAGCCTGCGTTGATCTACCTGCACAAATTTCCACTTTAAATAATTTTAAATCTGCAGGCATTGGTTCACCATACATTTTCGCCCCTGTTCGACCATCGTATGAAACAGCGTACATAGCATCAAGATTATTTAGCCTATCCAATATTGTACAAAAATGTTTGTGTGAGAATGACGTGTAGTAGCGCGTATCTCTTCCGTTAGAAACGCCTTGATAAGGAGGATCCATGTAGAGTAAATCACCAGCTCTATATTGCTCCACAACATTTTCATAGTCAAGTGATGTAACAATAGTCCGCTCTGCCAAGATACGATGTGCCAACATAATTCTGCGTCTCATTTCCTCTGGTCGTGCCCCGCGCCTCCGGTTATCTGGCGAGTTGTTAAATTCACCCTTGCTATTGTATCGAACAGACGCCTTAACACAGCGGGCCAAGAGATACAGTAAATCTGATGGTTCATGATGCTTATTGAATCTATTTCTTATTTCATTATAAAATTGTCTTTCACGCCCAATTTGATCCGTCCATAAATGCTCATATTGATCTGAAATTTTCTTGGGATCCTTTAATATATAATGCCAAATGCCTATTAACGGCGCATTGATGTCATTTATCCAAATCTCAATATCGCTATTACGCAAAGCCATAGCCAGAGACATAGCCGCCGATCCTGCAAACGGCTCAAGGAATCTCCTTATTTTATCTGGAAACCAAGATGCAATGTCTTGTGCAATACGTCGCTTGCTACCCTGATATGGTACGGGTTGCATTATACTGATTTGTTCAGCCGCTTGCCCGAACAAATCAGTCGCTGTTGATATATTGGTGTAATTTAATTCAGCCATCTTGCGTGTTCACGGCGGGCTTTACCCGCACCCGCTTGTGGAGCCGCAGTTGGGGCAGGAATAGCAGGCGCCGCTGCGAACGGTGATGGAGCCGCAGTTGGGACAAGCCGGGCTATCTTCCTGGTTGCGAAACGTAGCCGCATGCGACTTGCTCGCGCGCCCCCGCTCCATGGTTTCCATGAACGCTTCCACGGTGCTTCCCACCAAGGCGTCCACCGGCTCGGGCGGCGCAGAAAGTTCCGTCTGCATTCGGGTCATATCGCCGGAAGCAGGCGACGCCTCGGCGGAAGCGTCGCTGTCCGCCGCCTCCTCGTCCTTGCGCGCCCGAATAAATTTCAGGGACAAGTACCGGAAGATGTAGTCCATAATGGACTTCGTGATCGGGATCGCCTTGTTTTGGGTAAAGCCGTTCGGCTCGAAGCGCATGTGGCTAAACTTGTTGCAGAGGTCCTCCAGCGGAACGCCGTACTGCAAAGCGATGGATATCGACGTCGCAAACGCATCCATCAACCCGGAAATCGTAGAGCCCTCCTTCGCCATCGTAATGAAGATTTCTCCGGGCATGCGCGATTCGGGATACAAGCCGATATGCAAATATCCCTCGTGTCCGGCGATAGAGAATTTATGCGTCATGGATGGGCGTTCGTCCGGAAGCCGGTTCCGAATCGGCTGATACACGATCTTTTCGATAATTTTCGGCTCGGATGTCGCCATGCCGTCGCCGGACGCTTCCTCGTCCCAGTCCTGCTTTTTCCTGGTGTTGCCATCCTTCGAGGTGGAAAGGGGCTGGCTTCGCTTGGAATTTTCGCGGTAAATGGCCAACGCCTTGAGCCCCAGTTCCCAGCCCTGCACATAGGCGTCGGCGATCTCCTCGACCGTCGCGCTTTCGGGCATGTTGACCGTCTTGGAAATGGCCCCGGAAATAAAAGGCTGCGTGGCGGCCATCATCCGGATGTGGCCCATGTGGTGAATGGAGCGTTCTCCCTGGAACGGCTTGAAGGCGCAGTCGAAAACCGGCAAATGATCTTCCCGAAGTTCCGGGGCGCCCTCGATCGTATCGTTTTCGTCTATATACCGAATAATCGCCTCGATGTCCGCAACCGCGTAGCCAAGGCGGGTAAGCGCTTCGGGTACGCTGCGGTTCACGATTTTCATCATCCCGTCGCCCTGTCCGGCCAGCAGTTTGTACTTGACCAGCGCAATGTCCGGTTCGACGCCCGTCGTATCGCAATCCATCATGAACCCTATGGTGCCGGTCGGCGCAAGCACCGTGGCCTGGGCGTTCCGGTACCCGGCCTGTTCGCCGGCAGCGAGGCAGTAGGTCCACGTTTCCCGGGCAGCCTTGAGCAGATAGTCCGGGCAACTGGCGTGAATCGTATCGACGGCCGCCGCATGCATGCGCATGACCTCAAGCATGGAAACGCGGTTCGGAGCAAAGCCTGCGAAGGGGCCAATCCGGGGGTTGGCGGCGATTTCGGCGCTGCGGGCGTACGCTTCGCCATGCTCGATAGCCATGAGCGCGCCCGCCACGGCGCGGCCTTCGTCGCTGTCGTAGGGAAGCCCCATGGCCATCAGCAAGGCGCCAAGGTTGGCGAACCCGAGCCCCAGCGGACGATAGGCATGGGAATTTTCGGCGATCGCGCGCGACGGATACCCTGCATTGTCCACAAGAATTTCCTGCGCCGTAATAAAGATGCGGGTGGCGGCCCGATAGCGCGCCACATCGAACGAGCCGTCTTCCCGCTGAAACTTGCGCAGGTTCAAGCTGGCCAGATTACAGGCCGAATCGTCCAGGAACATGTATTCCGAACAAGGATTGCTCGAATTGATCGGCCCCGACTCCTTGCAGGTATGCCAGCGCTGGATCGTATCCTCGTACTGCACGCCCGGATCGCCGCATACATGGGTGCCTTCGGATATCTTGCGCAGGATGGCCTGACCGTCGATCGTATCGACCGCGTCGCCGCTGAGCACGCCCCGCAATGCGTACGGGCTGTCGGACTGCACGGACTCCATGAGCGCGTCGTCCACGCGCACGGACTGGTTGACGTTCTGGAACGCTACGCTGCCGTATGCCGGACCATTGAACGAACCGTCGTACCCTTCCTCGATCAGCGCCCACGCCTTCCGTTCCTCTTCCTGCTTCGCCGAAACGAATTCGAGAATGTCCGGGTGCCAGGATTTCAGCGTCTGCATGATGGCGGCGCGGCGCGTTTTGCCCCCGGACTTGATGGTCCCGCCGGTGGCGTCCTGTACGCGCATGAAACTAACCGGCCCGGACGGCTGCCCGCCGCCGGAAAGTTTTTCTCTGGAGGAACGCAGTTTCGACCAGTCGGCGCCGACGCCCGACCCGAACTTGAACAGCCGGGCGCTTTCCCCCATCAACTGCCAAATGTCGTCGATGGAATCCTCCACCGATATAATGAAGCACGCAGAAGCCTGCGGACGGCGATAGGGATCCACGGCGATGGCCCGGCCCTTCTTTTCGTTCCAGCCGGATATCTTCTTGCCGCCCGTATCGCGCACGCCGTATTGCTGATGCAGGCCCACGTTGAACCATACCGGACTGTTGAACGCGCCGTATTGATGCAGGCATAGCCAGGTCAGTTCGTCGTAGAAGCGCTCGCCGTCTTCGGCGGTGGCGAAGTACTGCTGTTCGACGCCCCAGTCGGCGATCGTGCGCGTAACGCGATGAATGAGTTGCCGGAGCGAATCCTCGCGCCCCCCTTTCGCCGGATCGACGCCCGACTGTTCGACGTCTCCGTAGAAATACTTGCTGGCCACTACGTTCGTGGCCAAAGGGCTCCAGGATTCCGGGAACGCCACGTTTTTCTGCTCGAAGACCGCCTCGCCCTGCTGGTTCTTGATGGCAGCGTCGCGGCGATCCCACTCGACCGTGTCGAAAGGCGACTGCCCTTCCCGGGAGAATACCCGGTCGATATGCAGCCCCTGGGCGAATCGCTCGGGCGCAAAGTCTGCGGCGGGGGGCGCGGCGGAAGATGCTTTGCCGCTTGCGTTGTCGGTCTTCAATCCGGAAAACAGGCTGGAAGGGCGGTCTTGCTCGGAGGCGAATCCGTTCCGGGGAGCGTTGCTATCCTGCATAGCCAAAAAACGGGTTAAGGGAGGCGAAAATAAATAACGGAATACCAGCCCGGCGCCAGCCAAACGCTGCAAAGGCAGGAACCGGAGCATACAATAAACAAGATAAAGAACCGTTATGCAAGGGCCTGCGACGGTTTTTTGTCCCGCCGCGGCGGATTTCACAATTCTCGTCTCCGATACGCATTCCGGAAACCCCTCGGCGCGTATCTCCCGATTGGGCAACATTTTACATAAAGACCGTTATTGCACATATCTCTTTCCCCACACTCCGATCACAGGTTATCCACGCCTTTTCCCACGATTTGGGGAAAAATCGTCGTTAATACATTTTGTGCAATAACGGATATTGAATTGCCGAGGCGAGTGCGTACGCAGCGAAATTCCACGCCCGAAACGGAAATAAGGAATCCAAAAGGACGCTTCGTCGTTTACAGCGGGCGTCTTTTTCGACGGCGCGCAGGAATAATCACAGTGCCCGACATAAACCCAAATCGACGGCGGATAAATATGTTGCAGGACCACATTGAGCACAGCGCATATCCTCATCCAGAGGAATTCGAAGTCATGCGCCCGGAGTATTCCGAGATGGAGGACGCCTATTTTCGGGCGGTCATCACCATTTCGTCGTTTCGCGTGGCGGGCGAAAGCCGCACAGAGGCGGGCGCCCGCCGGGCCGCGCTCTACGAAGCGGAAAAAACCTACCGCTCCTATCACCCCTCCTACCGGGTGCGCAATCCGTACCCGGACAATTTTTCGGATCGCGAAGGGACGAAGTGGTCCCGCGTTGCGCCGTCGAAACGCGACCAAATGGGAGACTATCGATTCGTGGACGCGGAGGACGAGGAAGATTTCGCGGATATCGAATCCATGCTAACGTGGGACGTGCGTCCGGGCGACGCGAATCCGGAAGATTGACCCGCGGGCGGCGACGAGAAGGAAGCGACGCGGCGGAATGGGCGCGCGACAGGTTGCAGCGGCGTCACCGGGCTATTGCGAAGGCGCGCGCAAACCGCTCCCGGCCGATGCGGAGGCGGCAAACGTAGGTCCCGCTGGCCAAATGCCCTGCCTGCATGGTCAGGGTATGCGTTCCGCCCTGTTGCATTTCGTCGACGAGCGTCGCCACGCGCGCGCCCAGCACCGTGTAGACCTCCATGCGCACGCGTTGCGGTTCCCGAAGCGCGTATTGAAATTGCACAGCGGCGTTTGCGGGATTCGGGAATGGAGGGAAGAAGCGATTTTCGACTTCCGGCGGCGCAGCGGACGCAGAGACGGTCCCGTCTCTCAGGAAGTCCACGTAATTCAACGTCCCAAGCATGGCCCCGCGGGCATCGTTTTCGAATACGAAATAAAGCGCATGGGTCCCGCCGGGATCGATCAGGGACGCTTGCACGTCCACGTACCCCTTGCCCGTATGCTCGTCGGCAATGGCGACGACGCTGACTTGCGGTCCGTCCGTCGAATCGGCGCGCACCGAAATCTTCGTTCCCGCGACCGTCGGATGGAATCGATACGACAGGGCCTCGATACCGGCGAGATTCGCGGGATCAAGCACAAGGTATTCTCCCGCCGTAATGCCGGATACGGCCCGCAAGCCCTGCGCATCGCTCGCAGATACGACGGCGAGCCCATCCGATAGCCGCAAATGCTCCGCTTCCTTGCGCAGGGGCTGGAGTATCGAAATGGCTTGTCCCTCGAGCGGCGCGTTGGCGTCTCCGCCCTGATCGGTCCAGGTGGTTTCGATCAGGTAGAACACGTCGGATCCGTCCGCCCCGTGGGACGAGGCCAACGTAAACGTTCCGGCGCACCCGGAATGGATGCGTTCCGCGTGGCTATGGTCGTCATGGCCAATGGCGGGCTGCGTACGCACCTCCTGGCAATCGATCCCGGCGTCCGTGGAGCCGTCTTCCGCATCCTCCACGCGAACGACATACGAGACGGACTGCCCCCATGCAAAAAAGGAACCGTGGGCCGGCTCGACAATGGACGGAACCGGACGCGAATTGCCCGCCACCACGGAAATGGTGGTTACGCCGACGCCATCGGACCCGTCGCGCACCGTCAGACGCACGTCGTAGCGGCCCGCCTGCGCGAACGTCCAGGTCGCCGAGGGGCCGGTGGCATCGGGCTGCCCGTCGTTCGTGAAATCCCATGCGTACTCCAGTTCTTCGGACGAATCCGGGTCGTACGAATCGCGGGCGTCGAACTGCACGGTCAAGGGCAGGGGGCCTGCGTCGGGGGACGCGCTCGCCAAAGCCACCGGCGCCTTGTTCAGGGGCGTAAAGGCTATGCGCAAGAGGCGGGCGTCCGTGTTGTTCCGCCCGAATTTGTCGCTCCCCCATTCCAGCAGGTAGAGCGCGCCATCCGGTCCCAACTCCATGTCGATCAGGGAATTGAAACGAAAACTCGGCAGAAACGGCTGAATGGCGAGAATATCTCCCTGGTCGTCGAATTTTACTTCCTTGATCCAGTTTCGAGACCATTCGTAGATAAAAAGCGTCTTGTCGAAATAACGGGGCAGTTTGCCGGCCGACGGCGCGTCGGGATCGAAATGATACACCGGCCCCGCGGCGGCGGCGCGCCCTCCGCTGCCTGCGTCAAGTTGGGGAAATTCGGCGGACGTCCCGTAGGGATACCATATCCAGGCTTCCCGGGCCGGCGGCAAGTTCCGCAACCCGGTGTTGTTCGGAGAATCGTTTACCGGCGCGGCGCAATTAAAGAAATTCCCGCTGCGGCCCGTCCGAAAATCGTAGTCCCGATACGGCTTGTTGTCGGCGATGCAATGCGGCCAACCGAAATGGCCTGCCTCGCGGGTTCGGTTCCATTCGTCGTAGCCCCGGGGGCCGCGCGCCGGATTGTCTGCTCCCGCGTCCGGCCCGATATCGCCCCAATAGAGCCAGCCCGTTTCGGGATCGATCGAAAAACGAAACGGATTCCTAAGGCCCATAATATAGATTTCCGGGCGCGCCCGGTCCGTGCCGACCGGAAACAGATTGCCGTCGGGAATCGCATAGGTTCCGTCGGGCATGGGTTTGATCCTGAGAATCTTGCCGCGCAGATCGTTGGTGTTGGCGGACGATTTCCGGGCGTCCCACGGCGACCGACCGGCGCGCTCGTCGATAGGCGAATAGCCGTCCGATTCGAACGGATTCGTATTGTCTCCGGTCGAGATAAGCAGATTGCCGTCCGGATCGAAGGCAAGCGCCCCCGCCGTGTGGCAACACTGATCCCGTTGCACGGGGATTTCGAGCAGAATCCGTTCGCTCTGCGGATCGATCTTTTCGCCGTCGAACGCAAAGCGCGAAACGTGCTGCACCGCATTATTTCCCGCCGGCGAATAGAACAGATAGACCCATCCATTGGACGCGAACGCCGGGTCCAGCGCAATGCCGGTAAGCCCATCCTCGAACTCGTGAAAAACATTCAGCTTCAGCGCGACAGAGGTGGTTTGCGTGGCGGGATCGTATTTCTTGACGGTCCCGTACAACTCGACGTAAAGGATCTCGCCATCCGGCAGGACGACCAGTTCCATGGGGTTCACGGGGCTTTCGTCCAGTACGGTTCGTTCGTACCGGTCGTCCTGCGCAGCGGAGCAGTCGCCCCCTTGCCCCATGGCGTAGGCAATGCCTCCCTGCAAGTGTTCGAGAAACCTGGATTCCGAATATGTCCCCGCCGTATGTCCCATGCCGGTGTACCACGACCTGCCGCCCCGATACTCATGGCACCACGAAATGGGATGGTCCGCCGGCTGGGACCCCCCGGTATAGGTACGCTCGTCCAGCACGGCGAGCACATGCACCTTGCCCCGGGGATTGTTTCTGTAATTGTACCATTCGTCCACGCGGCGCCAGCGGCGGGGAAGAGACGCCGTGGAAGGATGCGCGTCGTCCGGGACAAGCACCGTGGCTTGTTGTATGTGCGGATGGCTGGCGAAATACGCGCCGACAAGCCCGCCGTACCACGCCCAACCATATTCCGTGTCGGCCGCCGAGTGGACACCGACGAAACCGCCGCCCCGGGCAATATAATTTTCGAAGGCGGCCTGCTGCGATCTGCTGAGCACATTGCCCGTCGTGTTCAGGAAAACGACGGCGTCGAACGCCGCAAGTCCCTGATCCGAAAAGATAGCCGGGTCCTCGGTGGCCGTTACCTCGAAGTCGTTGGCGCTTCCCAACTTGCGAATCGCCTCGACGCCCGCGCCAATGCTGGCGTGCCGGAATCCTTGCGTACGGGAAAAAACGAGAATGTGCGCGTCGGCCTGCGCAATCCTCTGCCCGGAGGTTCCGTAACCATGCGGCCCGGGCACGTGCCCGGACAAGGCAAAGAGAAGAAGAAATGGAACCAGGCGCCGCTTCATTTGATCGGATATCGTGTAGCGAATTCGCAAATCCTTCAAAATGTAACAGGTCCACTGCGCCATATGTTCAATAATTATTGGCGCGACGACGGGGACAACGATTCATGCGACAGAGCCGAAGGGAAACCGGCGGGCCTCCTTGTACGTCCATGAGCCGATCCGCAACCCGGCGCATCCCGATCCCGATACGCAGCGCGGCAGATACGCGCGCCCGCTCTTGCATTCCCGAAAAGACATAGCGTCCAGCCTCCCCGACGCCTTGCGCGCGGGCCCCTTTGGCTCGCTGTTGCATGCGGTCGGACGGGTGGTCGAGAAGGAACGCCTCGACGCATGGCTGGTAGGCGGCGCCGTGCGCGACATGCTCCTCAAGAGAACGGTCCCGGAACTGGATTTCGTTACGGTCGGGCCGGGCAGCGGCATTCGCCTGGCCAAAGCCCTGGCCAAAGAACTTGGCGGACGCACCGTGCATGTATACAAAACCTATGGAACCGCCGCGATTCGCGTCCCCCACCCCGGGAGCCGCGGAAAATCCGGGGGCGCCAGGACGCTTTCGCTGGAATTCGTGGGGGCGCGCAAAGAAAGTTACCGCCGCGAATCCAGAAAACCGGTCGTCGAGGATGGCTCGCTGACGGACGATCTGCACCGCCGCGATTTCACGATCAACGCCATGGCGATCTCCGTCAACCCGGATCGTTTCGGGCTGCTGGAAGATCCGTTCGACGGGCAGGCGGATTTGCGCCGGGGCCTGCTCCGCACCCCGCTCGACCCCGACGTTACGTTCGAGGACGATCCGCTCCGCATGATTCGCGCCGCCCGGTTCGCCACCCGGCTGCGGTTCCAGGTGGACGCCGAGGCGCTGAACGCCATGAAGCGAAAGGCCGAACGCATCGGCATCGTGAGCCGGGAGCGCATTACGGACGAATTGCAAAAGATTGTCTGCGCCGCCGTGCCTTCGGTGGGGTTCCGGATTCTTTTCGAGGCGGGCCTGCTGCAACGCATTCTGCCGCCGCTGGCCGCATTGCAGGGCGTCGAAACCGTGGGCGGCCACCGGCACAAGGACAATTTCTTTCATACGCTGCAAGTCCTCGACAATCTCTCGACGATGACCGCGGACCGGGACGGGACAGAGACCTGCTATTTGCGCTGGGCGGCATTGCTGCACGATATCGGCAAGCCCCGCGCCAAACGCCTGGCGCGCGGCACGGGATGGACCTTCCACGGACACGAGGAAATTGGCGCGAGAATGGCGGCGGGCGTTTTCAAAAAGCTCCGGCTTCCCGCTGGCGAGCCGGTAAAATACGTGCAGAAACTGATCCGCCTGCATCATCGCCCCGTGTCGCTGGTGGACAACGAAGTCACCGACTCCGCCGTGCGGCGGCTCCTGTTCGAGGCCGGGGACGACATCGACGATTTGATGACGCTGGTTCGAGCGGACATTACGTCAAAGAATCCGCAGCGCGTACGACGCTATCTCGCCGCGTTCGATCTTGTCGAAGAGAAAATGCGGCGGGTGGAGGAAAAGGACCGGCTTCGCAATTTCCGCCCCCCAGTGGACGGACGCGAAATCATGGAGACGCTGGGCATCGGGGAATCCGTGGCCGTGGGCATCGTCAAGGAAACGATCCGGGAAGCGATTCTGGAAGGAGAGATTCCCAACGAACACGACGCCGCATTCCAGCTGATGATGGAAATCAAGGACGACGCCCTGCGGCGCGGCGCGCTTTTCGAGGAATTTATCGCGCAACTGGAAGGCCCGGAACACGCCGCCATCGGCGCGATCAAGGAGCTCGTGTTTTCCGGAGATTTGCCGCAAGACCGCGCCGCCGCCTGGCAATGCCTGACGGACGTCAAGAACCGCGCAGGGGCAGGCCGTGTAGAAGGGGATTATACAGGAAAGTAAATCCTAAACTTGTACACAACCCTTCCAACCCAACAGAGGAGGACGCCCGGATATGAGGATTCACCTGACCAGCGTCGTCGTAGACGACCAGCAGAAGGCGCTACAGTTCTACACGGAGACCCTGGGGTTCCGTGTGAAGCACAACATCCCGCTGGGAGAATACGCCTGGATCACCGTCGTATCCGAGGAAGCTCCGGAAGGCACGGAGTTGCTGCTGGAGCCTGCCGGGCACCCCGCAGTCCTTCCGTACAGGAAGGCGCTGGTGGAGGACGGAATCCCCTTTACCTCCTTCGCGGTCGACGATGTCGAAGCCGAGTACGAGCGCCTGGTGGCAATGGGCGTGCGATTCGTGCAGCCGCCAACCGACATGGGAACGGTCGTCACCGCCGTCTTCGACGATACATGCGGCAACCTGATCCAGATCATGGAGGAGAAGGCCCAGCCGTGACGCGACCGCCGCTGATGACCGCACGTCTTGCCCTCTTCGCGCGTCTCGGCTGCCAGACGGGCGCGGACACGGGCGGACTGCCGGAAGCCCACAAGGCATAGAGGCCGCTTGGCATAGCCTGTTCGATAGGCCAAGCGGCGCAAAAACGCTGCATTTCCTCTGGAAAAAGGGCAAATTCCCTGCCTGGCGAACAGCCGAACCTTAATTTTTTAAGTCAAATTTTTCGCGCCTAAATTATTTAGGTTGCGTATACTTGAGCATGGAAAACGGTCAAGCGCGCCGCCGCCCGTCCACGGATGCGCGGGTTTTGAGAAGACCCCATTTCGCCCATCGCCATGGATGTCGAAAACCTGAGGAACATTGGCCCAAAGAGCGCCGCATGGCTGCGCGACATGGGCATACATACGCGCGCGGACCTGCAAGAAATGGGCGTAGTCATGGCCTGGAAAATCCTCAAGCACCAGCGACCGGAGCAGGTTAACCTCCTGTTGCTTTACGCCTTGGAGGGCGCCTTGTCCGACCGCCACTGGAACGCCCTGGACCCGAAGCGCAAGGCAGCGCTCAAGCAAGCCGCCAGTGGGCGGCTGGAGGTGGCGGCGGGCGGGGTGCACGGAGGCGATGAGATGGAGTAGAGAAGCGTCTCCATATTTCGGGTTGCGGGATTTGCAAGAGCAAAAATTCGAGATTATATTCTGCATTCATTAACGACAATACCCGCTTTGCAGAAACAATTTTGAGCCTGAAATCCCCCGCTCCCCCTGAATTCTGGGAGGACCTTCTCCTTTGCTGGCTCCACGATCCTTTCGACAAGGCACTGGATATCCCGGGCCATGAAAACCGCGCAGCACGATATGCCTCTGCAGCGTTAGGGCGAGTAGTCTCTAAAAGCGACATACGCAATGTGGCAAGATCGGCAGACCCAAGCGCAGCGATTGCCGAGCGCATTCCCATGCCGACTGCCGGGAAACCTGCCGAGCGGGCGGTCGGACCGCAAGATGGCCTTTGCCTCATACACCCAACCAGCGCGAAAAAAATCGAACTGGGAACACGCGACCTGGATCTTGATCGGGGCGTAAATCTCATCGAATCCCTTGTCGATGGACTGGACGGACCTCGCGAGCGTTTTCTTACGCTCTGGAGACTATTGCCTGATCGGATTGCGGAAGAATTTGGCGAGGATATGGCACGGTTGCCAGCCGATTCGCGCATTCCGGATCACACCTTGTTTCAGCACACTGACATCGCGGCAGGTTTGTACACCGCGTTTTCTACCGGACATGGACCCGCCTTTTTGTCTTTTGCGCTGGGTCCTGTGCAGCCTTTCATTGCGGCAGCGCGAAGCGTCCGGGACCTGTGGTCTGGAAGCGCCCTGTTGTCCTGGCTTACCTTTCAGGCGATGACGCCTGTTCTTGAACAACTTGGTCCGACCGCTTTCGTCTATCCTTCGCTTCGGGGCACGCCGCTGGCGGATTTGTGGCTTAGAAACACAGGCGTGCAAAACGCTCCCTCGCCTTCCCGGACTGCCCGAAAAGCGCCTTCGTTGCCCAACCGTTTCGTTGCGGTAGTACCTTGGGGCGCAAACGGCGACCAGGCCGAAAAACTCCGGCGGGCATGCATGGAAGCAGCGCAAAAAGGATGGCGGAAACTGGCCCATGAAGTGCGTGAAAGATTGGCGGCACAATGTTCTTCGCTTGCCCCCGACTGGGACCGGCTCTGGGATGACCAGATTGAAAAAGCGCTGGATTTTCAGGCGACGGTCCTTCCGGAACGCGAGATACGCGACGATGACGATCTCGCTAATTATCTCTGTGGCGAACGGAATTTTAACAACGCCTGGCGCAATGCAGGCTATGTTCGTTCGCTTGCGGACACCATTCCCGCTGACCAGCAGCCCCGTTATCTCCAGAATAATACAGGGCGATGGCAAGCGTTCATGGAGATGTCTGCACGACTTATGGCCGCCACGCGTTCCGTACGTCATGTGCCTGAAACAAGCGCTGCCCATAATGGACCCGTTCCCGGAAAATGCACGCTCTTTGGAAGTTGGGAGCAAATGGGTCCCGCTGAACTCAATGCATCGCGTACGTTTTGGGAAAGCACCTCTCAGGCAATATCCATTGGCGGGGTACACATCCGAAACAGGGAGCGACTCAGCGCCGTTGCGCTCGCAAAACGGTTTGCAGGACCTGTTTTCCTGGCGCGCGAACTTGGTCTTGCGCCTGACGACCTGCGTTTCCCGGATACGGCAACCGTAGCCGCCGCCAAATGGCTTGAGGATGCGGGAATCGATCCCGAAACAGAACGGCGCAAGAACAAAAACAGCTGGAATGGACAATGGATGCACTGGCGTACGCAAAAACAGGAAGCCGGTGAAAAACCTGTTCCTACTGAACTGTGGAAGCGCCTTCGCGAAGCAAAAAAACGATGCGGGCAGCCGCCAACCTACTATGCCGTGATCGCCATGGACGGCGACGAGATGGGGCGCTGGCTAAGCGGAGAAAAAATGCCCGTACTGCGCGAACTCCTGCACCCGAAAATGCGCGCATATTTTGAAGAAATTAACGGTGCAGAACAAGGGCTTAACGCGCAGCGTCCCGTCGGACCCGCGCTGCATGCGGCGATAAGCAGCGCTCTTTCCACCTTTGCATCCGAAATTGCGCCGGAAATAGTGGAAAAACACTACGGAACCGTAATCTATTCCGGCGGAGACGACGTACTGGCGCTTTGTCCTGTTTCGACCGCATTGCAGTGCGTTCGCGCCCTGCGCAAGGCTTTCTCGGGCGAGGACGACGATTTGCAAAACGGCTGGAGAGATTGCAACGGCAGACGGCGGATCACCATGGGACCAGAGGCTTCCATGTCGGCGGGGGTTGCGCTTGTCCACTTCAAGGAGGATTTGCGCGAAGCCTTACAACAGGCGCACTCGGCAGAGAAGCAAGCCAAAGAGGCGGGACGTAACTTGCTCGCGCTGACGGTCGTACGGCGTTCCGGCGAAACAAGTAAGGCAATCTGCCCATGGCCCTCGGCAAGTTGGCTTGACGATCTTCGGGACGCGTTCGCGCAAGGAGCCTCTAACCGCTGGACTTATAAACTCCGAAGCGAATTGCCTACCCTCTCGTTCGATAAAATGCCGCGCGACGCGCAAAAAGCAGAGATACGTCGTCTGATTGATCGCGGAGGCGAAAATTCCAGCGGCGTAACATCCGGCGAAAAAATTGCAGCGGCGTTCCAAGACTATTGCGACCGGCGCAAGGACGACGCCAAAAATAAATTCCTTCAGGATTTTGTCACCTTGTGCCAATCCGCCGCTTTTATAGCCCGAGGCCGTGATGCGTGAACAGAAAAAGACCATTTCCGTAGAGATTGAGCCGCTCGACACCCTGTTTTTTCGGGATGGACGGCCTTTCGAATCGGGTATGGCGGCACAAGGAGGCCTACCCATGCCGCAAACCATAGCGGGCGCTTTGCGAACCTGGTTGCTCCGGCGAGAAGGCGTTGACTTTGGCGTTATGGCCGCCGACGTCAAAAGGGGCGATTCCTTTGCGGAAGCAACCGCCAGACAGGGGGCAAACATTGCATCCATAGGCCGCCTCGAATTCAGAGGACCGTGGTTCGCGAAGGGTGGCAAGCGACTCGTTCCGCTTCCCGCTACTATCGAAATCGACAAAAAAGACGATAGTATCATATATCGGCTGGACCCGCTCGAATATGGCTTGCCGGGGTGGAAACCGCGCATCCACGGGCTGCTCCCGCTATGGAGAAGAAGCCGAAAGCCTGCCGAGTCGGCGAAGGGATATCTCACCCCAGCCGGACTTCAGCGTTTTCTCGAAGGCGACGTCCCTAAACCGGACGAAATCATCCCGAACGAGGAAATATTCGTCTATGAAAAGCGAACAGGCATTGGCCTAAACCCCAAAAAAGGAACCGCTGAGGACGGCCTGATCTATTCCGTACGCATGCTTCGCCTTCAGCCCGACGTAACGCTTTCGGTCGATATTGTGGGCGCTTCCGAGGATATCGCCATCTGCCCGAATGAGGAAGACATCCTCTCCATCGGCGGCGAAGCAAGAAAGGCTATCGTCCGCCGGGCCGCTTCCCACTGGGAATGGCCTAACGTACCGGCAGAAAAAGGAAGAAGACAACTTATTTTGCTTACGACCCCGGCCCCATTTAATGGCTGGAAACCGCCAGCGCTGACCCCTGTTGCAGCCGCCGTCCCGGGCAACGTTCCGGTTTCCGGTTGGGACCTTGCCCGCGGCGGGCCAAAACCAAATCGCTTCGCTGTTCCTGCGGGAAGCGTATATTTTCTGAACGAAACCTCGAATCTTTCCAATAGCGACCAGTCCTTGTGCGCAAGCGAAGACGCCACGCTTGGCTGGGGCGCATACGTTGGAGGAATATGGAATTATGTCTGACGCAAAACTGTTGTTCATACATGCCCTGACAGGCTTGCATCCCGGTAGCGGTTCAGCGCTCGGGGTAGTTGACATGCCCGTCCAGCGGGAACGCCATACCCGATGGCCACTGATCCCTGGATCAAGCCTGAAAGGGGTTCTGCGAGATACCTGCCGCCCCGGAGATAGCCACGGTGACGAACATGAGAAATGGCTTGCGGCTTTCGGGCCGGAAACAAACAATGCCTCGGATTTCGCCGGGGCGCTCGCCCTCACCGACGCGCGTTTGCTTGCCTTTCCCGTGCGGTCGTTGCATGGTGTATTCGCCTGGGCAACTTGTCCGGCGGCGCTGGCAAGAGCAAAGCGGGACGCCAATCTGCTTCTAAAGAATACGGATACGCCTGACATTCCTTCTTCCATAGAACGCGAGAAGGCGCTCTGCGCAAACGATTCCAACCTGGTTATAGGGGAAGGAAACCGATTATTGCTGGAGGAATTCGAATTTCAATGCGTCGACGCGGACCAGGAAATTGTTGGCCAGTGGGCGGAATGGCTGGCCCAAGCCGTGCAAGACGAAGCAACGCAAAAACGCTTGGAGGGCCATCTGGTAATTCTGCACGACGACGATTTTACGTATTTCACGCGGCATGCGACCGAGGTGATTGCGCGGGTCGGGCTGGATTACGAAACGAAAACCGCTAAGGACGGAGCGCTTTTCTATGAGGAGTTTCTGCCCGCCGAGACGCTGTTTTACGCCGTGGTTATGGGAAGCGATAGTCGTAATGACAAGGTTCCCCGTGACGGAAAAGGGATGCTCGCATGGCTGGAAGACAAGCTGCCCCAAACCTTGCAGATCGGCGGCGACCAGACCATTGGGAAGGGAATTTGCGCCATTAAAATCAGCCAATAGCCGGTAGAAACCGATGTCTGAACAAAATCAACCCACGCTGGACCAGCGGCGCGCCAAACATGCATGGGACGCCGTGGAGAGAATGGCCAAAAACAAAAGAAACGAACAGGAAGAATACCAAAGGGCGACGAAGCAATTGCCTGTGCGCATTTTGACCGCTGGTCTGGGACATGCGCTCGCTTTTCTGCGTGCAAAAGGCAGAAATGCAAATGATGCCTTGTTGCAAGACCTTGCAGATTGGATGCTCAACAATCGCAACAGTCTGGAAAATTCGAAGGAACAGCCAAAAGCAGATGCATTGATTCAGGAGATCATCAAGCGAGACAGCGCCTTTTTGCGGGCGACTACAGACGAGGCACTCGCCTATCTGCAGTGGCTCACCAGATTCGCCGAGGCGGAACTGAAAGATTCGTAAAAATGCAAAGGGACCCACACTTCAACCTCATGAAGATGACGCTGCCCCGAAGCACTTGCGAACTCTTGCGCAATGCTACGCCCAGCAGGCCGCATCCCGGCTTGTTGCTGGACAAGTTTTCGCCCCCCGGCGATCAGGAAAAACAGCGGGACGCCATCAAAAAAGTATGCGCGACGCATAGTGACTCTGCTCTCCTTAAATCGCTTCGGAAACGACGGATCCGCATGTTGCAAACGGCCCGTGCGCAATGCTTCGAAGCCGCGACCGCCGGCCCCTTGACTTTGCATCTCGCGCGGGCATCCGCGCTGGAAAACGCGGGGATTCATCTGCATCCGGTCTACGGGTTCGCCTGCCTGCCGGGGAGCGGACTGAAGGGAATGGCGCGCGCCTATGCCGAAACGATCTGGCTACCTGGACAATCGGATCAAAAAGAAGCTTGGAAGAAAATTCTGGACGTGTTCGGGTGGTCTCCGGGAACGGACGCTCGTAAAAACTGGAAACCGGATAGCGCGGAAACCTCGCCCGGATCGCAAACAGGCGCCATCGTATTTCATGAGGCATGGCCTACGGAATGGCCCCGGCTCGAACTCGACATTGCAAATAGCCATCACGGGAAATACTACGGAGGCGAGGGAGAACCCGGAGATTGGGACAGTCCCAACCCGATATCTTTTCTTTCGGTTTCGATGGATACAGCGTTCGATTTTGCCGTATCACTCCGGGGAACGGGTAGCGACGACCTGCTTGGCCTTGCTTGCGAATGGCTGCAAGGCGCACTGGTTCACGAAGGCGCCGGCGCAAAAACCCATGCAGGCTATGGCCGCTTCCGGCTCACCGGTCCCGTGCATGTTGCAACGCCCCCGAAGCAAGCCCGAAGCATCTCTCGACATCGGCTCAAACTGGTAACGCCTGCCTTTCTGGCCGGCGCAGAGCAAGACCAACGCGATTGCGACTTGCGACCCGCTACATTGCGCGGATTGCTGCGCTGGTGGTGGCGCACCATGCATGTAGCGCATCTCGCAGTCAATGATCTCCGGCGCCTGGAAACGGCAATCTGGGGCAGCGCTGAACAGGGCGCGGCATTGGCCTTGGCGGTGCAGTGGGACAAGGACGATACCGGGTTGGCTAAACGTCCTGTGCCACAGGCATACAACAAATTCGATATTAAGCAGAAATACGGATTGTCAAAACCCGCTTTTGGTAAAACCGCGCAAGGCTTGTTTTATGCTTCCTACGGCATGGACGAGAACAAGCAAGGCGAAAAAGCACAACGTTACTATGTCGCTCCCGGAGTTACCTGGAAAGTGGTTTTGAGCGCACGCAATGGCACCACGCTGGATCGTAAAACGATTGAGGCCTCGGAAATACTGCGCCAAGGAGAAGCGGCGCTCTGGTTGCTTTGCCGCTATGGAGGCGTGGGATCCAAGGCCCGCAAGGGGTTCGGCTCGTTTAAGGACATTCCGATAAACGGGATTCGCGACATTGGCGACTGCAAGCGCATCGGACAAGAACTGCGCCAAAAACTTGGGCTAATACCCGGGGCCGGATCCGAAGCATGCTCCAGTCTCGACAACATGCTTGAAGTGCTGAAAATACCCACGCCATGGACCGACCACTGGTTCGCGCTGGATCAATTGGGCGCTGCGACACAAAAGTTTGCGCAACAGTACAAGCACCAGGCAAGTAAGGCGGCGCTTGGGTTGCCTCGCAAAATTCATGGACCAATGAAGTTCCCATTGAAAAATCAGAATCCCAATTCGCATCGAAAACCAACAACACTGCGCAACAAAAATGGGCAAAGCCGCCACGCTTCACCAGTTCACTATCATGTGGCGCAAGCCGAGGACGGAATGTTAACGATTCGAATGGTGGCCTTTCCTTCATCCGTCCTGCCGGATATGGAAACGAGCCAAGAGGTGCTCGGAGAACTCAGGAAACATGTTTCGGACGAAATCAAAAAAAGCGCGAGTGACAATGCACGTAAAGGCCAAAAACCTTTTGAATCTGAGCCTGTTCAGTCGATAACCGCGCAGGCAGGAACCCACTTTCCCAAAGCCCAAGACCGTGTCCGGGCGACCCTTCTTGAGGAAAAAACAAGGAAGGGCGCTTGGAAGGCACGGCACGACGATTCGGAACTGGAGGGGGTCATACAAAACAGTCCGGCAATGCCTGCGGACTGTACGCCCGGGCAGCAGGTCGATCTCTTCGTAGCCTTTTGTAATCCAAATGAACCGAATGAAAATAATCGAATTGCTTTCCGGTGGCCTCCCAAGGAAAACCGAGGGAATCGGGAAAAGGCGCATAACAAGGCCCCGCGAGGCAGAAAATCACGGAGACCCAGATGAATCAAAAAAACGTCTTGGTGCTCACTATAGGCACCGGGGATGTGGAAAAGCCTGAGGCAAGCTTACTGAACCCGCTGAGCAAGAGCATTGCGCAAGGCGAATGGAACGAGGCAGTTCTGCTGCCTTCGACAGTCACGAAAACTTTTGCCGTACGACTGCAGGAGCAATTTCTCGACCTCCCGGTTCGGATTGAACCACTGCCGAAACCGAAGATGGAAAACGACGCCGATGCATGTTTCGGATATTTTGACAAAGTACTCGGCGACCTGATAGAAGACGGATATACACGGGAAAACATCACAGTCGATTTCACGCGGGGCACCAAAGCCATGAGCGCAGCTCTGGTGCTTGCGGCAGTACGACGGGATATTCCTCAATTGCGTTATATCCATGGAAAACGAGACAAGCGCGGCATGGTCATTTCGGGTAGCGAAACGATCTCTGGCCTTTCCGCAACGCTTGCCACCGCGCGGCGACAACTGGATACGGTAATTCATCTTATGCACCGCGGAAATTTCGCCGCCGTACTCAAATTAATACCGAAAGACGCTAACCGATTAGATAAAATCTTTCCCGAAACATTTCGCGAGGAGGCTACCGAATTACGGCGACGGGCATATTTCTATGCCGCCTGGGATAGGTTGGACTACAAGGAAGCCATGCGACGCGCCACGTACTTACTACCAACAGATGGTTTTGCGGATGAGATAGCGTGGCTGTGTGGTCTGGCAAACGAGCCCGACAGATCCCAACATGGAGCCATGGCGAAGTGGTTACAAATCATCTGCTGCGATCTTTTGTCAAATGGCCGCCGTTGCATCAAGAACCGTCATTATGAAGACGCCTTGTTGAGAGGCTACCGCGTACTTGAACTCATAGGACAGTTTTTGCTGTTTGAACGGGGCATGGACAGCGCATGCCTTGATTCCAATCATCCTGCTGTCCAATGTCTGCAAGAAAAATTAAAAAAAGGGCGAAGCCACGGACTGGGACATGGCAAAAAGGGGTGCCTTACAGCTGGACGAGACAATACAGCGCGCCTTCTCAAAATACTGAATGAACCATTGGCCATAGAATTGCTTGATTTTGACAAAAAACATACCAAAATCAAGGCCAAGCAAAGAAACCATAGCATCCTAATCCATGGTTTTACCGCAACTTCCGGTTCAGATGCCTCTGCTCTTGCGAACCTTTACGATCACCTGGAATCACTATTAACCAGATCATGTCCGGAAGCAATCGCCAGGGCTAGGGCCGTCACCGATTCATTTCCCAGACATTGATCCGGCATGCCTACGCTTTACGTCACCCTTCCGGGCGCCGTCGTACGCAAATCGGCAAAGTCGCTGGTCATTACGGTGGATTCAAACGATGCGGACGGAAACTCCCGGCGAGAAGAAATTGAAGAAGTTGAGCCGCATCATGTGGACCTGATCATGCTTTTTGGCCGGACGCATATCACGTCTTCGGCCACAAAATTTTGCCTGCGACAAGGTATTGATCTGGCCTGGCTTACCCGTAACGGACGTTTGCTTGGTCGCGTCGTTTCAGAAACCTCGCGTTCGGCGGAAGTGCGTCTTGAGCAATATCGCCGCGCCACGGACGAAAACCATTGTTTCGCCCTCGCACGCAAAATCGTTGCCGCCAAGGCCCAAAATGGCCTCGCTGTACTCCGCGCACTACAAAGCAATCGCCACGGGGACGAAATGCTTATGGCGGCCATCGACGATCTGCAGGACAGCATCAATGACATTGATAATGCAAAAAATATGGAAATGCTTCTGGGCTTTGAAGGCATTGGGGCGCGACATTACTTTGCTGGCCTGGAGAGAGGATTCGTGGGCGACATCCTGTTTACTGGTCGAGCCAAAAGGCCCCCGCCAGATCCGGCCAATGCCCTGCTTTCCTTCGGCTATGTGTTGCTCGGCAATCGAATCGCCAGCCTGATTGAGGCGAACGGTCTTGACCCTGCCATTGGATTTTACCATGAACTGCGGCCCGGTCGTACCAGTCTGGCCCTGGACATCATTGAGGAGCTGCGAGGCCCCGTAGTGGATCGGTTCGTTCTTCGTTTGTGCAATCTCAAAATCGTTCGGCCGGACATGTTCGTCGAAAACACCGAAGACGGCGGCGTACAATTAACCCGCCCTGGGTTGAGAACTTTCTTCGCGCACTGGGGAAAAAACCTTGCTCGCCCCATGCGCGAAGAAGGAGTCGAGATTCCGCAACCAGCCGATAAAATCATCCGCCGCCAGGTCGAACGACTCGCTTCTGATCTGCGGGGCGGCCCGCCGTACGAACCCGTGCGCACGATACGCTGAACCTCTCCGCAAAGTATAACCAAGCCATGCGCTACGTCATCTGCTACGACATCCCTTGCGATAAGCGACGGCGCAGGATAGCGGATTGTCTCGAGGGCTATGGAGACCGCATACAGGGTAGCGTATTCGAAGCCGTTCTGGATACCGACCTGTTCGATGTCTGCATGGAAGAACTCGCCGATCTGCAGAAACCGACGGAGGATAGCATCGTCGCATACAGGCTTTGCGCCGCATGCGAGAAAGAAATTATTCGGCTGGGGCTGGCCAAGGGATTTGACATTGGCAATGAGGAAATGTATTTTGTGTAGGCTATACGCTTCAGCGTAACCGCCTTGCGGTCCACAGGCCACATAGGTTACGATTTGGACATAAATCATTATTTTTAAAAGATTTATGTAAAAATATAAATCAAAATAAATATTTTTATTCATTTTTTTGATAAAAATATATTATAATTACGATTATTATATTAAAAACTCATTGTGCAACATAATTTTACAAACATTACTATTTCATATATTGCCCCGACCACAAGGGGATTGAAACGGAAAATCATTTCTCCGGTGTCGGGGTCTCTCAGGTAGATTTCATATATTGCCCCGACCACAAGGGGATTGAAACCTGCAACAGGGCGGA
>JAJECT010000036.1 GCA_022821845.1 Rhodothermales bacterium | reverse complement strand
GCGACGTTCACGGAGCCCGCGCCCTCGCCTGCGCTCGACGCCGACGAAGCGAAAGAGACCTCCGGCGCCGGTTCGTCGTCGTCCTCCACGGTGGCTACGACCGTCGGACCGCCCGCTACGCCCGCGTAGCCGCTTACCGCTTGCGTAATCGTTACGTTTTCGTTGTCCGCGTCCAGGTCGTCCTGAGGGGCGAGGGTTACTGTCTGCTCCTCGTTCCAGTTGCTACTGTCGAACGTCAAGGCCCCCGAAACCGTTACGGCCCCCGGATCGCTCGACCTTGGCGTTACCGTTACCGCGCCGCCGGGGTCCGTGCGCAATGCGAGCGTATAATCCCCGCCCGGACCTCCCTCCCTGAGCGCGACATTCAGCGTACTCGCGCTAACGCCCGCCGGGATCGGTTCGTCGTCGTCTTCCACGGTAACTACGACCGTCGGCCCGCTCGCTACGCCCGCGTAGCCGCTTACGTCGTGCGTAATCGTTACGTTTTCGTTGTCCGCGTCCGTGTCGTCCTCTGGCGCTACGGTAACGGTTTGCTCCTGATCCCAATTGCTGCTATCAAAGGTCAAGGCCCCCGAAACCGTTACGGCGCCCGGGTCGCTTGACCTTGGCGTAACCGTTACCGCGCCGCCGGGGTTCGTGCGCAGAACAAGCGTATAGGTATCTTTCGGCCCGCCTTCCTTGAGATCGACGCTCAGCTTGCCGGCGTCCACGCCCGGCGTCGTGGGAATTTCGTCGTCGTCCACGGTAACTACAACCTTCGGCCCGTCCGGCACGCCCGCGTAGCCGCTCACGTCGTGCGAAATCGTTACGTTTTCGTCATCCGCGTCCGCGTCGTCCTGCGGCGTTACGGTTACGGGCTGCGGCGTATCCCAGTTGCTGCTGTCGAAAGTCAAGGCCCCCGAAACCGTTACGGCCCCCGCATCGCTTGAGGTCGGCGTAACCGTTACCGCGCCGCCGGGGTCCGTGTCCAGGACTACGTCGTAGGGTTTGGGGCCTCCGCCTTCGGCGAGCGAAAGCGAGAGCGGAGTAACCGTAACGCCTCGTTCGTCGTCGTCCGTAACGGCGACGGCAACAGGAGGCCCACTTGTTTTGCCGGCGTAGCCGCTTATGGCGTGCGTAATCGTTACGTTTTCGTTGTCCGCGTCCCCGTCGTCTACGGCCGTTACCGTAACGGGCTGCGGCGCGCTCCAGTTGCTGCGATCAAAAGTCAACGTCCCCGGCGCGACCGTTACGGCCCCCGCATCGCTCGAAGTCGGCGTAACCGTTACCGCGCCGCTGGGCTCCGTCTCCAGTACGAAGGTGTACGTCCCTGGCGGCCCGCCTTCGTCCAGCGCAAGCGAGCGCGGAGCGACCGTAACCTCCGCCTTGTCGTTATCCGTAATGGTTAAGGTATGAACGTTCGGATCGCCTGCGATATAGTCCTTGTGATCCTTGATCCTGACCACGATCGTTTCGTCCCCCTCGGCCACCGGATCGTCGATGATCGTTACGGGGATATCCACAAAGGCATTGTCGGGGGATATCGAAAACGGCCCGGTTTTGCCCGTGGGCCAGGTATAGTCCTCGCCGAGGGTGGCTGTCCCGGAGAAATCGAAGGAGGCTACGCCCACCGAGATATGCCGGGGGGCAGGATCCAGGTTGACCCGTATGTTGATCGTGCCCGCCGCCTCGCTTGCGCTTGCCGCGGACGAGGCAAAGCGAACGACCGCGTCGTCATTGTCCGTAAAAAGAATGTCGCCGTTGCCTGTCCTCGTTCCGATGGCGCCGCCTGCGAGTCCCCTCGCGGAAAGTTTAGGCGAACCGCCCTCGGACGACGCGGGGATCGAGACGTTTATGGTCTTGTCCAGCGCGTCGGCGTCTTTCAAGGCGGTCAGGGCAAGCGTTGCGAAACGGGCGGTCTTTCCGCTTGTCGGGCCTGCGAACGTAACCGCCTTCGAGGCGAGCGTGGCGCCTGACCCGGCGGTTTTGGACAAGGTAAAGTCCGTCCCCGGCGCGCCTCCCGAAAACGCAAGCGGGATGGTCAGCGTTTCCCCGGCAACGAGGCCCCGACCAAGCGTCAGGCGAATCTCCGCCGGGTCGCTCGGGTCGCCCTCCGTCGCGGTCGCATCCGGCGTAGAAAGCGTAACCTTGGTGGGGTCGTCGTCGATAACCGCAACCGACACGTCGTCAATGGACAGGCCATGGTACGCGGCGTCCGCCGACGAAGACGTATGCGTTATCGTCGCCGAGCGGCTGCCGCCGGGGTTGTCGGCGCCGTCGTCTACGGCGGCGACGATGACCGTTTGCGGGGTATCCCAGGCGGCGGGAGGGAAGCGTAGCGTCGCCGAGGGACCCGGCTGCCCGTTGATGGTTACGCCGGCAGTGGCTTGCAGGGCGACCGTCACTTCGTGCGCAGGACGGGAGCCGAGCGCTACGGTATACGTGTCGGTAGCCCCGGATTCGCTTACTTCGGTAGACCCGTTCGATTCCGTAACGGTTACTCCAACGAAGTCGTCGTCCTCTATGTTAAGGACTATATCCGCCGTCTTTCCGTCGTAGCCTCCGCCCGCCGCCGTATGCGTCAGCGTAACCGTCTCGTCACGGATGTCGTCGTCGTGGCCAGCGGCTACGTCCACGATCCGCCAGACATTCCAGTTGGATCGGGTGAAGGTCAGCGTGTTCTGATCGCCGCTCGCCGTGTCGTCCGTATCTACCGTCAGGTCCGTGCCGGACGCGCCGCTCACCGTGACGGTAACGTCGGCGGTTGGCTGGGTCGCAAGCTTCGCCTGGTAAAAACCCTTGGCGCCTTCCATTACGGGCGACGGGTTGGCCCGAAGCATGATCTGCTGGCTGTCGTCCTTGATCTGGATGAACCATACAGGGCCATCCAGTGGGCGAGTGGAGGTTCTCCAAGAGTAGGCGTAAGGGGGCGTTGCCGGATCGATTATGCAATCGGCGCACATATTTTTAACAGGCACGCCGCCTGCCGTCATTACTAACCTGAATTGAATGATTTCGGTTGGTTCCCCTTTGGTGTCGGCCAGGGCCTCGATCGCAATGGTTTTTTTGACGTCCCCGGCGTCGATGTACACATGGCCATGGGTCGACGCCGTTATGCCCGAAAAAGCCAGTTCTTCCCGATCAGCCGTTTGCGCGCCGGGCGGACAGGTGTATTTTGGTTGGCCGTGGATAAACCCGGTGCCGCATTCCCCCGGTTCATGCGGGTTATATATACTCATTATATCGATATAAAAACCTACCCGCTTGCTCAGCGCCTTGCTCAGGGTAAGGGTTATCTCTCCCGTTTCGCCTTCCGTGATGGGATTCGTAATATCCACCTTAAGTTTTGGAAGGTTATCGTCGTCCTTGGTGAAAATGGGCGTAGCAGGAGATTCATCGTAGCCGCCGCCCTTCGCCGCGTACGTTATGCGGCCGCTTTCGTCGTCGTCGTTGTTGTCTTGCAGGGCTGTTACCGTGATGGTTTTCCCCGTCTTATAGTCGGAGGTCGTAAAGGTCAGCGTGTTTTGGTCGCCGCTCGTCTTGCGGTCGGTATCTATTTTTATCGCAAGGGGTATGTTTGTCGTGATCGTTACGGTAACGTCGTCGGTGGGTTGCTTCGAAAGACGCACCGTCCAGGAGGCGCTTTTCCCTTCCTTTATCGTACTTTCGGGATTACCAATCACGAGTCCCCCCTGTTCGCCTTCCGTACGGGATTCCGGGGCTTCGACCTTGCTCGTCGGCGCGTTGTCCAGCGCGCTACGCGCCGCATCCAGCGCAGGCGGCGAAACCTGCCCGTATGCAGACGCGGCGAGGGCAGCGCACAGCGCGAGGGCGAGCGCGGCGAAAATCCGAAGTCCCGGTATCCTTAACAAAATCGAAGGGGGCGAGGGGGTATTGCGCATACTCGTCCAGGGCATGAAAAGAATATCTCGCGCGAAAAGCGAAAAGAAGGAAACTACTGCACCACGATCTCCACGGGCATTCTGGCCTGCGCCGACCCGGCGTCCCGGGCCTGCGCTGCAAGGGCGCGGACCTGATCCATCCATTGCCGCTCGGCAGGGGAGCGGGTCCAGTGCGTCCAGGCGGCCTGGCCCTTCGTCGTCAGCAGGTCGTTAAAGGCTTCGAAAGGCGTTTTCGGGCGCGGCAGGATGCGCAGTCGCCAGGGTCCCTCTCCCAAGCGGGCCTTGTCGGCGGCCAGCGCGATGGCGTCCTGCAACGTGCCCAGCGAATCCACCAGTCCGACGGTTAGCGCGTCCTGCCCCGACCAGACGCGGCCCTGGGCAATGCTTCGCACCGTCGCTTCGTCCAGCCCGCGGCGCGTGGCCACAAGACCAATGAACGCATCGTACATCTCGTCTACCCAGCCCTGCAACATCTGCCGTTCGTAGGCGCCGAGCGGACGAACCCCGGACAGCATGTCTGCATAGGGGCTGGTTTGCACCCCGTCCGTCGTAATGCCCAGTTTGTTTTCGAACGCTTGCCCGACGTCGAAAAACATGGCGAATACGCCGATGGAGCCCGTCACGCTAATCGGATCGGCCAGAATGGTTTCGCCCGCCGTCGCAATCCAGTAGCCTCCCGAAGCCGCTACGTTGCCCATGGAAACGATCACGGGCTTTTCTTCCGCGGTCTGCCGGATGGCTTCCCACATGGCGCCGGAGGCCGCCGCCGATCCGCCCGGAGAATTGATGCGCAGGACCACGGCCTTCACCTGGTCGCTTTCCCGCGCTTCTTCCATATCCCGCGCCAGGGTCTCCGTGCCGAGGACGGCGCCGCTGAAGAAATTCCCCGGGACGCTTTGCCCGTTGAGAATCGTGCCCTCGGCGTACACCACGGCGATTTCGCCCTCCATGTTCGTCGCCCGTCCCGCCTCGGAATTCGGCGTAAAGCCATACGATTCCAGCGACATCGTTTGCAGTTCCGCCTCCGGGGCATGGCCAAGGCGCTGCTTGATGCGTTTCAGCACGTCGTCCCGGTACAGCAATTCGTCGATCAGCCCGGCTTCCAGGGCTTCTTTCGCCGAGAAAATAGCCTTCCGGTTCACCAGTTCGTTCAGCGCTTCGAAGGTCGTGCCCCGGCTTTCGGCCACCGCGTTCAGGAAGGTCTCGTTGTACGAATCCAGCAGGGCGGCGAGTTGCTCTTCGTTTTCCGGAGACAGGTTCCGGCGCAGGTACGGCTCCACGGCGGATTTGAACGAACCGGCCCGAATGATCTGCGGCTCCACGTCGAGTTTTTCGATCAGCCCGGCGTAGAAGAAGGTCTTCATCGAAAATCCATTGAATTCGAACATGGCCTCCGGGGCGGCGAAGACGCTATCGGCAACCGACGCCAGATAGTAGGTCGATTCCATCATCATATAATCGTCGCTCGAAGCGAACACGGGCTTGCCGCTTTCCCGAAACCGCAGCAGCGCCTTGCGGACTTCGTGGGAACTGGCGCTCAATCCCGAAAATCCCCGGACCCGAATCCACAGGGCGTCGATGCGCTCGTCTGTGGCCGCCTTGTCCAGCGCGTCCGTAAGGCCCATCAGGCTGTAGTTTGATCGCGTGCCGGCCAACTGATCGAAGGCGTCCATCGAGGGCGTTTCGGGAATGGGCCTGGCGAGGTCGAACGTGAGCACCGTGCCGCTGCCCACGCTCGGGGCCGCGTTGCCGGACATCGAGATCGCCGAAATGACGAACGCGAGAAACATGCCGACGAGAAAGAGGAGACCGAAAGCGACCAGCGTACCCAGCGCGGCGGCGGCCATGTTGGAGAGAAAGCGCATAACGAAGCGAAAAACGGACCGTGCGATGAAAAACGGGCAAAATATCCTGAAAAATACGAAATTTCAGGCTTAAAGGATACTGTTATCAAAATCACTTCGCGCTGCGCCGCATGGACGCTGTTTTTCGATACCATATCCCGGAACTCCATCCGCTTGCCGTACACTTTCCGATTGCGCTTTTGCTGGCGGCCGCGCTGGCGGCGCTGATCTGGATGGGGTGGGGGGCGCCCTTCTGGCGGCGCGTTACGTGCTTGCTTGCGACGGCGGGCGCGGCGGGCGCGCTGTTCGCCTGGTTTACCGGAGAGGCCATGGCGGAGCAGGCAGAGGGCGTTCCCATCGTGGACGAACTGGTGGATTTGCACGAGCGCATGGCGTTGTATACGCTGATTGCCGCCCTCCTCGCTTCCGCGACGCTGGGCTTGCTGACCTGGGCGGCGAGCGCGTCCCGTCGCGGTCGCTTTGCGGACAGGACCCCGGATCGCCTCTCGTACCGCCTCGCCGCCGGTTTGCTGGCGCTCCTTGCGGCGGCTCTGGCGGCCTGGACCGGTCATATTGGCGCCACCATGACGTGGGGCGTTTCCGGTTAGCGGGATTATGAAGTGCGAGATATATCGAATGGGATTTTGATCCGCGTATCCTGAACATCCTTGCGTGTTGGGCGTTCTTATCCGCTTTGCGCGAAAACACAGTACGCCCGAGCCATCGGCTCCCATACGCCTTGAACGAGCACGATATCCATCCCGATGCCCCTCTTGCGGCGGAACCGGCGGAAGACGGCGTAGCGTCGTCCGAAGCGGACCGCCCCGACGAGCCGGAAGCCACGCCCGAACCCGCGCCGCCGGAAGAAACCCTTGCCGCCGAACTCGAAGCCCTGCGCGGAAAACTTGAGGCGGCGGAAGATCGCCTTTTGCGCAAGGAGGCCGAATTCAGGAATTACCGCCGCCGGACCGAGGAAGAAAAAGCCGCCCTCGCCGGCTTGGGCAAACGCCTTGTGATACAGCGGTTTCTGGATGTCCTGGACGATTTCGGGCGCTCCCTTGCCGCCGCCGAACAAGTAGAGGCGCAGCAGACGGAGCAGCCTGGCCCCGTATACTACGCGCTCAAGGAGGGATTCGAACTGGTGCACCGGAAAATCATGGACGAACTGGCGAAAGAAGCCGTCGAACCCATCGAGGCGGTGGGGCAGCCGTTCGACGAGCAGCTGCACGAGGCGGTCATGCAGCAGGAAGCGGAAGGGACGGCGCCCGGCGTCGTGGTGGCCGAGGCGCAGAAGGGGTATCGCATGGGCGATTACATCCTGCGTCACAGCAAGGTGGTCGTGTCCGCCTGAACGGTGGCCGTCGGCGGTTCCGGCGGGTTTTCGGGACCGGTATCGTTTATCTTGCGCTTGCTCGCGCGCTATGCCTGCCATGTTGGCGTATTACTGCGCGTATTGCTGCGCCTTGAGGGATGCGGCAGGATTTTTGCGGGTCCCTTGCGGGCTGACTCAGCGTATCCCTGATTCTGATTGATTTCGATCTTTTCTCATGGCCAGCGATTATTACGATATACTCGGCGTTGATCGCAACGCGGACGCGGATGCCCTGAAGCGCGCTTTTCGGGACCAGGCGCTCAAGTACCATCCCGACCGCAACCCCGACAATCCCGAGGCCGAGCAGAAATTCAAGGAAGCGGCCCAGGCCTACGAGGTCTTGTCCGATCCCAACAAACGCAAACAATACGACCGCTTCGGACAGGCCGGCGTACACGGCAATGGCGGAGCGGGCCCCGCCGGTTTCCATGACGTCAACGATATATTCAGCGCGTTCAGCGACATTTTCGGCGGGTCGGGGACGATTTTCGACGACATGTTCGCCGGGCAGCGGCGCGAGCGACGGCGACGCGGCGGGGGCGCAGGCAGCGATCTTCGCATCACGCTTCCGCTCACCCTCGAAGAAATCAGCGAGGGCGTCGAGAAAAAAATCAAGGTGCGCAAGTTCGTGGCTTGCGAGCCGTGCGGCGGGACGGGCGCCGAAGGGGGCGAAGCGGGGTACGCCATTTGTTCCGCATGCAACGGCACGGGAGAAATCCGGCAGGTTTCGCGCTCCGTTTTTGGACAATTCATCAGTGTGCAGCCCTGTCATGTTTGCCGGGGCGAAGGCCGGGTGGTGCGTACGCCCTGCCCCGCGTGCGGCGGCGAAGGGCGCGTGAAAGGGGAGGAGACCATTTCCATCAACGTGCCGCAAGGCGTACACGAGGGCAACTATCTGACGATGCGCGGCGCGGGCAATGCAGGGGTTCGGGGCGGGCCGGCGGGCAGTTTGCGCGTCGAGATCAGGGAAAAGCCCCACGAGCATTTCGAGCGAGACGGTCTGGACATTTTCCACGACCTGTATATTTCGTTTCCCCAGGCGGCGCTTGGGACTTCCGTAGAGGTTCCCACCCTGACGGGTCGGGCGCGCCTTCAGATCGAGCCGGGCGTCCAGTCCGGCAAGGTTTTGCGCATGCGCGGCAAGGGACTGCCCGAATTGCAGGGCGCGCGGCGCGGCGACGAGATGGTGCGGGTGAATGTATGGACGCCCGAACGCCTCACCGACGAGGAGCGGACCTTGCTGTCCGGGATGCGCGATTCGCCGTCGTTTCGTCCGCAGCCGGACCGGTCGGATCGGCACAAATCCTTCTTTAGCAAGGTCAAGGACGCGTTTACGTAATGGCGGACCAGGCAGATCGACGTCTTTGGGGAGATCGGAGCGGGGCGGAAACGGCGCGGGGCAGCGCAGAAGCCGCCCCGGATGCGTCCGACGAAGCGCGCGAAGGACTGCGCCAGGCGATGCGTCAGGTCCCGTCGCCGGTGTCCGTGGTGACGGCCTCAGATGGCCGCGGGGAGATCCGCGGCATTACCATCGGTTCGTTTACGAGCGCCTCGCTATCCCCGCCGCTTCTTTCGTTCAATATCAGCCGAGAGGCCGGGATATACGACCTGCTCACCCGCGCCGACCGGTTTGCGTTGCACGTCTTGCACGAAGGGCAAGCGCACCTTTCGGATCGTTTCGCCACCCCGGACATGCCGGGGGGCGAGCAATTTCGCGGCGTCGATTACCGGGTGGACGCGCAGGGTCTTCCCCTGCTGGCCGACGCGCTGGCGACATTCCTGTGCATACGTCATGCGGCGTACGACGCGGGAGACCATGCCATCCTGCTGGGGCGCGTTACGGATATCCGGGAGGCGGCTGCGGGCAGGCGGCCGCTGGTGTATTTCGACCGTTCGTACCGCCGGGTGGGGAAGGCGGCGCAGCCCGCCTCGTTCGATCCGGCGCTACCCTGATTGCCCGGCTCAGCCTTTGTTCGGCGGCGCTTCGGAGCCTTCCGCGCTTGCCTCGGCCTTGTCGTCCGCTCGCCGCTCGATCACCACCTGAATGTCGCTGGCAAGCGACGCGAACGCGCCAATGGCCGCAAGGGTCGGCGCAATCATGATGGCGGCTGCGGCGCCTCCGACGCCGAGGACCAGCGGGAATTCCATCACGATCCGGTCGCCCCGTTGCACCAGAATGCGCCGCGCCGTTCCTTCCTCGATGGCGTCGCGGACCCGGTCCATCAGCTGATTTCCCTTGATTTTGATTTTTTCGAGCGTTTCCCGGGAGAAATCGTTCAAGTCGTTCTGTACGTCGTTCGCGTTGCTTTGCATGGCGCTGGTCGTTTTTTTGGGGTATGGCTATGGCGTGCTCCGAATAAGGCGAAAAAACGCCCCGGATACGGCATCTATACGTAAGGGCATGGCGGTATGTTACGCGCTGCGGCCCGATTTAGCGGGAAATTTCCGCAATGCGGCGCAGCGCGCGTGTTCGGCGTTGCGGCGGTTCCTATTTTAGGGTACGCTGCGCTTCGCGGATTTAATCAGCGTGTCCTTTACAGGAATTATAAGGAAATATTCTGCTTTTGCGTACGGAGACAACAAACATCGCCCGCAATACCATGCATCGGCCCATAGATCAGCCCTGGCCCGGCGGATTCGTTCCGGAAAGCACGCTTGCGACGTGGATCGCGCGGTTGCATTTCGTATGGTTTCTTGTGGTGGCGGCGCTTTGGACCGTCGTTATGGCGATTGTCCAGACGGCGACGCACTGGATCTGGCCTACCGCCCGTAATTTCAAGCGCAACGGACGGGTGTGGGGCGGCGTCATCCTTGGTTTGAGCGGCATTCGGGTGCGCGTCGCGGACCGCGCCGGGATCGACAGGGACGGTCCGACCGTATTCATATGCAATCACCAGAATTTGCTGGACATTCTCGCCTTGAGCGCCGCGCTTCCATATTCCTTCGGGTTTCTGGCCAAAACGGAATTGGCCCGCGTACCCTTTTTGGGGTTCGCCATACGCAATTCGGCGTCGGTTTTCATTGACCGGAGCCATCCGCGCCGCGCCGTGGAGAGTTTGCGCAAAGCGGGAGCGCGCATTCGCGGCGGCAATTCGGTGCTGGTGTTCGCCGAGGGAACCCGCTCGCACGGGCCGCATCTTCAGCCGTTTCGGAAGGGGGCTTTTTCCGTGGCGGTCGAGGCGGGCGTTCCGATAGCGCCTGTAACCATCGTGGACGGGCATCGCCTGCTGCACGAAAAGAAACGGCTGCTGCGGGGCGGCGCGCTGCGCATGGTCGTCGGGGAGCCTGTTTCCCTCGAAGGGAAAACGCGCCGGGACATTCCTGCCCTTATGGAGTATGTGCGCGCGCGTCTTGCCGAACCCCTCGACGCCGTTTCCGACTGATTGACCGGCTTTCCATACGAGATTTCCACATTAGCATATTCTGAGCGTACCCCAATGGCTGTTACCGTCGAAAAAGTGCGATACATTGCTTCGCTGGCCCGGCTTCGCTTTACCGAAGAGGAAGAGGCGCGGCTGGCCCGGGAAATGAGCGAGGTGCTTGCGTACGTAGCGAAACTGGAGGAACTCGACACCGAAGGCGTTCCGACCCTGTCGCATGTGCTGGATACGCGCAATGTGTTTCGGGAAGACGCCGCCCGCGCGCGCATCTCGCGCGAAGAAGCGCTCCGGGGGGCGCCCGAGGCGGACGACGCGTATTTTCGCGTTCCCAAAGTCATTGAATAGCGTATCCGAAAGGGATTTGTCAGCCGGGTACGAGCATTTACCTTTATCGAGTAACACATCCGACGTATGGCGCGAGCGCGAGGCAGAAGAAAAACGACCCCGGCGCGAGGTTCCTCTCCGGCGAGCGCCCGGGACCGGAACCAGGCGGGCCTCTGGGACCGTCTTGGCGGGCGCACCCGGCATATCGCGTGCCTTGTCGCGTTGCTGGCGGTCGCCTTCGGTTTTTTCGCGCCCGCCGTGTTTTCCGGGCGCGCGCTGATCGGGGACGATACGGTGCGGTGGCGGGCCATGGCGGAATATATGCTTGCGTACGAGGAAGAGACGGGTCGGCAGGCGCTGTGGGCGCCGAACGCCTTCGGGGGCATGCCCGGGTACATGATCGCCTATGCCGAGAAGATTCCCCAACTGGACGATATTCCGGCAGTGCTTCGGAAAGCGATCTGGCCGGTTTCGCACTTTATCGTATTGCTCGTCGGGACCTGGCTGCTTGCCTTCTTTTTGACGAAGGACCGCCTGGCTGCCTTGCTGGCGGCGGTGGCGTACGGCCTCGCCACCTACATGACGTTCATTCTGATTGCGGGGCACAATTCCCGGTTCATTACGCTGTGCTTCGCGCCCTGGCTCGTGCTGGCGTTCGCCTGGGCGCTTCGGCGTCCGGGCTTGCTGGCCGCCTTGCTTTTCGCGATGGCGCTGGGGGTGAATTTGCGGGGCGGGCATGTGCAAATCACCTATTACGTAGCGTTTTTTCTGGGGGTCTGGTGGGTCGTCGAGGGCGCGCACGCGGTCCTGCGAAAGGACTGGAAGCCCTTCGCCATGGCTACGGGCTGGCTGGCGCTGGGCGGGGCGCTGGGCGTATTGCTGGTGGCGCAGCCCTATTTGCTGCATTTCGAATACAAGGCCTATACGATTCGGGGGGCCGTGGGCGGCGCGCTGTCCGGGCTGGACTGGGACTACGCGATGGGGTGGAGCCAGGGCGTGGGGGAACTGATTACGCTGCTTGCGGCGGACGCGTACGGCGGCGCCAGTCCGACCTATTGGGGGCCGAAGCCGTTCACGGCAGGTCCGCATTATATCGGGCCGATCGTGTTGTTGCTGGCGGCGTTTGCGTTGCGGCAATGGAGAAACCGGGGAGTCCTCGCGCTTGCGATCATGGCGCTCTTGTCCATGCTGTTTTCGCTGGGGTCCAATTTTCCGCTGCTGAATCGTTTTATGTACGAACATTTTCCCATGTTCAACGCCTTTCGCGTACCGGAGAGCTGGCTGGCGATTACGGCGTTTGCGCTGGCGTTGCTGGCCGCGTTCGGGCTGCGCGGACTGGGCAAAGACGCGGGACGCGGTGTGGGACCCGGTGGCGATCCTGCGGCCTGGCGCGCCCTCCGGTGGATATTCGGGGCCGTTGCGGGGGTATTGCTATTGCTTACGCTGGCGCCCGGCGCGTTCTACGATTTCGAAGCGCCGGGCGAAGAGGCGCGGCTTACGCAGTCGCTCCTGGCGCAGCAACCGGACATTTCCCCGAACGACCCCCGCGTGGCGCCCCTCGTTCGCAACTACCTTGCCGAGCAGCATGCGCTTCGGGAGGATACGTTCCGGTCCGAAATGCAGCGGTCGCTGTTCTTTTTGCTGCTTGCAGGCGGCGTTATGCTCCTTTTTCGGCTGGGCAAGGCCCCGAGGTGGGCGCTGGCCGCCGCGCTTGCGCTCCTGGCCACGGTGGACTTGTGGGGCGTCGGGCGGCGCTATTTCAACGAGGACGATCTGGTCCGGGCCAGCGAGGTGGCGGACCAGATCGCCACGTACGACGTGGACCGCTACATTCTCGAACGACAGGAGGCGGCGGGCGGTCCGGGGCGGTTCCGCGTGTTGTCTCTTGAATCGGGAAGTCCGTTTCAGCATGCGCGCCCATCCTACCATTACGAATCCGTCGGGGGGTACCATGGCGCGAAGCTGCGTCTGGCGCAGGACTATATCGACGCGTTGTACGCGGAGCCGGGCACGCGTTTGCCCAACGCGAACGCACTGGATTTGCTGGGCGTCCGTTATGTGATTTCCCCTGCTCCGTTGCCGGGCCTGACGGTGGCGTATCGGGGCGAACAGACGGGCCTGCTTGTGCTTGAAAACGCGGATGTTCCGCCCCGCGCCTGGCTGGTCGGCGAGACGGAAGTGGCGAGCGACGCGCCCTCGGCGTTTGCGCGTTTGCGCGACCCGGCGTTCGACGCGCGCCAAACGGCTCTCCTGTACGAGCCGCTTCCCTTGGATCCGGTTCCCATCGATTCGGCCAGCGTGGCGCGGGTGGAGATGGTATCCTGGTCCCTGCACGAGATTGCGCTGCGCGTGGAGACGGACGCGCCCCGGCTCCTTGTGCTCAGCGAAGTGTTTTATCCCGCCGGATGGGAGGCCACGGTCGGCGGCGAGGCGGTTCCCATTGTCCAGGTGGATCATATGTTGCGCGGCGTGCCTGTCCCGGCGGGGGCGCGCGAGGTGGTCTTCCGGTTCGATCCGTCCCGGCACCGCATTGGCGTGGCGGTCGGCGCCGGTTCGACCGCGCTGGTGTACGGGGGCGCGCTCTTCCTGCTGGCGATGGGTTGGCGGCGCAGACGCCGGCAGGTTCGTTCCTCGGCGCCGGGCGCATGAAGCGGCTTCTGTTCGTTACATACTACTTTCCGCCGTCGGGCGGGTCCGGCGTGCAGCGCAGCCTCAAGTTCGCGAAATATCTTCCCGAATTCGGATGGTGCCCCACCGTGCTGACCGTGCGCCCGGAACGCGCCTCCTGGCCCGATCCCGACCCGGATTCCGTAGCGGACATTCCGGACGGGACGCGGGTGGAGCGCACCGGGGCATGGGATCCGTATGCAGGGTACGCCCGGCTGCTGCGCCGGAAAAAGCAGGACGTCGTGACGGTCGGGTTTACGGGGGAGGCGGGCGCGGCGTCCCGCCGCCGGTTTGCGCGGTGGATTCGGGCGAATCTGTTTTTGCCGGATGCGCGGATCGGGTGGGTTCCCTTTGCTGCGGCGCGGGCGCGGAAGTTGCTGCGACAGCCCTTCGACGCCATCCTGACGACGGGGCCGCCGCATTCCACCCATCTGGTGGGGTTGGCGGCGCGGCGGGGTACGCCCTGGCTCGCCGATTTGCGGGATCCCTGGACGGAGATATATTATTATTCCGACCTGCCTATGACCGGCCCTGCCCGGGCGCTGGATGCTTTTCTTGAACGACGGGTGTTGCGGAATGCCGACAGATGCACCGTGGTGAGCGCATCCATGCAAAGCCGGTTTGCACAGAGGGGGTATGCATCGGAGGTGATCGCAAACGGGTTCGACCCGGCAGATTTCGAGGGATCCACATCCTCGGTTTCCTGCGACGCGTTTGTGGTGGCCCATGTGGGAAATATGAGCCGGACTCAGAATCCAGAGGCGCTCTGGAAAGCGTTGTCCGATCTGGAAACCCCATCGCATTGGCCCGACCTGCAATTCCGGTTCACAGGGCATGTCGATTCCACTGTGCTTGCTTCTGCGTCCGCCTCCTGTCCCGGGGTACGTCTCGATACGTTGCCGTATGTTCCTCATCGGACAGCTATTGACCGGATGCGTGAAGCCGCGTTGCTCTTGCTTCCCATCAACCGGGTGCAGGGAGCAGAAGCCATTACGACGGGCAAATTGTACGAATACCTTGCGTCGGGGCGGCCTGTGCTGGCCCTGGGGCCTGTGCATGGGGACGCCGCCCGCATTCTGAAGGAAACCGGCGGCGGGCGTTTGTTCGATTTCGAGGATGCGGCGGGCGTGCGCGCCTTTCTGCGCAGGCATTACGAAGCGTGGCGGGCGGGGGCGCCCATGCCGGGCGCGCCGCCGGATCGGATCCTGCGGTACAGCCGCCGGGAACAGGCCGGGCGGCTTGCGGCGTTGCTTTCCGGGCTTGCGGATCGGTCGTAATTTAATGTTGGTTCACGAGGTACGATATTTGGTATGGATGCATTGTTTCCCATCTTGCGGATCGGTCGTAATTTCCCCATTGATCAATTGATTATTCCTGTTTACCCGCGTTTTGCGCGCATAGCCCATTCGCCATGCATATCGTAACCGTCGTTGGCGCTCGCCCCCAGTTTGTGAAGGCTGCTCCCGTGCGCCGCGCGCTCGTGGACGCGGGCATTCGGGAAACGCTGGTGCATACCGGGCAGCATTACGACCCGGAAATGAGCGCCGTTTTCTTCGAAGAACTGGGCTTGCCCGACCCCGACGCCAACCTCGGCGTGGGGTCTGGAACCCATGCCGTGCAGACCGGCGAAACCATGATGCGCCTGGAAGCCCTGCTGATGCAATCTCCCCTGCCCGGCGGGTTGCTGGTGTACGGCGATACGAACAGTACGCTGGCCGGAGCGCTGGTGGCCGCCAAACTGGGCATTCCGCTTATTCATGTCGAAGCCGGGTTGCGTTCGTTCCAGCGCGATATGCCGGAGGAAATCAACCGGGTGGTGACCGACCGGTTGTCCTCGGTGCTTTGTTGTCCCACGGAAAGCGCGGTGCGCAACCTCGCTGCCGAAGGCATCGTGGAGGGGGTGCACAGGACGGGCGACGTCATGCTGGACGCCACGCGCTTGTTTGCGGAGGCTGCCGAACGGAGGGCGCCGCTGGAATCCGTGACGCCGCATGATGCGGGCGCGTATTACGTGGCCACGGTGCATCGGGCGGGCAATGCGGACGATCCCGAACGCCTAAGCGGGATTTTCGACGGATTGGGGCGGCTGGGGGCGCCGGTGGCGGTCCCGCTGCATCCGAGGACGCGCGCCCGCCTGAAAGGGATTTGCGTACCGGAGAACGTGGAGGTTACGGAGCCGCTGAGTTATTTGCGCATGCTTACGCTGGTTCGCCATGCCCGCGCCGTGCTGACGGATTCGGGCGGGCTGCAAAAAGAATCTCTCTGGCTCGGCGTGCCGTGCGTTACGCTGCGCGAAGAAACGGAGTGGACGGAAACGCTGGAAGGGGGCTGGAACCGGTTGGCGGGCGCAGACCCTGTTCGCATTGCGGAAGCGGCCCGGATGCGTCCTGATACGCCTGCTAAATCGAGGGGGGGGGGATCAAACGCCGCCGCGCGTATCGCGGCCCTTATCGCCGCCTTGCTTGCGAACAGGTAATGTCCTCTGCGAGGCGCGCCATGCCGAAGAAACTGCTTTTTGTCCATCTTCATCCCTCCTCGTTCGTGCGGGAGGATCTGCGCTTGCTGGGGGAAGCGTACAACGTAAAATCCTTCCAGTTCGGGGGGCCGAAAAAGCCGGGTCCGCTTGCGTTTGCGTGGCTGTTGTGCAAGCAGGCGTGGTGGCTGTTTCGCGAGCTTCCCGGCGCGGCGGCCGTTTACGGCTGGTTCGTCGATTATCATATGGCGCTGCCTGTGCTGGCGGCTCGTTTATTTCGCAAGCCCGTGCTGGCGGTCGTGGGCGGATTCGATGCGGTCTCGTTGCCTTCGCTGGGGCATGGCGTGGCGCTTTCCGGCTGGCGCCGCCGGTTGGCCCGCATGGCGTATCGCCGGATGGACGCGCTGCTTCCGGTGTCGGCGTCGCTCATTCGGTCGCAGAATCGTTTTTCCGAGGGGCCGGAAGCGCGGGAATACGGCTTTCGGATGCTTGCGCCGGATGCGCCTGCCGCTGTGCGCGTCGTTCCCACGGGCTACGATCCGGCGGCGTGGCCTGCGGGGCCTGTCGAGCGCTCGCCGGTCGTGGGTACGGTCGGATTCATCCAGGGGGAGCGTACTTTTCGCGTCAAAGGGATCGATTTGCTCTTTGCCGCGGCCCGCCTCATGCCGGATGTCTCTTTCCGCGTCGTAGGCGCGCGGAACCGGGAGGCGATCGTTGCGCGGTGGGATCCGCCGCCGAACGTGGAGCTGATTCCGCCCGTGCCGCGCGAGCAGTTGCAGGCGCACTATCGCGAAATGTCCGTATATGCGCAATTGTCGCGGGCGGAGGGGCTGCCGAACGCGTTGTGCGAGGCCATGTTGTGCGGATGCGTACCGGTGGGGAGCCGGGTTTTCGGCATTCCAGAGGGTATTGGGGCCGCCGGTTTTCTGGTGGACGAGCCGAGCGCTTCCGCGGTTTGCGAGGCGATTCGGGCGGCGCTGGAGGCAGGGGGAGCGGCTTCGCGCGCGGCGGCCCGGGCGCATATCGAGCGCTTTTTTCACCGGGACCGCCGCCGGGAAGCGTTGCTGGCTATTTTATCCGAATACACAGGAAACGGAAGACATGATGATTGATCGAACCAGCGCCTATCGCATGATGGGGCGGAATGTGGCGGTTTGGCGCGATGCCTCAAAGGGCGCAGCCATTCTGGCAAAGGAGTTGGCGGCGTACCCTGCGGCGGCGGGGCCTGCGTCTCCGGATCTGGTTGTCCGGTATGCGCCAGTGGAGTGCGACGGACTGCGGTTCGCCAATCCTTCCATTCACCATGAAATGGGGGACGGTTTCATCGTTCGGGGGCGCATGGCGACCGTGCGTTTTCGTTTTACGAAGAATCGGCTTTCCGGGGTCGATTTCTATCCGGTTTCCGCAGCGTCTCTCCTGAAGCGCGGCATGCGGCGCATGGCGGATATGCAGTACACTTCGCGAGAGGAGCGCGCCGGAATTATTTTTCACGAATGGGTGGCCGGGCCCGCCGCGTACTGGATGCCGGACCTGGCGCTTGTTCACGCGTCCTCGTTTTCGGACGAACGCGGGGTAACCCTGATCGGGGGCACGGGCGGCGCAGGCAAGACCTCTCTGGCGCTGACGTTGTGCCGCCGACATGGTTTTCGCTTCGTAGCCGACGATATTTCTTTCGTAGGCGAGGATGGCCACGTATGGCCCAATCTCGCGTGGCCCAAGATATATGGCTACAACGTTGAAGGCGATCCGGAACTGGCTCGTCGCTTACTGGGCGGTCGCGCGGCGGCGGATCGCTTGCACTGGACGGTGCATCGTAGCCGGGGGTTGGCTTTCGTGCGTCGTCGCATGGCTCCAGACGTTCTGTACGACGGCTGCAACCGGGAAGGCGGCCCGGTATTCCGTTACGTTATTCTGCTTTGCGAAGATCGCCCGGATATCCATATTTCCGAACTTCCTCCGGCCCGCGCCGCAGCGATGAGCGTACATGTGATGCAGGCGGAATACGCCGGATTTCATAATCATCTCCATTGGCATGCCATGCACCGGGAAGCGGAGGGGCGATTGCCGTCTGTTTCCGCGCCCGATGTGTTCCAGCGGTGGCGAGAGACGTTGACGCGCGTACTGGAGCGGGCGCAGTGCCATCTCGCCCGAATCCCCCGTTCGATGGAACATGCCGCCTTCCGCCGCCGGATGGCTTCGTGGCTGGCGGACGGGGGGTAGCCAGGATGCTTCTCAACAGGTTGTTCATTTCCCTCTGACATCCGACTTTATCAGGGGTATCCAAGCCGAAAAACCCCGAGAGACGCCAGCGTGAATATGTGCAAAAATGTCCGATTTATTTCGTCTTTTTCTGGATCAATTCTGAGGTAAGAGGATATAAGCAGTCGCCAGGAGATTCAAAATGCAGGGTGCGTCGCTATGGAAATAACGCCGGAATTCATTGAGCAAGAGCTCAGGAAACTTGACAAGACTGAACGTGTCGTCCGGTGGATTGTCGAGACCGGTTCCGATTGGGTTGGCGATCCGGCGGTCTGGGTCTGGCCAGTGCTGGATATTGACCATATCGATTTCGCGCGGCAACGGGGGTTGCGCGAGCAGGTGCAAGAAGTGGTGCGCAACGTAACCCGCCGCGAGACGGGCGCCTCCTGGCAACCGTATGTACGCTTTCGTTCGGTTTCCGATGAACGCGCCGAAGCATTATGAGCCTGCACGGGGAATTGCTGCGACAGGCTCGGCATCTGGCCGTCAAGGAGTCTAAAAAGCCGCGCCAGCACTGACCTCGGCCTGTTTTCGATAAAGTCCTAAAAAATGCAGCCGGGTGGGGTTTCCCCCAACGAACCGCCAAGGCAGCCCTCCCAACCGCAATAGAGGCATTCTACGACTTTTCGGCAATAAGTTTCAGTTTTTGCCGCCTTCCGCCGCCGGATGGCCTCGTGGCTGGCGGACGGGGGGTAGCCCGCGTTTATTCTGCGTTTGGCAAGGAAATGATCGGGATCGACGAACCGCCGTTGAGGTAAGGAACCTTGCCGTCCCACTTCTCCACGGCGCGAAGGTCAATCAGGCGGGGATTTTGGGCAAGCGCCTGGGCTTCCCGGCGGATCGCGTCGGCATTCGCCCTGGAAATCACTTCCACCTGATACGCTTCTGCATCCGCCGCCAGCTCGATTTCGGCCGCCGCCGCTTCTGCTTCCGTAATGCGCCGCAATTTCTCGTTTTCGGCGCGTAGCGCGTCTTGCTCAGCCTTCACCTTGGCCTCGATCGACGCGTTGAATTCTGCCGAAAACTGGAAATCCGTAACGGCTACGTTGGCTATCTGCATGGCCCCGGACACGCCCTTGTCTTCCAGCGTTTTGCCGATAAAGGCCTCGATCTCCTGCTCAATCTCCAGTTTCACGGTGGCGCGTTGCGTTACGAGCTCCTCGGCAGTGAATCTGGCCGTAACGGATTTGACCGACTCCTGAATAGCCGGGAGAATTACCGTAGCGTCTACGGCGTCGCGTCGGCCTATCCGCTGGAATACCGCGGGCACGATTGGCCCGACCAGGGAATACTGCAAAGACACCTCTGTCTGCACCGTCTGCAAGTCTTTCGACGCCGCGGACGCGTTAACCGACTCGGTCTGTAATTTGATGTTGACTTGCGTGACCTTGTCCAGCAAAGGTCGTTTGAGGTTGAGCCCTTCGGACATGGGTTCCGCGTGCACCGCGCCGAAGGTCTGAATCACGCCAACATGTCCGGATCGGATGGGCTTGAACGTCCCTCCAATCAATATGAGCGCGATGAATAGCCCCGCTCCAATGAGGACAAGGCGCCTGGGAGATTCGAAAAGTGTTTTCATGGCGTGCTGGATGCGTACAACAGGATAAAACGGTTTCGCTTTGGGCCGACGTGCGTTGCCGGGATGCCCATCCCCGGGGCCCTGACCAAGTGCTTGCGCCAGCGTCTGCGTGGCGAGACTGCAAGCAACGTTCAAGATACGATGTTTTTGCGCGTATGTCAACCGATTTCGAAGAATCGAACAAACGCGTCGCCCGGCGCGTCTAACGCCCGACCGCCCAAGTTCTTCTTCGCCGTGTCTCGAATCGATCCGGAATCGGGCAGGGAATCCCTGCAAACCCTTCTCCGGCAGCGCTTGCATCAGGCGCTTGCCCATCGTCCCCTGTTTACGCGCCCTTCCGGCCCGGACGCCGAAGCGGATTCGAACCGCCGCACCGTGGAGATTGTCCTGGCGGTTCTCGTATCGACCTTGCTCTGGTTTACCTTCACCATGCGGGAGACGCAGACGAGGACCCTCGAACTTCCCGTGGAGGTCATTAACGTTCCCGAAGACCAGGCGCTTTCGCAGTATCCTCCGGACAGGGTGCGCGTACAGGCCGTCGGCGAGGGGTGGACGCTCCTCCGGCTCGGCTTGCGTTCGCCCGTCATTCCCATGGATGCGTCGCAGTCGCAAGTGCAGGTGCTGGACGTCGTTTCGGAGTTCCTGTCGGAGGTGCAGGTGCAGTCCGTCGCGCCGGCGCTGGCTACGCTCTTCAAGGAGCGCCGCATCGCGCGCGCGGTTCCTGTCCGGGCGAATGCGACGTTCGAAACGCCCGCCACGTACGATTTGCTTGCGCCGCCTGCGGTATTCCCCGATTCCGTGGTGGTGACGGGGGCCGTGTCCGTCGTAAGCGGCCTTGACGAATGGCCCACGGTTTCGCAAACGTTTCGCGGGGTGCGCGACACGCTGAATGCGCGCCTGGCCCTGGTGGATACGCTGGCGGGTCTGGTGCAGAAAAATGTGGAGGCGGTGTCGTTGCAGGCGATAGCGGCGGAATTTACGGAAGACACCCGCGAACTCGTCGTCACCGTGCAGGGGCAGCCATCCACGCGCCCGCTTGTGTCGCTCGAACCTTCGACGGTGACCGTGCGGTTTCGGGTTCCGTTGTCGCAGTACCAGGAAGCCCACCGGGCCATGGATTTTTTCGCCACGGTTTCCTGGGACGACATTCGCCGGGACACGACCGGCCATGTGGAGCCGCATCTGGAGACGCCGGACGGGATTTCGCTTCGGGACGTAGAGATGATACCCCGGCGCCTTACGTATTACCAGCGTATCGATTGAGTTGCCTGGATACGCCGCGCGCATGCTTGAAGAACAAGACATTCTTGTTTCCGACGACGTTCTCCGCGATCCGGCCCATGCGCGGCGCATGCTTGCCCGCCGGGTAGAAGAAGTGTTGTGCGAGGCGGGACCGCGCGACGGGGAGCCCCGCATTGCGCGCCTGATTGTTCCGGTGGCGCCGTTCGATTCGTTTGCATGGCTTGGCGCGCAGACGTTGCTTCCGAAAATATACTGGCATGGGCGCGGGGACAGCATGGTGGCGGCGGCGGTCGGCGCGGCGGACCAGTGCGCGGGCGGCCCGGACGCGGGGTACGCCATGCTTCGCGCGCAACTGGACGCGGTGTTGCCGAAAAGCGATGCGCGGGCGCGCTATTTCGGGGGGTTCCGGTTCGATCCGAATGCGGCTGCCGACGAGGTTTGGCGGGGTTTCCCGACCTTTCTGTTTACGCTGCCCCGGTTTGTTTATATGCGGAACGAAAACGAGGGGATGCTGGCGTGCAATCTTGTGCTGCCCCGCGACGGCGCCCGCAAGGAAGCGATTCTGTCCCGGATAGCGCGGCTTCGGTTTCCGGACGGCCTGGCCGTTTCGGATTCCGGGCGGGACATGCCGCGTTGGCTTTCGCGGACGGACGAGCCGGACGAGGCGGGCTGGGCGCGGAACGTGGACTGGTCGCTGAACGCCTTTGCCCAACGCGGACCGCTCGAAAAAGTGGTGCTTTCCCGGCGGACGCGCCTTGCTTTTTCCGATTCGCTTGACGCGTTTGCCTTGCTGAAAAAGTTGCAGGAGGGTACGCCCAATTGTTTTCACTACGGATTTCAATTCGATCCCGACGCCGCCTTCGTGGGCGCGTCCCCGGAGCGCCTTTTTCACCGCAGCGGGCAGTACATACGTACGGAGGCGGTGGCCGGAACTTGCGTTCGGGGCGATACGGAGGCCGAAGACGCCCGGGCGCTGGATTCGCTTTTGGCCAGCGCGAAGGATCAGCGCGAGCATGGCTACGTGCGGGAAAGCATTCGCCAGGCGCTGCGCCCCCTGTGCGAGGAATTTCGAATAGACGAAGCGGCCTCCGGGTTGCAGCAAGCCCTCCGGTGGCACCTTGTTTCGCGGAGCAGCGGCCTGTTGTGGCGGGGGGTGCATGGAAGCGACGTTATGGCGGCGCTGCATCCTACGCCGGCGGTGGGCGGATATCCAGCCGAACCCGCCCTTGCGGCCATTCGCGACCTCGAAGGGTTTGATCGGGGCTGGTATGCGGGGCCGGTGGGGTGGATAGGCCCCCAGGCCGCGGAATTCGCCGTGGCGCTCCGATGCGGGCTGGCCCGCGGGCGCTCCCTGTTTCTGTTTGCGGGCGCCGGCGTCGTGGAAGGCTCCGACCCTGCCGGCGAATGGGCGGAAATCGAACAGAAGATCGGGGATGTGCTGGGGGCGCTGGGGTAGGGAAATTTGGATGTATCGCCTCGGCCTGTGCGCTATATTCTGAGGCATGAGAACATCGTATGACCGTAGCGCCGTAATGACTGATTCCAATTTCCCCGGCATAAACCGGATATGGGCCGACCTGCTCGTGGAAGAGTTGATCCGGTCGGGCGTGGGCCTGTTTTGCCTTGCGCCCGGCTCCCGCAGCGCGCCGCTGGCGCTGGCCGTGGCCGCCCACCCCCGGGCGAAGTACGTAATGCACTACGACGAACGGGGCGCGGCGTTCTGCGCGCTGGGCTACGGGCGCGCTACCCGGCGGCCTGCCGCATGGATTACGACCTCGGGGACCGCCGTGGCGAACGGCATGCCCGCCGTGGCGGAAGCGTCGATGGATTGCATACCCATGCTGCTCGTTACGGCGGATCGCCCCCCGGAGTTGCGCGCGGCGGGCGCCAACCAGACCATTGACCAAGTGAAGATTTTCGGGGAGTATGTGCGGTGGCAATTCGATCTCCCCGCGCCGGACCTGGCGATCGATCCGGCGTTCGTGCTCACCACGGCGGATCAGGCGGCGTATCGGGCGGTGCGGATGCCTGCCGGTCCGGTTCATCTGAATGCGATGTATCGCGAACCGCTGGTTTCAGACCCCGACAAAAGCCGCTACGCAGATTATCTCGACGGATTGCAGGCGTGGCGGGATTCGGATGCGCCGTACACTTGCTATGGCTTGACCCCGAACAGCGCAAAAACGCCCGTATCCGGCCCTGAATCGGCCCCGGACAGCGCAAACACTCCCGTATCCGGGCGCGAATCGGCTGAAGAAATTCCGAAACCCTCTGTTTCCGGTTTTGGCGCAGCCCATAATATTTCAGAAATTCTTATAACATATTCGTTCGCTGTGCCCCGATTCGAGTCTCTGATGCATCGCCTTCTTCGGGCAAGGCGCGGCCTGATCGTGGCCGGGCGGCTTGCAGACCGGACCCAGGCCGATGCGGTCCGCCGCCTGGCGCAAAAACTCGGTTGGCCGCTTTTGCCCGACGTATGTTCGCAACTTCGATTTTCTGAAAAATACGCTGTAAGTGGTTCTACAGATAAAATTACGAAAGAGGGCGCAGTGGCTTCGCGGTACGACCTCGCGCTTGCGAGCGAAGCGTTTCGGGCGGCCCATGCGCCGGACGCCGTATTGCATTTCGGCGGGGCAGCCGTATCGAAGCGCTTGAACGCCTGGCTGGCCGATGTGCGTCCGGCCTTGTTCGCAGTGGTGCGCGAAGCGCCCGACCGAATGGACCCCGGCCATTGCGTAACAGATTATATTGAATCCGGCATTGCGTTTTTCTGCCGATCCATGCTGCATTTTCTGAACGCGGCCCCCGAAGCGGACGAGCGCAGAATCGAGGCAGGATGGGCCGGGAGCTGGGTTGCCGTTTCTGACGCTGTAGCGAATCTACTGAACGAAAAAATGTCGGAGGATTTGTCCGAGCCTGCCGTGGCCCGGTTTTTATCCCGGCGTACGCCCGACGATGCGACGCTCATGCTTGGAAGCAGCATGCCGATTCGGGACATGGACATGTACGGGGACGCCTCGGGCCGCGCCCCGTTCGTGGCGGCGAACCGCGGCGCGTCGGGCATCGACGGCGCGGTGGCTACGGCGGCGGGCCTGGCCCATGGCCGCGGCGCGCCGGTCGTGCTCGCAACCGGCGACCTCGGCTTGCTCCACGATCTGAACAGCCTTCCCCTGGCGGCGTCCGCCCCGGCGCCGGTCCTTATCGTAGCGATCAACAATAGCGGCGGCGGCATTTTTTCGTTTCTTCCCGTAGCCCGCTGCGGCGACGCGTTCGAACCCCTGTTCGGAACGCCGCACCGCTGGCGCTTCGAACAGGCCGCGCGCATGTTCGATCTCGGCTACGCCGCCGCGCGCGACCTGCGCGATCTGTCGGAAGCGTACGATAGCGCGCTTTCTTCCGGCAAAAGCCATATCATTGAAGTCGCAACCGACCGCGCCGAAAACGCGCAGCTGCACCGGCGGCTGGAAACCCTTGTTCGCGAGCATGTTTCGGACATGGTTCGAACCCGCCAGACATTCACCAATCCTCCTGATTCATGACGCCTGCAATAGATTGGCGATCCGCGAAATCCTATACGGATATCAAATACCACAAGGCCGAAGGCATCGCCAAAATCACCATTAACCGGCCTGAAGTGCGCAACGCTTTTCGCCCCCTGACGGTCACGGAAATGCGCGACGCGCTTCAGGACGCGCGCGACGATCACGAGATCGGCGTAATTATTCTTGCCGGCGAGGGGCCGGAAGCGTTTTGCTCCGGCGGGGACCAGAAAATTCGCGGGGACGCCGGATATACGGAGGCCGATACGGGGGTCATGCGGCTGAATGTGCTGGATTTTCAGCGGGAAATGCGGAGTTGCCCGAAACCGGTCGTTGCGATGGTGGCGGGCTGGGCCGTGGGCGGAGGCCATGTGCTGCATGTGCTGTGCGACCTCACGATCGCCGCCGAAAACGCCCGGTTCATGCAGACGGGCCCCAAAGTAGGGTCGTTCGACGGCGGGTACGGCGCCTCGTATCTGGCCCGCATCGTCGGCCAGAAAAAGGCCCGCGAGATATGGTTTCTGTGCCGTCCCTACGACGCCCGGCAGGCGCTGGACATGGGGCTGGTAAACACCGTGGTTCCCCTGGATCGGCTGGAGGAAGAAACCGTGCAATGGTGCCGGGATATTTTGCGGAATTCGCAAATGGCCATTCGGTGTCTGAAGGCCGCCCTGAACGCCGATTGCGACGGGCAGGCAGGTTTGCAGGAACTGGCGGGGAACGCCACGCTCCTTTTTTATATGACCGAGGAAGGGCAGGAGGGACGCAACGCCTTTAACGAGAAGCGCAAGCCGGATTTTTCGCAATTTCCGTATCGTCCATGAAGCGTCCGCCGCCGCTCTGTTCCTCGTTAGACCGTTTCTCTCATGCACTCTAAACAGGCGCGTCCGAAATGGACGATCTGGATATGGGCGGCGCGTCCGAAGACCTTGTGGGCTGCGGCGTCTCCAGTGTTCCTGGGCGCGGCCATTGCCTTTGGGGACGGCGTTTTTCATACCCTTTCCGCGGTCTGCGCGTTGCTCGTCGCCGTGTTCATTCAGGTAGGGACGAATTACGCGAACGATTACCAGGATTTCGCGCACGGCGCCGACACGGCGGAGCGCAAGGGACCCCTGCGCATTACCCAGGCGGGCCTGGCGCGCCCCGGGACGGTTCGGGCCGCCGCGGCGCTGGCTTTTCTCGTGGCCTTGCTGGCTGGCCTGTATCTGGTTGCGCGCGGAGGATGGTTTTTGCTGTTCGTCGGGCTGATATCCATTTTATGCGGGGCGCTCTATTCGGCGGGGCGCTATTCGCTGGCCTATCTGGGCATTGCGGATCTTTTCGTGCTGGTGTTTTTCGGTCCGGTGGCCGTGGCCGGAACGCATTATGCGCAGGCCCTGGCCTTTTCGTGGCCGGCGGCGCTGGCCGGACTGGGCCCGGGATTTCTGGCCACCGCTATTTTGCTCGTCAACAACACGCGCGACATTGCGGAGGACCGGGCTGCCGGGAAGAAAACGCTGGTCGTGCGCTGGGGGCGCGGCGCGGGCGTGGCGCTCTACGGCGTATGCGTGGCCGGGGCGGCCCTGACGGCGGCGGCGTCCGCGCTGCTCGCGGGAAACGCATGGCTCCTCGCAGCACTGCTTGCCATGCCCTGGGGGCTGGCCAACCTGCGGACGCTGCGCGCCACGGGCGATCCCGCCGTCCTGAACCCGCTTTTGGGGTCCACGTCTCGACTTTTGCTTGCCTACAGCCTGCTTTTTGGTTTCGGATGGATCATGTAGCGCTTGTCCCGACGGGTTGATCATGGAGATTCCTTGCCTGCTTTCGGCGGCGGCCCGCCGCGCTCCCCGCAATGCGGCGCTCTCGTCCGGCGGCGTTTCTACGTCGTACGGCGAACTGGACCGTCTGGCGTCGGGGACGGCCCGCCGCCTGCAGGAAAAAGGCGTAAAGCCGGGCGACCGCGTAGCGCTCCTCCTGGAGCGGAGTCCGGAGGCGGTCATTGCGTTGCTCGGGGTCCTGCGGGCCGGGGCGGTTGCCTGTCCTCTTTCGCCGAAGCTTCCGCAGGCCTCGCTGGACGAGCGGCGCCAATGCCTGAACGTATCGCTTACGATCAGCGACCGCTCGTTTCTGGGGTCGTCGTCGCCGAAAGAGGTGATCGAACGGGCGCCGCGCGAAGCCCCTGCCGCCGCGCCGCCCTTTCCCGAGGATGCGCCCGCCACCGTCGTGTTCACCTCTGGCTCGTCCGGCGCGGCCCGCGCGGCGCTCCACACGTACGGGAATCATTATTTCAGCGCGCTTGGGGCGCAGGAAAATATGCCGCTAACGCGCGAAGATCGTTGGCTCTTGTCCCTGCCGCTCTGGCATGTGGGGGGGCTTGCCATTCTTTTTCGCTGTCTGCTGGGCGGCGCTGCGGCCGTGCTTCCCGATCCGGCGGCCTCCCTTGCCGAATCCGTACGGAAGGCGACCCATGCGTCCATGGTGTCCACGCAACTTCGGCGGCTTCTGCGCGAACGCCACCCGCCGCCGGCCTGGCCGGAGAAGGCGTTGTTGCTTGGGGGCGGCCCCGTGCCGCCGGTTTTGATCGACGAGGCCGTCCGCCTCGGCGTCCCCGTGCGCGCCAGTTACGGCCTTACGGAAATGAGTTCGCAAGTTACGGCCACGCCGCCCGGCGCCGGTCTGGAGGACCTGCGTACGGCAGGGCGCCTGCTTCCCTGGCGGGAACTCCGCTGCGACGACGAGGGACAGATTATGGTGCGGGGCCGTACGCGCTTCGCCGGGTATGTCGAACGGGATGGGCTTGCGCGTCCTTTTGACGAGGCGGGGTGGTTTGCGACGGGCGATCTGGGCGCGCTGGACGATGCCGGGCGGCTCGTCGTCCGGGGGCGTCGGGATCATATGCTGGTGTCGGGCGGTGAAAATATCTTGCCCGAGGAAATCGAGGGGGCGCTGGCGGGCGCGGCGGGCGTCGAACGGGTTGCGGTGGTGGGCGTGCCGGACGAGGAATACGGACAGCGCCCGGTCGCTTTTATCGAAACCGCGGACGGACATATCGATATATCCCGTTTGCGCGACGCGGTGGAATCCGTGTTGCCCCGGTTCATGACGCCCGACGCCTTTTACCCGTGGCCGTCCGACCTCGGCGGGTCGCGCCTCAAACCGGATCGTCGGGCCCTTGCGCGGCGGGCCGAAGCGCTGCGGGCAGCCGAATAGCATCGCATTTTCCATAATTCCTATAGGAGACGCTGATCAAAACCGCTTCGCTCAGCGCGTCGCTATCGCTCGTTATGATTCAACCCATGCGTCCCATGCCCTGGAGTTCGTACCCGGCGCTGTTCCTGTGCGTGGGGATGCTGGCGGCCTGCGGGCGCCCCGCCGCTCCGCCCGCCGCCATGCAGGACATTCGTTCCGAGGCGGCTCCGGTGCAGGAAACCTGGGGCGCGGCGTATTACGTAACGGAAACGACGCCCGGCGACCCCGCTTCGCGCCCGCGCCTGACGATGCGCGCAGGCCATATGGCGACCTTCGAGGCGGGAGACAGCACATGGACGGTTTTGCAAAGCGATTCGTCCGGGGGCCGCGTTACGGCGCTGTTGTACGACGAGGCCGGGGATTCTTCCGCTACGGTTTTCGCCGACCGGATTACCTTGCTCGACAACAACAGGCGGTTCGAGGCGGCGGGCAACGTAGCCGTCCATGCTCGGGGCGACAAGGCGCTGTGGAGCGAGCATCTGGTCTGGTTCGAGCGCGAACAGGTCCTTCGAACGCCCGGATTCGTCCGCATCGCGACGCCGGACGAACAGGTGCAGGGCTATGCGCTGGAGGCGGACGAACGCCTCGACGAATATACGCTCCGCAGTATGACAGGCCGGGTGACCGTGCGCGAAGAATGAACGATCTCCTCCGGCGCATGGCATATCTTCTGGCGATGGGCCTGTGTTTTGGCGCAGGCGCGGCGCTTCCGCTGCGCGCGCAGGAACCCGACAGCGTCCGCTTGCAGGAAGTGGACGTGCGCGCCGACTTGCTGGAGGGCGGCGAGGCGCAGGGCGAACGCATCCGCCGCCTTGTCGGCAACGTGCGCTTGCAGCAGGAAGATACGCGCTTGCGGGCGCGGCGGGCCGTGCAGTTTCCGGAACGCCGGGAAATCCTGTTTACGGGCGATGTGCTGGTGATCGAACGCGGCGATACGTTGCGCGCCGATACGGTGCTCTACAACAGCCGCGACAAGACGGGGCATGCGCGCGGCGGACTCCGTCTTTCCGATGGCGACGTCTTGCTTGAAGCGCCTTCCGGCCTGTATTTCACGCGCTCGAAACAAGCCCGATTTTCCGAAGGCGTTACCCTCACCGACCGCGCCGCCGTGCTGACCAGCCTTGCCGGGGAATATTTTTCGGACGAAAAACGGGCCGATTTCTACGGAAATGTGGTTTTGTCGCAGGAAAACAGCTCCTTGCGGGCGGATACGGTCACCTACCATCGGGATACGGATATTTCTTTTGCGTACGGTAACGTGTTCGTCGAGCGGATCGACACGACCGCGCAGGCCGACGCGCAACGACAGACTGTTCGCTCCTTGCTTTTCGGGGATCGGTTGTACAACGAGGACAGCACCGGCTACAGTCGCATGGAGGGAACCCCCTTGTTGTTGCGGATTCGCGAGGATTCGACCGGCGCCGTTCCGGATACGTTAATGCTGCGCGCCCGCGTTCTGGAGTCGTCCCGGCGGGATTCGCTGGAGCGGCTGGTGGCTATCGACGCGGTGCGGCTGGTGCATGGCGACCTTGCGGCGGCGGCGGATTCGGTGGTGTACGACCGGGTGACGCTTGCCGGAAGCGACGGCGACGACGTCCGCCGCACCGTAGCCTGGCTTTTCGACCAACCGCTGGCCTGGTTCGAGGACAATCAGGCGAGCGGAGATACATTGCAGATCGTGGGCCGCGGCGAAACCATAGACAGCTTGCGCGTACTGGGCAATGCCTTTGCCGCCCGCGAAGATTCGTCGTCGGGACGGGTGCATCAGTTGCGCGGCAAACAGATCGTGGCGTCGTTCGAGCGCGATTCCCTGCGGGTCCTTTCGGCGAGTCCGCAGGCCGAAGCCATTCATTTCAGAACCAGCGAAGCGGGCGCAGCCGAGGGCGCCGTCCGCATGTCCGCAGACCGCATTGCGATTTCTTTCCGCGCAGGAGACATCGACCGGCTCGAAGCGATTCGCGATACGGAAGGCGTTTATTATTCGGAAGATATTCTGCCCGATTCGCTTTCGCTGGACGGATTCTCGTGGCGCCCCGAACAACGTCCGTTGAAACGGGAATTTCTCCGGCGCGTCGAAGGAATCCGGCGCGAGGACACGCTTCCTCCCGCCGCCCCCGCCCTCCTTCCGGAACCAGTAGACTGAAATCGCATGGCGCTTTCCGGCGACCCTGTGGACTCCGTGACGCTCCGCGCCGAGCGCCTCACGAAGCGATACAAGAAGCGCAACGTAGTGGATGACGCGAGCATCCATGTCGCGCAGGGGGAAATCGTGGGTTTGCTTGGGCCAAACGGGGCTGGAAAAACGACCACGTTTCATATGATCGTGGGGATGACGCGGCCCAACGCAGGGCGGATTTACCTCGGAGAACAGGACATTACGTCTATGCCGATGTACAAAAGGGCCCGCCTCGGCCTTGGCTACCTGGCCCAGGAAGCGTCCATCTTTTCAAAACTTTCCGTAGAGGACAATTTGCATGCGGTGCTGGAATTTCAGGGCATTGGGCGGGACGAACGCTATGCCCGGGTCGATGCGCTTGTCGCCGAATTCGGCCTGGAGCGCGTACGACGCTCCAGAGGGTACGCCTTATCGGGAGGCGAGCGCCGCCGCACCGAGATCGTTCGGGCGATGGCCATCGAACCGAAATTCTTTTTGCTGGACGAACCCTTCGCGGGCGTGGATCCTATCGCCGTAGAGGATATTCAGGACGTGGTGGCCCGTTTGAAGGAGCGGGGCATTGGCGTACTCATTACGGATCACAACGTGCACGAAACCCTTGCCATTACGGACCGCGCCTGCCTGCTGTACGAGGGCCGCATTCTGAAGCAGGGCACCGCCGAAGCGCTTGCGCGCGACCCCGAAGTCCGCGAACGGTACCTGGGCGAGAAATTCACGCTCGAACGATACCGGTAAACCCGCCTTGCTTTCGGGATACGCAATATATTCATAAGAACGCCGCATGAAACCGGGCATACGCCATGCGGCGTTTATACGGGATAATACGGCGTACAGCGGACCGTCCGCTTGCATTCACATTATAGCGCGCATGCCATGATCGTAGTTTTTCGGCCCGGCTCGGAAGAAAGCCAGATTCAGGACGTGATCGAGCGCCTGAACAGATACGGATTCGACGTACATCGCTCCAGCGGGGTCAACCAGACCGTGCTGGGCGCCATTGGCGTGAAGCCCGAATTCGACCCCCGGAATATCCGGGTGATGGAGGGCGTGGCGGAAGTATACCGCGTAACCGAGCCGTACAAATTCGCCAGCAGGTCCTGGAAAAAGGAAAACACCGTGATCGACGTGGGGGGCGTGTCCATCGGCGGCGAGGAAGTGGCGGCGATCGCCGGCCCCTGTTCGGTAGAGGACGAACGCCAGATTCATGACACGGCGGCGCATGTGGCCGCTTGCGGGGCGACGTTTTTGCGCGCCGGGGCGTTCAAGCCGCGCACATCCCCCTATTCTTTTCAGGGACTGGGGGAACAGGGGTTGCAATGGCTGCGGGCCGCCGCCGACGAGCAGGGCCTCAAGACCATTTCCGAAGTGATGGAGATTGGACAAATCGACCTGGTTGCCCGGTATGCGGACATTTTACAGATCGGGGCGCGCAACATGCAGAATTTCCCGCTGCTGAAGGAGGTCGGGAAACTCCGAAAGCCGGTACTTCTGAAGCGCGGCCCCTCGGCCATGATCGACGAATGGCTCATGAGCGCCGAGTATGTGCTTTCTGAGGGGAATGCGCAGGTCATGCTGTGCGAGCGCGGCATCCGCACGTTCGAAACCTATACGCGCAACACGCTGGATTTGTCGGCGGTGCCCGTCATAAAAAAGCGCAGCCACCTTCCGATCCTTGTCGATCCAAGCCATGGCACGGGCATTCGCGGCAAGGTGATTCCGATGGCCCGCGCGGCGGTGGCGGCCGGGGCCGACGGGCTCATGATAGAAGTGCATCCAGACCCGGACCGGGCAAAGAGCGATGGCCCGCAATCGCTTTATTTCGAGCAATTCACCGATTTGATGGCGCAGATTCGGCTGATTGCCCAGGCCATTGGCCGGGTGGTCCGGGATGCGCCGGCGGCAGCCTGAATCTTTTTTCGGTTATGATTCGTCCGGATGCGCTTCAGGAAATAAAGGACCGGTTCGCGGAGATCGACCGGCTAATGGCCCGCGAGGACGTCGCCACCGATCCGCAACGCCTCCGGGAGCTGGGCCGGGAGCGCACGACGCTCGAAAGGGTGGTCCAGACGATCGCCGCGTACGAGCGCGCGACCTCGGAACGGGACGATTTGCGCGCCATCCTCGCGGAGGAATCCGTGGGCGAGCTGGCGGATATGGCCCGCGCCGAACTGGAAACCGTAGAGGCGGCGCTGCCCGCCATCGAGGCCGAATTGCGTCTTGAAATGGTCCCGAAAGCCCCCGAAGACGCCCGGGACGCGATCCTTGAGATTCGGGCGGGAACCGGGGGAGACGAAGCCGGGCTTTTTGCCGGGGACCTGTACCGGATGTATCAGAAATTTGCGGAGGGACGGGGCTGGAAGGTGGAAATTATGAACGCATCTCCGGGGGCCAAAGGCGGTCTCAGGGAGATTGTCTTGTCGATCCGGGGGGAAGAGGCGTTTGGCTTCATGAAATTCGAGAGCGGCGTGCATCGCGTACAGCGCGTGCCGGTTACGGAATCTTCCGGGCGGCTGCATACGTCCGCCGCCACGGTGGCGGTGCTGCCCGAAGCGGAAGAGATCGACGTGCGCCTTGACCCCAACGAGATCAAGGTGGACGTATACCGCTCCAGCGGTCCCGGCGGGCAGTCGGTCAATACGACGGATTCGGCGGTCCGGCTTACGCACATTCCCACCGGCCTCGTAGTGACGTGCCAGGACGAAAAAAGTCAGCACAAGAACAAGGACAAGGCGCTTCGGGTGTTGCGTTCCCGCCTCTACGAGCAGGAAATGGAAAAGCGGCGGGCGGAGCGCAGCGAAGTACGTCGGTCCATGGTGGGCTCCGGCGACCGTTCGGCCAAGATTCGAACCTATAATTTTCCGCAGGATCGCGTTACGGATCATCGCCTTGAGGGGAACGACAAGAATCACCCGCTCCACAAAGTGATGTCGGGCGCGCTCGAAGACATTATTACGGCGTTGCAAACGGCGGACACTATGGCGCAGCTTGCCGGATCGTAACGCGGCAGGGCGGCGCAGGATCAATCAGAAGTCTTTTTCGTTTACTTCGGTTCTGTCCGCTACGAAACCCTTATTCAGGCATAACGCTACGTCCCATGTTGCCGGAACCTGCGACCATGGAAGCAACCGATGCGACGGAGGAAATCCTTGTCCTCGCCGCCCGGGACGAGCATGTCCGGCATGCGCCTGAGATCAGTCGGCTTATCGAAGAGGCGGCGGCGGCAAGGGGCACGGGCATCGCCAAGCGCAGCGCGGAATACGTACGCGCTAAAATAGAAGAGGGCAAGGCGGTGATTGCGCTCGCGGACGACCGCCTGGCCGGATTTTGCTATATCGAGAGTTGGGAACACGGAAAGTACGTGGCCAATTCCGGGCTCATCGTGGCGCCCGATTTTCGCAAGATGGGGCTGGCGAAACGGATCAAGCGCCGGATTTTCGAATTGTCGCGCGAAAAATACCCGGACGCCCGGATTTTTGGCATTACCACGAGCCTGCCTGTGATGAAGATCAATTCCGAACTCGGGTACAAGCCGGTTACGTTTTCGGAGTTGACGGACGACGACGTTTTCTGGGAAGGGTGCCGGAGCTGTCCCAACTACGACGTGCTTACGCGGACGCGGCGCAAGATGTGTCTTTGCACCGGCATGTTGTACGACCCGAAGCAGGACCAGCCCGGCGATTAGCGCGGCATGCGGGAACCGTCTTGCCTTTCGGCGATATAAGGTCCCACATTTTTACGCCTCTTTCCCGCCGCGGTCTCCTCGGCGAAGCGTGCGAAGGCGCGGAAAGCGGCGTACTCCCTGCTCGTCGCAAGCGTGGCGGGCCAGATTTAGCCCATAGGGAAACATGCCTGAAAACACCTACGAAATTACGTATATCGTCAACAGCGTGCTGAGCGAAGACCAGATTCGGAATCTGGTCAACCGGGTTACGAAGTTCATCGAGAAAGAAGGCGGCGAAATCATTGAAGTAGACGAATGGGGCGCGCAGCGCCTTGCCTACCCGATCGGCAAGAAGCGCACCGGACATTACGTGAATGCCTATTTCAAGGCCGGGGGCGACCTGATCGCCCGCCTCGAACGCGCGCTTACCCTTGAGGACGATATCCTGCGGTACCTCACGTTGAAGATGGATGCCCCCATGCTCCGGCATTACGCGAAGCGGAAGGAGGAAAAGGCGCGCGAGGAGGCGGAAGCGGCGAACGAATCCGCTGCGGACCAGCAAGCGGAACAGGTTTCCGACGACGCCCCGGCGGAGGCTTCCCCGGTTGCGGCGGAAGTTCAAGCCGAGCCGCCCGCTCCAGAGGAAGCCCAGGCCGATCCGCCCGCCGAAGCATCGCCTGCTCCAGAGGAGGCCCAGGCCGAGTCGCCCGCCAAGGCTTCGCCCGCTCCAGAGGAAGCCCAGGCCGAGCCGCCCGCGGAGACTTCGCTCGATCCGGAGAAAGCCCAAATCGAACCGTCCGCCGAAGCGCCGCCCGCTCCAGAAGAAGCCCAGGTCGCGCCGTCCGCCGAATCTCCGCCCGCTTCAGAGGCGGACGCGCAGGCCGAACCGCCCGCCGAGGCTTCGCCCGCTTCAGAGGAAGCGCAGGCCGAGCCGCCCGCCGAGCCTACGCCCGCTCCAGAAGAAGCGCAGGCCGAGCCGCCCGCCAAGGCGTAACCGTTCCCGTTCAGGATTTCAGCACATTCACAGGATTTAGGCCATGCCCGAACCCCATTTGGACCTTGCGAAAATCGAGTATGTCGATTACAAGGACATCGAGTTTCTGAAGCGTTACCTCAACGAGCAGGGCAAGATTTTTCCCCGCCGCCTTACGGGAACGCCCCAGAAATTCCAGCGCAAACTTACGCGGGCGGTAAAACGCGCCCGTCATCTGGCCTTGCTGCCTTTTGTGGCAGATAACGTTCGATAGCAGCGAACTACCGCGATGAAGATTTTACTATTGCAAGACGTAGACAACCTCGGTCACAAGGGGGATATCGTCACGGTCCGGGACGGCTATGGCCGCAATTACCTGATTCCGGGCCGCATGGCGGTGCTCGCTTCGGATTCCGTGGTGCGTCACCAGGAAGAACTCGTTCGCCAGCGCGCGCGTAAAATAGCCGAGGAGGTCGGGGACGCCGAGCGCGTCAAGGAGCAACTGGAAGCCGCCAAGGTGGTTATCGCCGCGAAAGTCGGTCAGGAAAACCGGATTTTCGGGACGGTTACGCCTACGCAGATCGCGCAAGCGCTCGGCCAGCAGGGCTTTCGGATTGATCGCAAGCATATCGTCCCCGACGAAGACATTCGCATGCTCGGCGTCTATACGGCCACCGTCAAGGTGCACAAGAACGTTTCGGCCAGCTTGAAAGTCGAGGTGGTTGCCGAGGCGGAAGCGTAGGCGCGGTGGAACAGGCCGGCCCTCCGGCAGCCTTATAGGATACGCTGATCAAAGCCACTTCGCTCAGCGCGTCACGTTTGCCTGCACAAGTCGTCATGCTTGTATTGATGAAATCAGCAGAAAAAACCGTAGATTCGGATCGTTGGGGACCTGACGCGCCCTTCGGGAGGCTGCGAGGGGCACGCTGGCTGTGTCATTCCTCATTACATGGGGCCTGCCATGCTGCTTCGTCATTCCTTGCCAGCGCACCCCTCGCATGCCTCTGAGCTTCGCGGATTTAATCAGAGTATCCTATAGCCCATTACGGTTTTGCGCCACTACGGTTTTGGATTCGCGCAGTGTCTTGCCCGCGTCGGCTGGCTGGCTGCGCTTGCGTTGTATGCAGGCGTTGCGGGCCCGTCCGCGGTTGCGCAGGACGTCGGGCTTGCTACGGAGTATGTAGCATGGACCGTTTCGACCGCCCCTGAAGAAGTCGCTCCGGGGGAGGCGTTCGAAGCCGTGGTAGCGGCCGAGATCGAGACGGGCTGGAAGATGTACGCGCTGGATTCGCCGCCTCCGAGTTTCGCGGCGGCGTTCGAGTGGGAAGAAGGCCCGTTTGCGCTTGCAGATTCGATGCGGCAGCGACAGCCCGTCGAGGCGCATGATCCCTGGTTTGACGCCCCCGTCCGCTATTTCACGGAGGAAGCCCGGTTTGTCGCCCCGTTACGCGTACGGGAAGGTACGCCTGCGGGCGACCATGCGCTCCGCGGCGTCGCGCGATTCATGATTTGCACCGAAACGGTGTGCCTGCCCCCCACGCCCGCCTCGCTTGAAGCCGTCGCGCGGGTTGCCGGGAGCGGGGATAGCGCGGCAGGCGCCGCGGTCGCCGCCGAAGCGCCTCCCGTCGCCGCTGCAAACGATTCGATTCGCCCCGCGCCCGACCTCACCGGCGGCGCCGCGGCCGTCTTGTCTCCCGATACGGCGCCCCCCACCGACGAGGAAATACACGCCGAGGGCTTGTGGGGTTTTATTCTGCTTGCGATCGGAGCCGGGCTGGCGTCGCTTCTCACGCCCTGCGTATTTCCCATGATTCCGATCACCGTTTCCTGGTTTTCGAAACATGCCTCGACGCGCTCCGAATCGGTGCGCATGTCCCTGGCCTTCGGGGCGGCGATCGTGCTTACCTTCACGTTGCTGGGCATGTTAACGGCTTCCCTGCTTGGGGCATCCGGCCCGCACACCATTGCAGCCAATCCATGGGTCAATCTTTTTATCGCGGTTATTTTCGGGGTGTTCGCGCTTTCGTTGCTGGGCATGTTCGAACTTACGCTCCCCGGTCGTTTCGTCAATTATTTTAATCGGCAGGGAAATGAGCGGTCGGGCTACGCGGGCGCCTTTTTCATGGGCTTGACCCTGACGCTCGTGCATTTTTCCTGTACCGTTCCGTTCGTAGGGGCCTTGCTTGCGGTGGCCGCTACGACGGGGGAATGGACCTGGCCCCTGATCGGGATGGGTATTTTCGCGGCGACCTTCGCCGTGCCGTTTGCGGCGTTCGCTATGTTCCCGAGGGCGCTCCAGTCGTTGCCCGGAGCAGGGGTCTGGATGCGGCATATTCAGGTCACGCTGGGTTTCGTAGAACTCGCGGCAGCGATCAAGTTTCTGTCGAATGCGGACCTGGTGATGGGCTGGGGGCTGATTTCCCGGTCGGCGGCCATTGCGCTCGCCATAGTGATTTTCGGCCTTGCCGGATGTTATTTGCTGGGTATGATCCGTCTTCCGCACGAATCGTCGTCCCGGCCTGTAGGCGCCGGACCGTTGCTTTTCGCCGCGATGTTCCTCGGCGTTTCCCTGTATATGTTGCCGGGTCTTTTTGGCGCGCCGCTATCCGTAATCGATGCCTGGCTCCCTCCAGAGAAAACGTCGGCGGTCCGCGCAGGCCTGTTTTCGGGGGGCGCGGAGGACGAACCTGTCTGGTATGAGGATATCGATGCGGCGTTCGAGCAGGCGCAAAGCGCGCGCAAGCCGGTGTTTGTCGACTTTACCGGGTATACGTGCGCAAATTGTCGCCAGATGGAAGTCTCCGTGTTTCGCGAGGCGCCGGTGAGGTTGCTGTTTCGGGATCGTTTTGTGTTGTTGCGCCTCTATACCGATGCGAGAGAAGAGGGGCCGGCCTTGCAGGAGTACCAGCTTTCCCTCGCGGGCACGGTGGCCCTTCCGACCTACGCCGTGGCAGATCCGTATTCCGGCGCGTTGCTGCACCGGCACACAGGCGCCGCGTCGGTTACGGAATTCGTTGCCTTTCTCGAACGAGGGGCCGCTGCTTTCGACGCAGCAGCGCCCGATCCTTCGTAACGCCGGATTGCCGTGTTGCAGCGCGATCTCATCATGCGGGAAATAGAGCAGGCCATTCGGGTCCTGCTCCATGTACTGGCGCAGACGCTGCGGCTGAAGTCCGAAGAACGGTACGAGGAAGCGCTTGCATACATCCGCAAGGCATTTGGCGAAGCCGATTTGTCGCCTCGCCCCGTGTCCGAACTGTCGCCCGCCGAACTGGTTGCGCTGTGCCGGTACCCGCGCGGCTTCGAGCATGGCCTTGCGCTGGCCATCGCCGACTTGTTGTGCGAAGAGGCCGACGTATTGGCCCGGATGGGGGCGCTGCCGGAATCGCGCGCCCGCGCCGCCGGAGCCAGCGCGTTGTACGAAGCGGCGCTGGCTACGGAAGGGGCCGCGCTTCCGATAGACATTGCGCAGAAACTGGCGCGCGCCGAACAGTTTGCAGCGGAGTGAGCATCCTTTAATCCGGCCTTGCAGGAACCCGTTGCTCCGTAATGGGGTACACAGCCCATCGTTTTACTTTGCCGCGATGCTGTAGATACCGCATTTGCGCGTAGCGCAGGCGGGGATATGCAGGTTGCGGCGCCATCAGAACACGGAAAAAACATGCCCCGGGGAAAAGTCAAGTGGTTTAGCGCCGATAAAGGTTTTGGTTTTATCGCGCCGGACGACGGCAGTAAAGACGTATTTGTCCATCGTAATAACGTATCCGGACTCGGGTACGACGAAGGACTTCGAGACGGCGAAGAAGTGGAATACGACGTGGAGCAGACGCCCAAAGGCCTCAGCGCCATGAGCGTAAAGCGTACGGACGGCTGATCTGCTTCCAGGCATTTCGGCGCCGGCGGATCGCGCCTGATCCGCCGATCAGGTTGTACTTTGGGTTGTACATTTGGATTGTACAGTCGGGTTTTTCCTGTTTCTTTTGGACATGCGGCGCAAGCGGCCTGTTTTCGGGAAAAATTCGCGGTATCGGCGCGGGCTGGGCCTGGCTCTTTGCGTACGCTCCCTTGCACTCCATGATGCGCGTTATGTCGTTCGTTCGATGCGGGTTGGCGACGCTTTGCTTTTTGCTTCCAGGGTGGGTTTCCGCCCAGGATACGTTGTCGGTTTTTCCGGGGCGGTCGTTGCCGGAATGGACGGTGGAAGCCGCCCGGGGCACGGCGGACGCGGCCTCCGCCCCTTACGCCCTTGCCGTGGAGACGCATGCCCCGGACGCCTTGCCGCGCGCGGCGCTTTCCATGGAGCGCGCGTTGCGTTCGCTCCCCGGCGCGTGGGTTAACGACCAGGGCCATTTTGCGCTTGGAGAGCGTATTTCGGTGCGCGGCATGGGCGCGCGCGCCCCGTTCGGCGTACGGGGCATGCAGGTCGTGCTCGACGGCATTCCACTCACCATGCCGGATGGCCAAACCGTGCTGGACGTCGTGGAGTCCGCGGTGTTGCGGCGGACGGAACTGTTGCGTAGTCCGGCGGCGCTGTTTTGGGGAAACGGGTCGGGGGCCGTGCTTTTTCTCGCCACGGGCGACGAACCCGAAACGCTTCGCTTTCGCGCGCAGGCGCTTGCCGGTTCGTTTGGTCAGCGGCGGGTACTGGTCGAAGGGCAGGCGCCGCTTGGCGCGCATGCCCTGCAATTTTACGCCTCGAATCATCGCCAGGAAGGGTACAGGGTCTGGTCCGCGGGCGTTCGCCGTCGCGCGGGCGCTTCTGTCCGGTTTCGCACCGGCGCCTCCTCGCATCTTCGCGTGCTGGGCGCGTTGGCCTTGCAGGATACCGAGCATCCCGGTTCGTTGACGCGCGAACAATTCGAGGCGGACCCCACGATGGCGCGTCCGGCTTTCGTGGACGCCCGTGCGGGCAAAGAGAGCCTGCACGCCCAGGCGGGCATTGCTTTCGAACGCGCGGCGGGTTCCCGAACGCTGCGCATAACCGGCTATGGCGTCCGCCGCGCACTCGACAATCTGTTGTCCTTTGCGTATATCGATCTGGGCCGGACGGCAGGCGGCGCGCGCGTTGCGCTGCGGCAAGATCGGGGACGGATTCGGTGGGGAATCGGGGGCGATGGGGCGCTCCAGCACGATATTCGCAAAAATTTCAATAATGCGGCGGGCGCGCCCGGCGACAATATCTTCCTGGATCAGGTGGAGGATGTAACGTCCGCGGGCGCTTTTGCGTATACCGGTTTCCAGATTGTCCGGCAGATGCAGGTCATGGGCGGGCTGCGCTACGGGACGGTCCGATTCGCCATGGAGGATCGCTTGCTTGCCAATGGCGACCAATCCGGCAGCCGCCTTTTCAGCGCCTGGAGCCCCATGCTGGGCGTATCCTGGCGCGGCGACGGATGGTTGCTGTTTGCGAACTACGGCACGGCGTTCGAAACGCCCACGACCACGGAACTGGTCAACCGGCCGGACCTGACCGGCGGATTCAATCCCGCCCTCGATCCGCAGATCGCAAGAGGCGTGGAGGCGGGTTTGCGCGGCGCGCTGGCCCCCCGCCTGTTTGTGGACGCCGCCCTTTTCGCCATGCGTGTGGACGGACGCCTCGTTTCCTTCGAGAACGAACAGGGACGGGACTTTTTCCGCAATGCGGGCGAGAATACGCATCGGGGGCTGGAAGTCGCCTTGCAATGGATTCCGTCCGTTCGTTGGGAGGCGACCTTTGCGGCTACCGCAAGCCGTCTGGTTTTTCAGGAAACAGCATTGCGGGGCAACCTGTTGCCGGGCGTTCCCGAACGCCGTTTTTTCGGGCGCGTACAGAGGCGGCAGCAGGATTTTCGGATTACAGTGGAAGCGGAAGCCGTAAGCGAGTATTTTACGAACGACGCCAATACGGCTGCGAACGACGGATACGTTGTTTTCGACGCGTCGCTTGGGCACGAGGGCTTTACCGCCGGTTCGGTGCGTATCATGCCCTTCGTGGAGGTGCGTAATGCGCTGGACGCCCGATACAGCGGCTCCGTTTCGATCAATGCGTTCGGCGGCCGGTACTACGAACCCGCGCCCGGCCGGGCCTTTCTGGCCGGATTACAACTTCACATACTTCCTTGATCATGAAACGCATCATGCCTTTTATCGCTGCCGTTCTTTTCGCTGCGTCGCCCGCGCTTGCCCAGGATTCCGAGGGGCAAGGGAGCCGCACCCCCGCGGATTGGGACGTACACGACCGGGAGCGCCCCCGCCCCGTGGTCGTCTCTCCGGCGACGGCGAGCGTCGGAGATACGGTCGGACAGCCCCCGTCCGACGCCATCGTTCTTTTCGGGGGCGCGGCGGACGGATTGTCCGGCTGGGAGCATTTCAATGGCGACCCGGCGGGCTGGAAGGTGGCCGACGGATATTTTGAAGTCGTGCCCAAGACAGGAGGCATTCGCACCCGGCAGGGATTCGGCGACGCGCAGCTGCATGTCGAATGGTCCGCCCCTTCGCCGCCCGACGGCGAGGATCAGGATCGCGGCAACAGCGGCGTGTTCCTGATGAACACGTATGAAGTGCAGGTGCTGGATTCCTATGAGAGCGATACGTATCCCGACGGGCAAGCGGCTGCGTTGTACGGGCAGTATCCGCCGCTGGTCAATGCGATGAGCGCGCCGGGCGAATGGAATGCGTACGACATCGTGTTTCGTCGCCCCCGTTTCGACGAAGACGGCGCGCTGGCTTCTCCGGCGTACGTAACCGTCTTCCATAACGGCGTCCTCGTGCAGAATCACGAGGAAATGACAGGGCCTTCGGGGCATCGGTCGCGTCCGCCGTACGAGGCGCATCCGGACCGGCTGCCGATTTCCTTGCAGGATCACGACCATCCGGTGCGTTTTCGGAATATCTGGGTCCGGGAACTGGAATAGGCGGGCAATGCGTCCGGCGGGCGCGCAACGGGGTTCCCCATGAAAGTCGTTACGTTCGGAGAAATCATGCTCCGGCTGTCGCCGCCGGGGTACAGGCGCCTGGTGCAAACGCCTTCCTTTGACGTATCCTTCGGGGGCGGGGAGGCCAATGTGGCCGTTGCGCTGGCAGGCTTTGGCCTGGACAGCGTTTTCCTGTCCAAAATTCCCCGGCACGAGATGGGTCAGGCCTGCGTCAACGCGTTGCGACGCTATGGCGTATCCGACCGGTTCATCGTGCGCGGCGGGGATCGCCTCGGCGTGTATTTTCTGGAAACCGGAGCAAGTCAGCGAGGGGCCAAGGTCCTTTACGATCGCGCCGGAAGCGCCGTAACGACGCTCGTGCCCGAAGAAGTCGATCTGGAGGCGGCGTTCGAGGGCGCAGCGTGGTTCCACTGGACGGGCATCACCCCGGCGCTTGGCGAAATCCCGCGCCGCATGCTGGAGGAAACGTGCCGCGCCGCTCGTCGGGCGGGCGCCTCCATTAGTTGCGATCTGAATTTTCGCGCCAAATTGTGGACCGAACAGGAGGCGCAGGCCGTCATGCGTCCGCTTATGAAGTATGTGGACGTGTGCATTGCGAACGAGGAAGACGCCGAGCGCAGCCTGGGCCTCCGGGCAGGGGCGTCCGACGTGGAGGCGGCTACGCTGGACGAGGACGCGTATTTCGGCCTGGCTCGGACGCTCCGCGAGGCGTACGGATTTCGGGCCGTAGCCATTACGTTGCGCGAAAGTTTTTCGGCGTCGACGAACGGCTGGAGTGCGTTGCTGCACGACGAGGAGGCTTGCCGCGCGCCGCAACGCTCCGCCCGCTACGAAATCCGGTTGGTGGATCGCGTGGGCGGCGGCGATGCGTTTGCGGCGGGCCTGATCGCCGGCCTGCTGACCCGGGAGGATTCCCGGGAAGCCCTGGAGTTCGCCGTGGCGGCTTCCTGTCTGAAGCAAACGATTCCGGGGGATTTCAACCTGGTTTCGACGCAGGAAGTCGAAAACCTGATGCGGGGATCCGGTTCCGGGCGCGTACAGCGGTAGCGGTCGCTGCCGGGCAGGCCGCCGCCTGTTGCTATGGCGCTACAGGTCATCTGCGCCGGTACGCTTCGGCAATCTCCGCGAGCGCTTCGAATTCCGGGCCTTGCTCCGGGATAGAAATGCCGAACACTTCCGCGACGATGCTGGTCCACCCGTACAGGAAATACGCCCAGCCGTCCACGGTCTGGACGTGCCGGCCACAGGCTTCCGCCTGCTTCAGGAAGGTAAAGTCTCCCCGGTAATTGTAATCCCAGGCATAGCCGTTTTCTGGAAAGACAGCCTCATTGGACAGGGGCGAGCCGGGGCGGTCCTTGCCCATGCCCGTACCGTTTATAACCACCGAGCGGTCGGGAAGGCTGCGCAGGGCCGCATCGTTGTCGGCAGCGTTGCGGACGTGCAGATAGCGTACGTTGCCGCGCCGTTCCACTTGCTCGTGCACGGCCTGGATGCTGCGTATCCGGCGCTCGTCGACGTCCGTCACGGTGATGCGCGCCGGCTGTTCGCTCTGCGGCGCGGCCAGCAATAAACTGGTGGTCGCCACCGTTGCGCCGCCTGCCCCAAGGAAGAGCGCCTCGGCCCCGGTTTCCTTCCAGTATCCATCCGGGAGAAACGCCTGGAGGGCGCGCTGGCCCGTCGCCGCGTCTTTGGCGTGGCCAAGGAGTTTATCGCCTTGCTTGGAAATGCAGGAAATTTCCCCGAGCAAGCGTGCGTACGGGTCCAGTTCGTCGAACAGGTCCCGGCTTGCCGCAAGCAGGTCTATCTTGTGGGTGGTGATCAGCGCGCCCATCGAGCGGGGGTCGCGCTTTATGAAGCGCGCGATATTGCGGTAGGTATCCGGGCTGGCGCCGATCGGGACGTCCACGCCCGCAAGGCGCGCCGGGCCCAGCTCGAGGCGTTCGGCCCATTGCGGGAAGATGGGCACGATGGAAGACTGTCCGGTGGTCACCCCGATGAAATACAGGGTCGGGACCGTGGCGGGCCGCAACGGCGTCGGGGACATGGGAGCGTCGTATAGAGAGGAAAATCCGTATGGAGCGCCAATATACCGCAGCCTGCGCGCACATTCTAACGTACGTCGTCTTTCGCTGCGGTAATTTATGGCACGATGTTTGTTTTAATGACGGGCAACGCTTCGCGCGCAACCCCCGCACACATAAACCCACTGGAGGCATTGTCATGTTATCTCGCTATACAGTATTCGCTTGCACGCTCGTTTTGTTTTTAGGTCTGTCTGCTTGCGACAGCACGGACGCCGGAGACCCCAACGACGTACTTACCCAGCAGGAAGCCGACGCGCTCCTGCAATTCATCGCTACCAATTTTCAGGTGTCGGCCGTCGCGTCGAATGCGACAGGAGGGCTCGAAGAAGACGACGGATCGGGCGATGCGCCTCCTCCGGCCGCCATGCCGGATCCAGAGGACTTTTCCTTGCCGATCGATTCGACGGCTACCTGTTCCGGAGGCGGCACGAAAAGCCTCGTAGGGAAAGCGTTTCCCGACCTTGAAAACACGGAAGCAGCGTTCGCCATGCAATACGATGTTTCGCAATTTGCTACGAATTGCGTAACGACGGTGGATAATATTACGTTTCATCTGGACATGTACCCTGGCCTTCAGGGCATACGTCAACAGGGAAATTTTGCCTTGGGATTCGTAGAGACCGAGACGTCTGTGAACATCGTTATTGACCAGGAAGTCAAAACAACGGGCACGGTCGTTTGGGAAACAGGCGGTCGTCGGGGCGAGTGCGCAGTCGATTTCACCACCGACGAAAACATCAATGTCGCGTTTCTCGGAGGGCCTGAAACAGACGAGCCCGTTATCCTCGAAGGCGGCACGTCCGGCAGGATATGCGATCTCTCTGTGCAATACACCCCGGAAGCGGGCGAACTGGTTGACGTCGAGGACGCGGTGGATGCTATTACCGACGGGCTGGCGCCGGCCAAGCGTTCTGTTCGCTGACGAGGCGTGTCGTTGACGACGGGCTTTCAGGAGGTTTTTCAGGGCGAGGCGCGCGGGCAAGCGCGCCTCGCCCTTGTTGTATTCGTCCTGTCCCCGCGCGATTCCTTGCCCGGCGCGCCCCTCGCAAGCCCTTGCGCTTTGCGGACTTGATCAGCGTGTCCTTGCGCAACAAACTTCCTTCCGGATCGTTTCAGTATCTCTGGATGCGCATGGAATGAAACGTTCGCTTCGCAGGTCTTATTCGCGTGTCGCCGGGCCAAAAGCCCTGGTTTTCCCCTCCCCTTTCCCCGAAAGTATATCGCTGTCATGCTACGATCCGCGTTGCTTATCGCCGCTGCCCTGTTGTTTGGCTTTGCGCCCCTCCATGCTGCGTTTGCCCAGCAATTCGGCAATCGCGGACAAGGCGGAAGGCCCGCGGGCCAGATGCCCTCGACGCAAATTTCCGGGAGCGTGACGGACGCGGAGACGGGCGAAAGCATTCCTTCCGCCTCCGTGGCGGTGTGGAGCGTACGGGATTCCTCGCTGGCCACCGGGACGATTACCGACGCCGACGGCGCGTTCCTGATCGAGGGCTTGCGACCGGGAAGGTATTACGCACAAATTCATTTCGTGGGATATGTCACGGAAGAAATTTCGGATATCGCGCTTCGTCCGGGAGCCTGGAGCGCCGACCTGGGCGTGGTCGCGTTGCGAACCGATGTGCAGATGCTGGACGAGGTGGTGGTCGAGGAGCGCCGGGAGTTCATGGAGGTGGGTATAGACCGGACGGTGTACAACACGCGGGACCAACTGGTGTCCGCCGGGGGCGACGCCAGTCAGGTGCTGGAAGAAATCCCGTCGGTGGAGGTAGATATAGACGGCAACATCAGTTTGCGGGGCAACCAGAATGTGGCGATTCTGCTCAATGGCCGCCCTACGTCCATGACAGGGGAGGCGCTCATTACGTTTTTGCAGGGCTTGCCGGCGAGCACGGTGGATCGGGTAGAGGTCATTCCGAATCCGTCCGCCAAGTACGAACCCGACGGCATGTCGGGCATCCTGAACATTGTGCTGCGCAAGGATCAGGACCTTGGCTTCGGCGGAAGCCTTACGGCGGGCGGCGGTACGCAGGAGAGTTACAATGCCGGCGGATCGCTTAATTTTATCAAGGGCAAATTCACCTCCTTCGTGAACTACGGATTCCGGCATGGCCAGCGTAATTCTGAGGGAGATCGCCTCCAGGAGAACCGCGTGGCCGATCCGCTTTTTTCGATCGACGAAGACGACCGGGGGGAGCGCGGCGGCGAGTCGCATAACCTCAGCGCCAGCGTCGATTACAGCATGAGCGACAAAAACGTATTGTCGCTGGCCACGCGATTTAGCGGGCGCGGGGGAGATCAGGATGGACTGAATACGTATCGCCTGCTTGACGCGAACCAGGCGCTTATGGGCAGTTACGACCGGACGCGCATCGGAGACCGAACGGACCTGAACCAGGATTACCGCCTGACGTTTTCCCGGATTGTCGCGCCGGGAACCCACGAATTGCAGATTGAGGCGCGGTACGAAAACGAGAACGAGGACGACGAAAACAGCTATGCGGAGGATGGGGTTCGTTTCGAGGCGCTTGGCGCCGCGGCCGATCTCTTCAGGCAGCGTTCGATGCAGGAGGAAAACACGGGCGAGAGTTCCTTGCAGCTGGATTATACGCGCCCGCTGGCCAACGGCAAGCTGGAGGCGGGCTACAGGGGGTCCATCGATTTGCTGGACAGTCGATTCACGGTCTTTAACTACGATAACGACCGGAACGAGTATTTCATGGACGCCCGCAGGACGAACGCGTTCGATTATCGCCTGAATATCCAGGCCGCCTACGGCATCGCGCAGCAGGAATTCGGGCCGCTTGCCGTGCAGGTGGGGTTGCGTTACGAGCAAGCGCGCACGACCTTCGACTTGACGACGGCCAACGAGCAGTACGAGAACGATTACAACAGTTTCTTTCCGAGCGCCTTTCTGACCTGGGAGTTGGCCCGGACAGAAAAGGGCTGGCGACAGGTCAAGTTTAGCTACAGCAAGCGCATCAGCCGTCCGAACACCTGGCGCCTGAATCCCTTCAACGACGATCTGGACCCGTTTTCCCGCCGCGAGGGGAATCCGTACCTCGAACCGGAATACACGCATTCGATGGAGGGGAGCTACATTCATTTCGCCGGCCCCGTTTCGCTTACGCTGACCCCGTATTATCGCAAGACGAACAACCGGATTCAGTGGTACGAATTCATCGACAATCGGGGCGTATCGATCACCACGTTCCGCAATTTCGATTCGAGCGATTCCTGGGGCGTCGAATCCATCGGCACGTTGCGGTTGTCGAACAGACTGAATGCGTTCGGCAGTTTCAATGCGTTCCGGATGCAAACAGACGGGTCCAACGTGGAGAGCGGCCTTGGCAACGACGCCTGGGGCTGGTCCACGCGCGCGAACGCCACGCTCAGCGTTCGGGAGGGATTGTCCGTCCAGCTCTCCTGGTTCTACCGGGCGCCCATGGACATTGAAAACGGGCGCATCGGCTCGTTTTCGCGGGTGAGCGTCGGGGCGCGTCAACAATTGCTGAACGAGCGCGCCAGCCTCAGCCTGCAAATCCGCGATCCCTTCGATATGATGCAGTTCAATATCACGCGCGATACGCCCCGGTTCTATCAGGAGTCGGTCCGCAGCTTCAACGCCCGCCAGGTCAACCTTTCCCTGACGTACAACTTCGGGCGGCAACAGCGGCAGCGGCGCCAGCGCGGGGACTACGAGCGGGGCGACGGCATGGATCAGGACATGCAGGAAGTGCAGATGTAGGCCGGGGCGCCGCCGGGCGTCTCAAGGCGTAGCGCGGCGTATTCGGCGCAGGGCGCTATACCCCGCTGAACGCCCCGAATCCTCCGTCCACGGGCACGACCACGCCGGTTACGAACCGCGCCGCGTCGCTGCATAGCCAGACGAGCGTTCCCGCAAGTTCGTCTACCTCGCCGAAGCGGCCCATGGGCGTATGGTCGATGATTTGCCGCCCCCGTTCGGTCAGGGAGCCGTCTTCGGCGAGGAGCAGGTTCCGGTTCTGTTCTCCAATGAAAAATCCCGGGGCAATGGCGTTTACGCGGAGTCCGTCTCCAAAGAGCCGGGCCAGTTCCACGGCCATCCACCGGGTGAAATTCTCTACGGAGGCCTTGGCGGCGGAATAGCCCACGACGCGGGTCAGCGCCCGCGCGGCGGCCATGGAAGAAATATTGACGATGGAACCGGCGCACGGGGCGCTTTCGCCTGCTTGTCCGGCGTGCTTTCGCGCTCCTCCCATGACCTCGCCAAAAATCTGCACGGGGAGTACGGTGCCGATCAGGTTCAGGTCGAATACTTGCCGGAATGCGGTTTCCGGCAGGTTGAAAATACTGTCCCCGGGCTTGAGCGTGGCGGACTTGATGTTGCCCCCGGCGGCGTTCACGAGGATATCCACTCGGCCAAAGCGTTTCAGGACCAGGTCGCGGGCCGCTGCGAGCTCGTCTTTTTCGAGTACGTCCGCCGGGATGCCCGCCGCCGCCGCGGCGCCCGCCTCTTCCAGCGCCCGCGCCGCGTCTTCTACCCGCTGCTTGTTGCGGGCCAGAATCACCACGGAGGCGCCCGCCTCGACCAGGCCCCGGCAGCAGGCGGAACCCAGCGCCCCCGATCCGCCGGTGACAACCGCCACCCGTCCGGTAAGGTCGTATAAGGAGTGTTGCATAATCGTTGCAAAAGATTGCCGTACATGTCGTTTATTCCATGCAAGGCGGGCAGCGGCATCGCGCAAGCGGCTTTGCCTGGCCCCGCGCGGAAAGGCCCGCATGGATAGCGTATCGAAAATATACAGAAGCAAGTCTTATGGCGAACGATAATCCGGTGACGTTGGGCGTCATCGTAGGCAATCGGGGCTTTTTCCCGGATCACTTGTGCGCCGCCGGGCGGCAGAAGATTGTCGCTTTGCTGGAGCGGGAAGGCGTCCGCCTGGCGATTACGCCCGAAGAGGCCACCAACAACGGCGCCGTGGAAACCCTGGCGGAAGCGCGCCTGTGCGCCGACCTGTTTCGCGCGGGCCGCGACGAAATCGACGGAGTACTGGTTACACTGCCCAATTTCGGGGACGAACGGGCGGTGGCGAATGCCTTGCGCTGGGCCGACCTCGGCGTCCCCGTGCTGGTGCACGCCTTTGCGGATTCCCCGTCCGACATGTCGCTGGCGAGCCGTCGGGACAGTTTTTGCGGCAAGATATCCGTTTGCAACAACCTGCGGCAGTACGGCATTCCCTTTTCGCTCACCAGCCGGCATACGATGGATCCCGATAGCGAGGCGTTTGCAGAGGACCTGCGGCGGTTTGCGGCCACCTGCCGCGTCGTACGCTCGCTCAGGAACCTTCGCCTGGGCCAGATCGGCGCCCGCCCCGCGGCGTTCAACACCGTGCGCTACAGCGAAAAACTGCTGGAGCGGTCCGGCATTTCCGTCGAAACGCTGGATTTGTCCGAATTGCTTGGCCGAATCCGTCGCCTTGCCGACGACGAAGCGCCCGTCGTCGACAAGATCGAAGCGATGCGGGCGTATACGCGCGTGGACGGCATTCCCCGGGATCGGCTCATGAAGATGGCCAAACTGGGCGTATGCATCGACCGGTTTATGGACGATCACGGGCTGGCCGCCACCGCGATTCAGTGCTGGACCGCGCTGGAAGAGTTCTACGGCGTCGTGCCCTGTACGGCGATGAGCATGATGAGCGATCGGCTTATGGCGAGCGCGTGCGAGGCGGATATCGTCGGGGCGTTGAGCATGTACGTATTGCAGGAAGCGGCGGGCGCCCCTGCGGCGCTTCTCGACTGGAACAACGATTACGGAGGCGATCCCGACAAGGGGGTCGTATTTCATTGTTCGAATCTTCCCAAATCCTTTTTTGTGGACGAAGGGGCGGACGCGCACCGCATGGATTTTCAGGAAATCATCGCCGGGGCGGTGGGCAAGGAGAATACGTACGGAACCATTACGGGGCGCATCGCGCCCGGCCCGTTCACGTTCGCCCGGATTAGCACGGACGATCTGGAAGGGCGCATGCGGGCCTATGCGGGAGAGGGCGTATTCACGGCGGACGCGCTCCGAACCTTCGGGGGGTACGGGGTGTTCGAAGTAGCGAACATGCAGCGCTTGCTCCGGTACGTATGCGCGTCCGGGTTCGAGCATCATGTGGCGGCCACGCGGGCGCTCGTAGCCGACGCGGTGTGCGAAGCGCTTGGCAAGTACCTAAGCTGGGACGCGTATCGTCACGCCTGAGGAAGGGCCCCGGAACGCTGCGCTCGTTCGCCGCCGCGGACGCGCAGGGGAGACGGTTTTTTATAAGAATTTCTGGTCGTACGCCGCCGGGCCTGTCCAACTTCTGTTATGTCACGAAACGATTTGCCGCCTCCGGTGCGGACCGATGCGAGCAATGCGTTTGCGCATCGTTCCATGGGCGTGCGGGTTCCTTCCATTATCGACGATACGATTGCCCGGAACGCCTACCCGGACGCCGCGGCGGATGCGTTGAAGCGGCTTCGGGACGAGGTGGCGGGCAATGCGCCGCTGCGTCTTTTCGAGGCGCCTGCGCCGGATCGCGCGTTGTGGCTGCCGAGATACGCGCGGCGCGAAGGGGAGACCTGGCTGGGCACGGAGTGGTTTTTTGCAGAAATGCTCGTGTATCGCCTGCTGGTTGAGGCGTGCGGCTTTCTCGAATCGGGCCAGGACCCTTTTGCGCCCTTCAAGCAGGAAGAAATGGCTTCCGAGACGTTGTGGACGACGCTGGAGGAGGCGCTGGCCTTTGAGGACCTGTTGCCGGAGCGTCTTGTGCGGACGCTGAAAGCGATGTTGTGGGGGAACCGGATTGACCTGAGCATCGCTGCCGTGGCGGCGCAGGGCGTGCGCGCGACCGACGAACAGTTGCTGACGGACCGTTCGGAAGCGGTCGTGGCGGGATTGCTGGGGCGCGCGCCGGGCGTCGCGCATATCGTGATGGACAATGCGGGCACCGAGCAAGCGATGGACCTGGTCTGGAGCGATAGGCTGCTTGCGGAGGGGTTGGCGACGGACGTCGTGCTGCATGTGAAAAGGCTGCCCGTCCTGGTGAGCGATGTGATTCCTGCGGATATGCATGATTTGTTGCGGGCGATGCGGGGCCGGGGAGGGGACGCCGCCCGCCTCGCGGAGCGCCTCGCTGCGCGCATGGAGGACGGGCGTTTGCGCATGCAAGCGGATTATTTCTGGAATACGGACGGACGGTATTGGGAGTTGCCGCCGCATATCGAGCAGGCCCTCAGCGGCGCGTCCCTCGTCATCAGCAAGGGGGACGCCAATTACCGCCGCGCAACGAACGACGCACTCTGGCCGCTCGAAACGAGCATGAGCGAAGCGCTGGGGCCGTTTCCTGCGCCGCTGGCGCTGCTTCGTACGCTCAAAAGCGATACGCTGGTGGAAGTGTCGCCGGCGCGCGCCGCCGAACTGGACGCCGAACATCCAGCGTGGCGGTCGGGCGGAACCTACGGGGTATTGCAATACGCCGCCGGAGGAGAGCGGCCTGCGTATGCGTAGCCGGCGCCTTGAATTTCTTGCGGCGGAATCCGTTGCGTCGCCATTGCGGTTGAAGGAGGGTGCGCGTCAAGGCAGGCGCCAGAGGCGATGGGTTCTGGTGCGCTTGCTTTCCCAATAGCGCGCATTCGAAAATACATGCTGACCAAACACTGAGGCGTATCCAATGATCATTCCCTTCCTGACGGCGTTGTCCGCCGCGACTTCTTCTGGGCAAAACGAGGAGCGCAATCCCGAGGCGCGCCTCGCCGAACTGGGCATTACGCTGCGCAAGGCATCCTCGCCCGTCGCCAATTACGTGAACGCCGTACGCACGGACGATTTGCTGTTTTTATCCGGGAAAGTGCCGTTGCGCGCTGACGGGACGATGGTTACGGGCAAGGTGGGCGCGGGCTTGTCCGTCGAGGAGGGGTACGAGGCGGCTCGCCTTGTGGGCGTCCAGCTGATTTCCACGCTGAAGGACGAACTCGGCGATCTGGGCCGCGTCCGCCGTGTCGTCAAGGCCCTGGGCATGGTGAACGCCGCCCCGGATTTCGGGCAGCACCCTGCGGTGATCAACGGGTTCTCGGACCTGATGGTAGCGGTTTTTGGAGACCGCGGTCGCCATGCCCGTTCCGCCATCGGCATGGGCTCGCTCCCAGACAACGTCGCCGTGGAGATAGAGTTGATTGTGGAGGTGGGGTAGGGGGAGGGGATATTTTTCTTCACGAAAATTTCATGGAATCAAGGGGGGGGGGCTATTTTAGGGATGCGTCGTTGCCTTGCCCTTGGCAGCGATCCCCAATAACCCCCGGATTTCTGGAGCCATCGATACGGCCCTTGCCCATGTATAGTGACATGACCGCTCTTCAGGCGAAGATGCTTGCCCTCGTCGGTTGGGTAGATGGTCGGTTCGACGAAAACGAGCGTACCGTTTTGCACGATGTGCTCAAGGTAAGCCCTGCGGATGATTCGCTGAAAGAGGATCTTTTTCGACTGGCCGATACGCCTCCGGATAAGGACAGCGTACTTGCAACCGTGGCTACGGCTCCCCGCGAAATTGTTGCGGCGGCCATTAAAAATGCCTATGTGCTCGCCAAAGCCGATGGCTATTTACATAATGCAGAAATGGACCTGCTATTCGAATTTGCGGTGGCTGCCGGGGTGGCGCCAGATCGGGTTGACGATTTCCAGCGCATGTTAAATATTCACCTGTCCGCGCTTGACCTGGAGCGCGACCTTTTCGGTACTTGATATGCCATTACCGGTAATTGTAATATGGGCACTTGTGAGTGCCGCTACTGCCGGTGGTGCTGCTACTGCCGCTGCTCGACGTAAAAAAAAGCAGCGTGAAGAGGAAGAGCGTGAGAAACGACGGAAAAATCGGCAGGTACAAAAGCAACGTCGGGAAAAAGAAAATTCCCCTCTCAAGGGCAAAAAAATCCTTTTTATTGGTCCGCATATTGATGGCTGTCCACCGGGAAAAACCACTTTGGCTACATTCCTATCTAAGGGTAATCTGCCCAGCAAATATGAAGCGACCCTTAATGTCGTTACTCTTCCGGTACAAATATTCAAACTAGAAGATATGGAATTTAATGCGGACAAGATAATAGATGAATCAGGGAGTGAACATAAATATCCATCTTGGAAATCATCGATTAAAGAAGCAGATATAATTTTTTATTTCATTCGAATAGATAAATTTTTGGAAGAAAATGAAAAATATGAATCACGCATTCGCAATGAAATAGGATTAATTGCAAAATGGCTGACAAATTCAAATAAAAAAGAGCCTTTTTTTATTATTGGAAGCCATTGCGATCTTGTTGATTCTGATTTTTCCAATTTATCTATAGATAATTCATTGTCAAACAAAATACTTGAATTGGAAAATAAGATAGATAAAACACCACTTATCCAAGATATTAAAAAGAAAATTGGCACGGGATCTAAAGTAAGAATCGTATGCGGCAGCCTTGAATCGGAAGCGACTGCAAAAAATATGACGCATCGAATTCTAAAGGAAGCATTTGGATTTTTTAGAGAAACAACTTCCTAACCGCTTAATCGACCTCCATATCACCTAAACAAAAAACAAATCATGCTTGATAACCCTTGGCCTTACCATTCGCGCCGTAAAGTTATTTTGGTGCTCGATCAAGATGATATTGCGGATTTATATCTCGACAATGAAGGGAGTAAGTTGCTCGACAATGAGGATGTATACCTGCTTGCTTCGTTTCCATCGCAGTCTGACCCAGTGGTGCAAAAGCTGGTTGACCAAGGGCTTGTGACAGCGGGCGCTATACTGATACAAAATCCTTTCGATAAGAATCAGTATCACCTTGAGTCAGAGGCCATAGATGAAATTTCATTAGCCAAATGGTTGCATTTTTCTACATTATGCGGCTATTTGGGTGCCCGTGAAGTTAAAGTTGAACAAATAAAATTAAATGATAGAGGTAGAGAAGACAAATTTAAAGTAAAAGCTGGAGTAGCTTTAGTGGCAGGCGGTAAGGTAAATGTGCAAAATAAATCTTCTGCCTTGTTGGTGGAACACCTGTCTTCAGGAGCGAAATTTGTTGGCACTAAACCCAATATAGAAAATGCTGTTAAATTTTTGCAACAGACCGGTTTGTCGAATGATATTATTATGCAAGATTTAATTAATAAAGCAAAGATTGACAATCCTACTCAAGAATATACCTTTAATTTAAATTTGACGAATGAAGCACATCAAAACTTGAAAATTCTTATCAATTTAAAATCTGTTATCAAGATACCAATAGCATCGAAGATCAAATACAATAAAAAAATATATGAAAAAACAAAATATTCATTGACTATTGCAGTAAAATTTTAAATAAAATAATCCAAAAGCGCCTTCCGGTACGCATCGAGCCATATTTTTTCTTCGGGGTGTAGCGCAAGCATGAGTTCACAGGATAGATTGAAGTCCTTTTTCGGCGACTGGATTCAAGAATTCAAGGGAAGCCCCTGCAAGTCGTATATCCGGGAGCAGGAATCAGGTTCCTCACAGAACAGGCGTACCAATCCAAGTATTGGGCAGCGCCTATCCCCCGAACACATCCTCCACCTCCAGTGCAAACCCCGGCAAGACCTCCGGGTCTTCAAGCCGGTCTCCTTCCTGGAAGACCGTTTCCGGGCCGTCCGCCCGGCGGATTGTTACGGTGCGGGTCTTGGGGTCCACGATCCATACGCGGAGGGCTCCGGCGGAGAAATAATCGCTGGTCTTTTCGCGCATTTCTCCCGGTCTGTTCGACGGGGAGAGGATTTCGATGGCCACGTCCGGGGCACCGCGTATCCAGTTGCCGGGTTCGCCTTTCCAGGGTCGCCGCTTGAGCAAAACGGCTGCATCTGGCTCCCGAACCGTCGCCGGGTTATCGCTCACGATAAAGCCGACTTGGGCAAAAACTTCGCCTTGCCCGAACGCTTCCATCCAGTTATTAAGGCGCCATACCAGTCTGTTTTGGCTACGTCCATGCGGTGCGCCTGGGGCAGGCTCCTGCGCGACCATCTGGCCGCGGACCAGTTCGTATCGATATCCGTCCGCCGGTTCGTCCGACTCCGCATATTCTTCCAGCGTCATCGAGCGGGGGCGCTCGCCGTACCGGACAGGGCGCAAGCGGGTTGGAGTGGTTGCGTCTTCCATGAGATAGCCCGGTTAAAAAACTTAGGCGGCGAATTGTCTGTATTAGGGCCTGTTAACACTAAAGCAATGCATCGACGATAAGCACGAAGACGACGAAGCCGAGGAATATGACATCGAGTTTTTCGAAGCGCGAGAAGATGCGCCGATACCCCTTCAGGCGCCGGAACAAGCGCTCGATCTCG
>JAJECT010000018.1 GCA_022821845.1 Rhodothermales bacterium | reverse complement strand
GCTGTTTGGGAAGCAGCGGTGCGATCCGTTCAAATTGGGCCTCGGTGAGTTCCATGTCTCTGAAATTTGCTTTAGATTGCAGCGTTCATAGACAACGAAACAAAGGAAATCATGTTCCCAAATAGTGTTAACAGGCCCTAGTATCTAAACGCACGGTTTATTCCAGAAATGAAATAGAAGAATGGCTTCGTAAAAAAACGTTGATAATTTTATTTCGTTTTATTGGTAATTTTCCACCCGTTAATAGAGCAAGTCTTATTGACGCTGGTATTAAAGGGTCAATTCAGAGTATTCGAAAAATTTCACATGAACAATATTTGCGTTGTTTTACTCAAAATCATATCAAGTGAGGAGGCAATGAAAAACGCTGTACTGCTCTCTGTCCATCCTGAGCATGTTACTAATATTCTCTCTGGGAAGAAAAAATTTGAATATCGAAAAATTATGCCTGCCCGAAATATTTCACATATAGTATTATATTCCACAAATCCTGTAAAAATGATTGTAGGAGTGGCTGAAGTGTCTCATCGTATAGCAGATTCCCTAACACAAGTTTGGCAACAAACATCTAATGAATCTGGTATAACGCATGAATTTTTTCTTGATTATTTTTCTGGATGCAATAAGGCTGGTTGTTTTGCATTGAGAAATGTATACAAATTATCTAATCCAATAAAAATAAATGAACTTTTGAATTGTAAAGTACCACCTCAATCTTTCTGTTACCTTGATTCTCAGGACACGGATAAGATTTTTAAAATGACACCCTCTGTGCCTGCTTTTACATATTCTTCATCTTAAGAAATTTCAGAGTATCGGTTACATGTTTATTTTACCCAGCTGTACAGATTCGGTATTTCTTTGACAGTTCTCGATAAACGGAGGACAGATCCGCTATGCCAACAAAGTGTGTGACACGTTTGTACATTAATTAGCGAGCGCTTAATCGGGTTCAGGAGGAAAGACTTCTTTACTGCGCCTCCAGTGCGAGACGACAGACGGAACGATACTGACAGGAAAGGGAATAATAGCAGGCCAAACAGAAGCATTCATAGCAAGGTACACTGTTGCCCCCAGCCCTATGACTGGCAAGATGAAGGCAAACCATGTCCCCAAGCGCATTGTGTGATAGAATAGGGTTGTGTTCTTGAGCCGAATCTCCTGTTCCTTTTCGGCCATCTGAACAATCCGTTCCGCTAATCCAGGAATTGCCCTGTCGTAATCAGCAAGTTCCTGCGCGGACGGAAGCGGCCCAATGTGAACCTGCTGTTTGTGTATACTACCTTGGTGGATTGGTCCGCCATTACTCAGTAAGGTTCAGTTCATGCTGTGTTGGTCTTGCCTTATCCAGTTCTGTTTCTACTCCCGCGATTGGTTTGCGGAAGTCTCCACCGATCCGCTCCCAATCCCTGCGCAATGCCTCGGAATCGCTCCGGCGGAGGTCCCTGCTTACTGCTTCATAGCCGTTCCCGCACATGATTCCGAAGCCGTACCACATACCTCGTTGCAGTTCCCTTAATGAAGTCATAAGACGGTTTTGCCTGTTTGCGTGGGTGCCAAGTGCAATGAGTTTTTGCGCCAGAGGGCCATGCTTGTCAGAGACGAATCTCCGTTATTGCAATGTCTTTCCTTACAGGAAAGGTACGCAATTTTGAGAAATAAAGCAAAAATTTTTCTTCCCAGACAGAGATGGTTCAACTTGCCCAAACTGGTTGTGTTGGCTTGTCGCCAGGGGTGACCCTCACCCCGTCGCTTTCAGCCACTTCTCCCGCACCCTCTCTGGCGAAAACGTGTTTTCGAACCGTTGTCGCGTCCAGATGGACATTTTGGTCCAGCGCGTCGGCTCGCATAGGTTTTCGAGCGCCTTCGCAATGGCTTCAGGATTTCGGGGCGGCACCAGATAGCCCCCCGCTCCGTGCTCGACCATATCCGGAATGGCTCGGTAGGAGGTCGATATGACAGGCGTACCCGCATTGAGGGCTTCGATAATGACCAGGGGTTGCGCTTCGTTTCTGTACCAGGTCGGAAGCATGAGCACATCTGCGTTTCGGTGCAGGGCCCGCATCGCCTTCCGGTTGGATACGGCTCCGTGATGGAACACGATATCTTTCAAATTATGGGTCCTAACGTAGTTCATAAACGCCTCCTGGTCTTCCGGTTTCTGCCAGCCGCCTGCAAAATGCGCTTCAATGGGCGCGGAACGGGCTGCGAGTATGCGAATGGCCTCCAGTGTGTCGAGATACCCCTTCGAAGGCATCATATGTCCCACGAATAAAACGCTCAGTTTATCCTGTTTGACCCGTTCCCGGCGTTTTACTTCTACGGCTTTTCGGGGCAAGACGGTTTCGGCGTCAATGGTGTTGGGAATCACCAGGCGCTTGTCGTCGGGAATCCAGGGAGCGCATTGGTCCGCGAGCCCCTTGGACAGGAAAACGAATTTGTTTACCCGGCGACTCAGGAGCAGGGCCGTTGCTTTTGTGATCGGGGATTCAAACATCTTATGAAAAGTACCCCTGTGCGATATGGCGAATATGCGCTGGTCTGCCCGGAACGAAGGCAGCGTAATGGATATGTCCCGAAAATGCCCAAGCGGATCGGGAGAAATCGAAGGCCAGAGAATGGTTGCTTTGGGATATTTGGCCAAGTCCCGTTTTAGCCCGGAGCGAATCCGCAGAAAATGAAGCAATCGGCCTGCCCTGGATTTGGCTCCACACTTCGGTTCTATGTTTACGCGAGATGCAGAGACAAGATCGGCGAGGCGGTGCGTCGCCATTGTTTGCCCGTCGATGGGCGGGGGAAAGCGTCCGACAACTAAAATCGGGGCGTCCTGCTCGGAATAGTCTAACATAGCGCTCTGGTTTGGAGGATTTCGGGACCCGACAAAAACCTCGGGCCATTCCTCCATCAGGCAGAGTGCATGGTAGTCCTGTACTATTCGCCTGCGCAGGCGATCAGCCCGCGCGTCAAAATTACGCTTGTATTCGAGAGGTAACCCGATACGGGGCATCCTGCTCGACAGGGGAATAACAAGAGAATAGAAAAATTTGCAGATAATGTCAAGAGGGGGTTCGCCAGGGACAGGATAAGGCAGTCTTGTCGCCATTTGCGCGGTGGCGCGGGACTGGATTGTACAACGGGACATTGTACAGGCGGAGCGCATCTGCCAGCCTCCAAGCGCGTATGCGCCCGTTGCCCAACTACGAGGGAACGCATCGTCGCCCGGCGTCCGCGACTGCAACGAAGACAGCCCGCGCCAGGAATCCTGACAGCCTTGAGGGCGTATACTACAGGTCAAGGCCGCTGACCAGGGCGGCGTAATCTATCGTAATTCTACCCTTAAAACGACCCCCGCAAACGATCCGGTCTTTTCGGACCACTTCTCCAAAGCAGATACATGCAGGGAATACGCTCCGCTCCCATTTTGGTGCTGGGACGCTTTCCTCCGCCCATCGACGGGCAAACGCTTGCTACAGAACGACTTGCAGGCCTCCTGATAGCGCACACGGAAGCGTATCGCGTGAACACCGGGCCTCGTTCAGGGGAACTATCCAAAACGAAGCGGTGGATACATTATCTTCGGCTGCGACTTCGCCTTAAAAAAACACTGCGAGATTTCCCGAAGGCAACGATCTTGTGGAACTCGATTTCTCCCGATCCAGCAGGGCACTTTCGGGACATCATGATTACGCTACCCGCAGTGCGTCAGGATCAACGCATATTCGCCGTGTTGCATCGGGGTACGTTTTCCAAATTGTTCACGTCTCCGCTTACCGCGATAACGGCGCACCGCTTGCTTGCTCGCGTGGAGGGCTTCGTATTTCCTACCGAAGGACTCGCCAACCAGTGCGCCTCGTGGATTCCATCTGAAAAACGTTTTGTTATCCTTAACGAGATGGATAGCGAAATCGCTTTTTCCCAAGAGGATGTCAAGGCGAAACAGCAAGATCGGAGAAAACGCGACAAGTTGAATATTCTGTTTGCAGGACACATGATACCTGCAAAAGGCTATCTGCAAACGCTGGAGGCCGTTCGGCTGCTTACGCATCGTTCGATACCCGTTGAGGCGCATTTCGCAGGCGGCTGGACAAATCGGAAAGACAAAGAGGCGTTTGCAGACCTTATCTCAACGTACAATCTGGAACGCGTTGTATTTCATCATGGCCTTGTATCGGATCGACGCAGGATGCGGGCCCTGTACCAAAATGCAGACGTACTTGTATTGCCGTCGGTAACCGAAGCGCAATGCCTGGTCGTTAGCGAGTCGCTAAATGCAGGAGTGCCGGTTGTCGCTACTCCTGTCGGGGCAATTCCTGAAATGATAGACGATGGAAACGAAGGATATCTGCTACCCTCGCGAAATTCCACAGCGATTGCCAATGCCGTGGAAAAATTATGGGATATAGAACGCTGGCTTGGTATGTCTATCATGGCGCGGCAACGCTACGAGAGTGTCTTTTCTTCAGAAAAGATATGCGATAAATGGTTGAAATTGCTTATGTGAGAATCGATGTTTATGTTTAAATATTTTTATTTTGAATTTTACATAGTAAAAAATTTTAAAATATTATGATAAGTAATAAAATTTGGGTGTTTAAAATATACTACATATTTATATATTTATAACAATATTAAAAAATCATATAATTTTTTGGGAACATAATTCTTTTACATATGTTCAAGTACAAGCAAATTTCAGATTCAAAAAATTTTTAAACAACATGCCAGGCTCTTCGTATGTGTGAAGATAATCGAAATTTTGCTTTGGCGTCTGGAAAGAGCGGTCGGGACGATTATGCCGCGAAATTCAGGAATAACGCCTCCTATCAAGTAGAGTGGTTACGTCGCGGAGCTATACAGAAGGTCGATTCTATCGAAACGCTTATGGCCCGGTCGAAAATTATTCCTGATTCTATTTTAGAATTGGGTTGTGGCTCTGGCGCAGTCATTGGAGAGATTCAAAGGCGAGGATTAGCTTCTAATTGCTATGGCGTGGATTTTTCTGAGGAGGCCATTAAACTGATAAAATCTTCATATCCCAAAATTTATGCTAAAACAGCTGATGTCACTAAGATGCCTAATCCTTTTGACGTAGATGCTTTCGATATAGTTGTAGTAAGTCATACAATTGAACATTTGGAAGATCCATATGGCTTTTTGCAGGCAATTGAAAAGATTAATTTTAAATATTTAATTGCAGAAGTTCCGCTCGAAAATTTATTTTTTGGAAAGATAAAATCTGTTTTTAAAGACAGGAAAAATAACAGTGCAGGACATGTTCAATTTTTTACATCAAAAAGTTTCAAAAATATTTTTAATAAAACAAGATATAAAATAATAGATGAATATATCTACGCTCCTTATTTTAACAAAGAGACATTAAAATTTGCGTATGGAAAAAAATCTCAATTCAAACAAATTCAAAAATTACTAACGGAAAACTGGCTGCCACGTATAAGCGGCCCTGTTTGGATACGTTTGTACCATGCTCATTATGCTGTAATTTGTATTAAAAATTAGATATTATTATATATTAAATAGTTCGCGGGAATATCCTTTGCTCTCCCGGTTCATGACTGTCAAAATGAGAGTCAAGTACAGCAGGCAAGGTATAGTGAATATCGTGAGATATGATGCCTCAATGAAAAGACATTGAATTTTCTGGAACCATATATGAGTATATGCGTATATTAATAGCATAGTCTCAAAAAAAGAGCACTTTTTTGGGCAAAGCAAATTTTCGCAACCTCCTTTCTTTAGCCTGGTAATCATTATGCATTATATCCGTCGTGGATTTCGCGCTGCCCATCGGATTCTGTTGAAAACCGTCAGGCGTATCTGGTTCAGAACGAAGGGAATTCGATACATTCCTCCCGATTTTATATTTTTTATATACCCAGAAGAAAAAAAACAGCTCACAGTAATTGATGTCGGTTGTGGTTCCGTAGCCGAATTTTCTACGAATATGATCGAACGTTATGATGCAAAATGTATTGCCGTAGATCCGACATTAAAACACAAATCTGCATTATCTGATCTCGCTCGGAAATATGGAGATCGCTTTACACATATTCCATTTGCAGTATGTGCAAATGACGGCATGTTAACATTTTTTCAATCAAATGTTAACGAAAGTGGATCAGTTATGACAGACCATATTAATGTAGTGCATGACGAGGGTATTTCATATGAAGTGAGAGGCATTACGCCGATATCCTTGCTTAATTATCTTGAACTTGAATCTGTTAATATATTAAAATTAGACATTGAAGGAGCTGAATATGAACTTTTAGAAAAGATTGATAGAAAAGAATTGATTCCATTCGATCAAATTTTTATTGAATTTCATCATCATGCAATAGAACGTTATACTAAAAATGAAACTATTAAGATTGTAGAAAAAATATGTAAATTTGGCTTTATAAGTTATTCATTAGATAATCATAATTATTTATTTCGCCGAACTATTTAGTAATCAATTTTCTTGCGTATTTTTTACATTTAATTTACGACATGTTATTCTCTATGCAGAACGTGCACGTACATAATACGCTGTAAAAATTCCTGTAAGCAATATTTCTGTCACGATTGTTGCTATTGCAGCACCATGAATTCCTTGCGCCGGGATCATAAATGCATTCAGTGTTATATTAAACAAAACAGCGAATCCAAGTGCAATGGCAAGCAAGCGTTGCCGATCCATGCAGATCAGCGCGGAATACAGAAGGCTCTTGGCACATATGAACGGGAACGTCCAAGCGAGTACCCGCAAGGCGTCGGCAGCAGGAGCGTAGGCTGGGTTTGGATCCAGTAGCCGAATTACCGAGCCAGACAGCGCGGTAAGCACAAGGCTGACAAGTATGCTGAGGCCGACGAGGCCGAGCAGGCCATTCCGTAACAAGCGTTTGAAATCAGCATGCGCTCCGGCATGATGTAGCCGGGCAAGTCGAGGATAGATAGCAGCCAGGCCTACGATACTCGGTACTATGTGTAGCGCTTCCAGAATACGGTAAGCGGCTCCATACTGTCCGGTAGGAATTACGCCGAGCATTGCTTCGATCATTACCATATCCACACGATAATATATTACCGTGAATAGCCCCGCCAGACCGAATGGGATCATGATTCTGAGTGATCCCTTCAGAAAATTTAGGCTGACAAGCGATCTGCGCATCTTTGCAAATCGCTTGTCGATGCCCCAAATGTTGATACCCGTGGTTATTGTCATGCCAAGCGCCATGCCTGCGAGTGTCCAAGCTGCCGAACGAGTAGTGAATAGCATAACCAGGCCGCCGCCAATGACCAGAATTTTTTCCGCGATCAGCATAACTGCTTCCTGTCGCAGATTTTCGAATGTCTGATAGATACTTCGGCAGTAGTTTGTAAGATTCAACGTCAGGGCGTACATTCCAGCAAAACACACCGCAAGTAGCGCATTTCCGCGATAATCAAGAAACATTGCAACAAACAGGGCGCCGCCCCAAGCAATAAATGCATTAACTATTCTCAATGTCATAAAGTTGGAGAAGTAGAGCGATGCTTTATCCAGCGCCCCAGATACTTCCCTCACAGTATACTGCGACATACCCAGGTCGACGAACCCAGCGGCGATCATGGTTAGCGATAAGGCCGCTGTCAGGACGCCGAACTCCTGTACGCCCAGCAGCCGCATACATGCCGCCGTAATGAACAGAAACCATAGCGGTTTCACGATGGCGTTAGCAATGCTCAACCAGGATATGTTCGCCAACAAACCGGGTCGCAGCTGTTTTTTGCCGGTATCGCCGGCTGTGTATTCAGGCGGCATGAGGCTTGGCTTGGATACGTTGGGCCGTGCTATGGGCTGATGCAGCGGCCAGGCCGGCCAACGCTCCGATGAACAGGGTCTTGTCGCCGGTAGCGAACGGGTTCTCCGTGTTTCCCACGAGGCTTTCCGCAATCAGACACGCCATGACAAAAATGGCCACGATCCGGTCGATGCGCGCGCTGGCGGGTATTCGTAGTATTCGAATGGTTCGCGCGATGGTTCCAATATAGAATGTACCAAGGAGCCCAAGTCCTATGAGGCCGTGGCGGTACCATATGCCCACCGGACCGTTATGAATGAAGGAGGTCTCGTGAGTCCACTCATAGACGAGGCTGTAATACTTGATCGGGACTCCGAAACCGTACCCTGCAATAGGGTTCATGACGATGTATTCCAGTGCTGCGCGCGCTTCGAAGAAACGGTTGATCAGGGATAGGTCCTTGACCGTAGCGGTTTGCAGGGATAGAAAACGTTCTGTAAGCCCCGCGATAATAAGCGAAAAAAAGTTATCGAAAACCAATGTTCCGATTACAAAAAATACGGCGCCTCCCAAAGCGGCCATAGATACGATCCAGAACTTCTTTTTTCGATTAACGCACAAGAAAATAACAGCAATGCCCAGCATGTAGGATACCCATAAGGCGCGACTTTGTCCGATCACGATGCCCGCAGAGAGAAGCGTGAAAACGCCAGCAATTGCCGCAACATGAATTTTTTTCCGACTGTACAAAAGAATAGTCAGCCCCATCAGGCCTCCCATCAAGAGTACGTGTTCGTTTGTAACGACACGCCCGGTGGCGATCTGCCACAAGAATTCCGCATTGTTGATATCGGCCTGGTAGAACCAGAAATTGCGTAGCGCAATAAAAAGCGTTACGAAGCCCAAACTGATCAAAATAGGTTTTTGGGGAAGCAGGCCGGCGCGACGGATGCAGATTTCCTTGATTGGAAAATAGAAAGCCAGCATTGTAATGGCCAGCCACTCGCTGATAGCGAGTTGCATATTGCCGCCAAGCAAGGGGGTAAGTGCAAGGGATAGCGTAACGTAGACGAGAAAAAGAAAAAGCGCCCAGTCGATGGGTGTTTTCAGGACGCGATCTCGATAAAAGAAAAAACGGCTTGCGAACCAGTAGGTCAGATATCCGAAATACAGTAGCCCGTAAAAAATTTCCTGTATTTGAAACCCCGCTTCGTAATTGGCCGAAACGACGAAGCCAGCCAGTATGGCGCATAGCAAGGCCATTTCGTTGCGCGCCAGGAATCCGAATACAAGGCCGGCGAGACAGGCTATAGCCAGCGCGGCTAACAGGAGCGGCGAAAGCCAAGCCCCCAATACAACGAGGAGAAGGCCGAAGGCCAATCCTGCATAGAACATTGGCCGTGTCCACGCGAACAGGCGTTCAGGCGTTAGTGCGTCGAGAGAAAAGGACAGTTTCTCACTGATCATTACGCCGAGGTGCGCGCTTGGAGTCTCCGTAAAAAGTTTCCGTGATTCCTGCCCCACCAGTCATACGCGAGTACATAGGTTACGGCCAGCAGAAAGGCGGATAACGTCGCGAGGATGCAAATAATAGACCGTTTGGGTTTTGCTTTGAGGGTTGGCGGGATCGCCTCGTCCAGAACCTGCACGGCCAGCATCTCCCGATCTTCCTGAAAGCGGGCCTGCTCGTATAACGGCGCCAATACTTCGAGAATGCTGCGCTGGATCATGCTTTCCAGTTCCAGTTCGAGGTACGTGTGTACGACCGCAGGCACCGCCTCTTGCGCCACAGGGAGTATTTGCTCCTTGCCGGCCAACGCTTGTCTGTACTTCTGATCAGAGGCAAGCGCAATTTCCCGCATGGTTTGAACCTGGGCATTGTTCTCCCCATATTGCGATCGAAGCGTTTCATATTGGATTTCCGCCTCCAGCGCGCCTCTGCGTAGCGTACCCACTTGTTCGAAAAAACTTTCTGTCTGCGAGGTCAGGTCGTATACGCCGTGTTCTTCCTGGAATTTTTGCGTGGCGTACAGCACGGAATCCATGGCGGTCCGGGCTTCTTCGTAGCGTTTTTCCAGAGAACGGCGATAACCAAACGCGCCCTCGCTGGAAAGTCCCATGCTCATTTCATTAAGACGACGTACCAGGAAGTTGGCCATATCGGCAGCGCGTTGGCGCTCCTTGTCCAGCACGGAGATGGATAGAAAATAATATTCCATATCTACTTCAAAGGACACATTGTCTTCAAGAATCGCACGGGCTTCTTCCAGCGGGTGTTCCTTATCCTCTGTTTTATACACTGTGATAAGGTCGAAAGAATCCACCGCGGCTTCCATCATGGAACGGCTGGTCAGGATAGCCAGATAGCGCGTGTAGTCTCCTGCGGGACCGCCTCCCAACAGGGCCGCCGCTCCTGCCGGCAGGCCCCCCAACAAACCAGCAGCCAATGAACTATCGCTTCCTTCCGGAATGAGTACGCGAACAGTTCCTTGGTACCAGTTGGCAAGGAGCAAACTGATAATCACGGACGCTACGCCTGCAAAGATCGTTACCCCAAGCACCATCCTCCTCCGCCGGTACAACGTACCCAGTGCGGTCCAGAGTGCGTCTTCCGCCCGTTCGCGGCGCGCCTGCTCGTCGTACCCCGCGGACGGTTCTTTCTCGTCTGGCGGGAGCAAGGTTTCGGAGGTCATTACGCTTATTCCTGTTGCTGGATCAGCAAGTACGTGGTGACGAAGCCCGTGATGGTTCCAACCGTCGTCAGAATGGTCTGGAAGGTGAAGGATCGTTTCTCTAAACCCATCCGCTCGTTTTCCAGGTCCAGGCGCTCGCCTTCGGTAAGGAGCCGTTGCAATTCTTCCGTGTCCGCAAACATGTTTTCCCGATTCACGAAGATGCGGTCTCCCGATTCGATGGTTGTTTCGGAAGCCGCCGCGAAGCGATTGGTCCCGGCCTTGATGACGTAGGATGTTCCGGCGTTTTCTCCCGGTCCGCTTGCTGCGCGCACATATTCCTGTAGCGACATGCCAGGCCGGTGCGGGACGTATCCCGGCCGATTCACCTGTCCGAAAACGAAAACCTGGTTGTTGTCGCGCGGCACATACACCTTGTCCCCATCCTGAAGAAGAATCGGGGCGGCCCCCTCGTCGAGCGCCACGGTCAAATCGATGGGTACGCTGCTCTGCATCCGCAGGTCATGCTTCAGATACGCGTTGTCGAAGAAGTCCATGTCCGCCAGGCGAGTCGCTTGCATGAGCGCCAGCGTGTCTGCCGGAACCGCGTCGGGCAAGCCCGCAAGCGCGCCGAAGCGGGCTTCGTAGTCCGGTTCGGGCAGGGGCAGGGGCGACCGCTTGAGGTGCGCCGCCCGCGCCAGCGCCCCCGGCCGCAAACCGCCGGCAAGCGCTACGAGGCCTTGCAGGGTCGTTTCGCCGGACAGGATAGGATACGCGCCGGGGTACTGCACCCACCCGTCGATTTCGACTACGCCGCGCACCATGTCTTCAGCCAGCACATGCACCTGGTCCCGCGCCAGCACCGGAACGCCCGCCTCGCCCTGCAGCGCGTCCGCCTCGTATATTTCGGCCTCCGCAGAGCCGTCCTCCAGTACCCGGGAGAGGCGAACGCGTTGCGAAGGACGGGGCGTTTCTTCTCCGGTGGCCAAGGCAAGCAGGTCCGCAAGCGTATCGTCCGGCCGGTGGTCGTATATCCCCGGAAAAGCCACGTTGCCCGATACGAAAACCGCGCCGTAATCGGGATCGAACGCAGGCACGGACACGACGTCCCCGTCCCGCAGGTACGGGTTATGATCCGTGCTGCCGGTCGCATGATACCGCAACAGGTCCACCGTTTCCTGCGTTCCGTCCGTATGGGTCAGCAGGACATTGCGCAAGGCGGGACGAAACCGCGTATTTCCGGTCGGCGCCCGGGTCGTATCCGCGTACGCCAGGCTCAACACGCCCGCCACGCGCCCCACGGGCGTCGCCAGGTAGCGTCCGGGGAAAGGCACGGCCCCCGACACATGCACGTAGAACTGCCTCGGTTGCGCCAGCGCGATTTCCACGCGCACGTTTCGGAACGATTCCTGCAACGCTGCTTTCGCCCGGCTGCGCGCTTCATGCAGGGAATGCCCGCCCACCTGCACCGCGCCGGCCTCCGGCAAAATCAAATACCCGTCCGCAGATACGGCGGTTGGCGCCATGAGGGGTTGCGGGCCGCCTACGGATATTTCGAAGAGGTCCCCCGGCCCCACGATATATTGTGCTGCATCCACCGTTCCCTCCAGAGGAATGACGCCCCCTGCGCCCTGAAAGCGGGTGAGCTGGTCCTGGAGCGGGTTCGTTTCCGGGCCGATGGTCGCCGGAGACGCCGCGTTGCCCAACGGGGAATCGAACTGGGCTTGCGCCGCCCTTGGGGCCAGCAGGCACATTGCGAGGATCGTCCACGCCGAAACGCGCCAGATGGCGCAGCGCCTGTGCAACGAAAAAAACAAGATTCGGCCTGTCATGCCGTCTGCCGGGATGCCGAAAAGCGCGAAGCCGCCCTCGGAGCATTCGGATTATGGAAGTACGAGAGAATTCTGTAACGATATGCGGGCAGGCTCGACCGGGAAAGGCGAAAGGGCGACGGCAGAAGTCAACAAAATGCGTATCTTGATAAAATACGGCTTTTTTCCGGGGGTTTCAAGGGGTAGCGCAAAACACTGCAACCCGCGGCGCGTCGCCGGGTTCCCCGAACATTCCGCGTCGCCGTCCGCTTTTTTCCCGTCCGCCATCGCGCCCGCGAACCGCGCATTTTGTGGAAATACGATGCCTCCTTCCTGCGCCACGACGCTTCGCAAGGCCGCGCCCGCCAAGATCAATCTCGGTTTGCAGGTGCTTCGCAAGCGCCCCGACGGCTATCGCGACATTGAAACCGTCTTTTTGCGGATCGGCTGGGCCGACGAAGTGTCTGTGCAGCCGCCTGCCCGCCGTCCGGGAGCCGAAGGGGCGCCGTTTTCCGGCCCCCTGCACGTGACCCCGGCGGAAGGCGCGGCGCCCGCCGATGCGTTGCTCCAGGTACCCTCCGGTCCCGACAACCTGGTCTGGCGCGCCGCCCGCCGCCTGGACCCGGACAAGGGCGCGACGGTCGCCTTGCGCAAAACCATTCCCGTGGGCGCCGGGCTGGGGGGTGGGTCGAGCGACGCCGCGACGGCCCTGCATTTGCTCAACGAATTGTGGCAATTGGCCCGTCCCCGGGAAGAACTCGTCCGCATCGCAGCCTCCGTCGGCGCGGACGCCGCGTTCTTCGCGGCGGGCCACGGGGCGGCGTTTGGCGCCGGGCGCGGCGACGCGCTGACGCCGCTTTTCGAGGGCGGCGCGCCGTACGTTTTTCCGTATATCCTTGTCGTGGCGGCGCCGCCCGTACAGGTTTCGACCGCCGCCGCGTATGCGCTCATCGAGCCGAACGACCGGCGTCGCCCGGACGTGCGCGCGGCGCTCTTGTCCGCCGACCCCGACCGCTGGCGCGCAGAACTGACGAACGATTTCGAGCAGGTCATATTGCCCCGGCACCCTCGAATCGCTGCGGCGAAAGCCGTCCTCAAAGAGACGGGAGCCGCGTATGCGTCGCTGTCTGGTTCGGGCGCGGCGGTGTACGGCGCGTTCGAGGACGCAACGCAAGCCGCCGAAGCGGAGGAGCGCCTCCGTCGATCCGGTTGCCGAACCTGGCGGGGACGGGCGGGCGGCGAATAGCCTTTTTCGCGGTTACCAATCGACGCTGCGCGCGCCGGCGTTTACTTCCTGCGCTTCTTCGCCGGGCGCGTCGTACGTCCAGCCCGCCTCTTCCGGGCTGGGGAACGGGTCCCGGCTCACCTCGATTTCTTCGGAATCGACAAGGCCCCGGAAATAGGACCCCACCAGAAACAGCGCATTGTGCGCGCCCTGTCCCCACCAGAACGTGCGAAAGGCCACGCGCCGGTCGTTGAAGCCCACCCATGCGCCGGTAACCAGTTCGGGGTGCATCATGCCGAACCAGCCGTCCGCATTGTTCTGCGTGGTCCCCGTCTTGCCCGCCAGGTCGTATTCGTACAGCCCGAATTGACCCCGGATGCGCCGCCCCGTGCCGTCGGTAATCACGCGCCGCATCATGTTCACGACGGCGTACGCGGTCTGCTGGGAGAGCGCCTCTCTTGGCGAGTCGGTATGCTCGTACAATATATTTCCGTAGCGATCCTCGATGCGCGTAACCAGGACCGGCTCGCGATGCAATCCGCCGCTTGCCAGCGTGCCGAACGCCGTCGCCAGTTCGAGCAAGGTAATGTCGCTGGTGCCGAGCGCCAGCGCAGGGACGGCGTCCAGCTCGCTTCGTATGCCCATTCGCTGCGCGTATTTCGCCACCTCCTCCGGATTCACCAGCTCGGTGATCACGCGGGCCGTAATGGTGTTCTTCGACTGGGCCAACCCTTCGGCCAGGCTCATCATCCGTCCCGACGCCCGATCATCCGCGTTTTGCGGTCGCCATTGCACGCGGGTGACCGGGTCCACATAGGAGAACGCGCTATCCGGCAGTTGATGCCAGGGCGCCCATCCGTTGTCGATGGCCGCCGTGTAGACGAACGGCTTGAACGTCGAGCCGGGTTGCCGCGCCGCCTTGTTGACATGGTCGTACCACTCGGTCTTGAGGTTGCGCCCGCCTACCCAGGCCTTGACGTGCCCGTTATGCGGGTCGATGGATACAAGCCCTGCCTGAAGCCGCGTCTTGGCCGTTTTGAGCGAATCCATGAAGGCGGCGTTTTCGCTGAGTTGGGCTACGGCGTCCTCCGGCGATATGTCGCGCTGGCGGCGAAGCGCGCGGTAGCGCTCCGTGCCCCGAACGAAGGACCGGAGCGTTGCGGGATTGTTGCGCCAGTAACGAGCCCAGGGTTCGTAGTCGGTTTGCTCCAGATACGGTTCGAGTTCGGGCCAGAACCTGCCTCCGTAACTCCATTCGTAATCCACGACGGCCTGCAGGCCCTCCATGTTTTCGTCCACGGCCTGTTGCGCGATTTCCTGCATTCGCGAGTCCAGCGGCGTGTGGACGCGCAAGCCGTCCCGGTACAGATTATGCCCGTTTTCCGCGGCCCATTCCCGCATCCACAGGCGTACTTGCTCGGCGAAGTAGGGCGCCAGGGCGGCGGTCACTTCCGAAGACGGGTTGTACTCGGTGCGGACCGAATCGGCCTGGTGTTCGTCGTAGAACGCCTGCGAAACGAAGCCCTGGCTCGCCATTTGGCGCAGGACCACGTTGCGTCTGCGCCGCGCGTTTTCGGGATTGCGGTAGGGGTTGTAATACGTATTCGCTTTCAGCATCCCGACGAGCGTAGCGCCCTCCAGCGCGGACAGCTCCTTCGCCGATTTGCTGAAATAGGTGCGGGCCGCCGCCTCGATTCCGTAGGCGTTGTTGCTGAAAGGCACCGTATTCAGATACATTTCGATGATTTCCCGCTTGGTGTAGCGCCGCTCCAGCAGCACCGCCGTAATCATTTCCTTGAGTTTGCGGGAAACGGATACCTCGAACCCGATATCCTGATTGTACAGGTTGCGGGCCAGCTGTTGCGTAATGGTCGAGGCGCCGCGCAGTTCGCCCTTCCGAATCACGTCTACGGCGGCGGCGACCATGCCGCGCGGATCGATGCCCCAATGACTATGGAATCGTCGGTCCTCCGTAGCGACCAGCGCGTTGACGGCATGAGGGGAAATATCGTCGTAGCTGGTCCAGGAGCGATTCTGGAAGGCGTAGCGCGCAAGTTCCTTGCCGTCGGTGGTGTAGGCGACCGTCGCCAGTTGCAAATCAGGATTGTCCAGTTGCCGAAAATCCGGCAATTCGTCCGAGAGCAGCAATGCCCATCCTCCGAGGAAGAGGGCAAAGGCAAGGAAACCGCCCCCGACGAGGAAAAGCGGGAACGCCGCCTGCGCCTGATTTTCGTTGCGGAAAAGGCGGCGTACATACCCTCGCTTTGCGCCGGCGGCAGGCCTGCCGCGCCCGCTTCGCCGAGCGGAAGGGTCGCTGAAGTAGCGTTCCAGTTCTTCTTTGGAATATCGCGAGTCTGACATGGGCGCCCAAAAGGGGTAAAATATTCTTGAATGCCGGATTTCGGGCGTTCGTTCCGAAGGAAAACGCAACTTTACCGGCTTTTATCGCTAAGAGAGGGTATATCCATATAGCCACGGCAAAACGCCTTTTATTGCATACGCATCGGACGATGTACCAGCATTCTTACCGCCCCCCCACGCAATTTTCGATGTTCCCCCCCGTCATCAAGAATCTGCTGATTCTGAACGGGTTGGCGTTTCTCGCCGGGATGACCCCGGTTCTGGGCTCGGCGCTTATGCAGTGGTTTGCGCTGTGGCCGCTTGGCGCGTCGAGGATTGCAGGGTTTGCCGGGTTTATGCCATGGCAGCTTGCGACCTATTCCTTTTTGCACGGTGGCTTCACGCACTTGTTGTTCAATATGTTCGCGCTGTGGCTCTTTGGCGTACAGATCGAAAACACCTGGGGCAGTCGCCGGTTCGCCGTGTTTTATTTCGTTTGCGTCGTCGGGGCCGCGCTGATTCAACTCGTCGTGGCTTCCTCCGAAGGCGTTATTTATCCGACCGTAGGCGCGTCCGGCGGAATTTTCGGCATCCTGCTCGCCTTTGGCATGATGTTTCCGAACCAGCCCATTTACCTTTATTTTCTGTTCCCCATCAAGGCGAAGTGGTTCGTGATCCTGTATGGCCTGCTTGAATTGTGGGCCGCGGCGTCGGGCAGCCAGCCGGGCGTGGCCAATTTCGCTCACCTTGGCGGCATGTTGTTCGGGTTCCTGCTGATACAGTACTGGCGGGGGAAACTCCCGCTGCGGCCCGGCCAAACGACGTATCGATAAGTCTCGTCGATGAAGCGGTTTGTTCGCATCCTGTTTGCGGCGGCGAATCTCCTCGCCGCCCTGCTTTTTCTGGCCGGGTACCTTGCGTACTACGTGCCTTTCGGCGCATTCTGGTGGTTCGAACTGGCCGCCGTGTTTCTGCCGTACATGGCGCTGGCCCTTGCGGGCATGGCGGTAGCGCTGGCGTTGACAGGACCTCGCCGCATGCTTGCGCTCAATGGCGCGCTGCTGGCGCTGTTCCTGTTGCGCGCAAACCCGTTCGCCCCCCCGGGCGCTGTCCCGGACGCGCTGGACGCGCCGGGCGATACGCTGACGTTGCTAACCCTGAACGCGCCCGCCGTCTGGCCCGCCGCCCCGCCGGACCGGCCCGAACGCATGGCTCGCCTCGTCAAGGAAATTCGCCCGGACGTCATCGGGCTGCAAGAGGCATCTCTTGCCTGGTACGACGAGGAGCCTTTTGTCCGGTCCGACGCCTACGTATCGATCTTGCTGGACTCGCTGGGTTATTCGTCCATGCGACCGGAAAACGCTGCCTGGACGCAACAGCCCGTGCTGAGCAAGCCCCAGGTCGTGCAAGTAACCCGCGTGCCCCTGCATACGGGCGGGCGTCGTCCGTCGCATGCGATCCGGGCCCGCATACGATGGCAAGGGAGGGATTTTATAGTATATAACGCGCACCTTCGCACGTTCGGAGAAAGGAAGCCCTGGGAGGACATAGGCCCGTCCACATTCGGCGCGGGAAACGTCATGCGCTATGTGCGGCAGTATCGCGCGGCGTATCGGATTCGCGCCCGGGAAACAGAGCGCATCGTGGCGCTGCTCGCCGAGGAAACCTTGCCCGTCATCCTGTTCGGAGACATGAACAGCGCCCCGAACAACCGGGTGTACCGTACGCTGTCTTCCCGAATGCGCGACGCGTTTGCGGAGGCGGGCGAGGGATGGGGAATGACCTATCATGCCCGGTTGCCTGCGGTGCGGATAGATTATGTATTCGTGAGCGAGGAGTGGGAGGTGGTTTCCGCCCGGGTGCCCAAAGCGCGCGTTTCCGACCATTTGCCGCTTGTGGTGGCCCTGCGCTTGCCCCGGGACTGAGGGATTCGCAGGCGTCTCCGGGCCGTGCAACACAAGCCCTTGCTGTTTCGTTAGAAAGAAATTCCCGTTCACCATTTCCACGAGCGATCATGGAACGATTTCGCAGGGCCTCGCGGCCCGTACACGTGGGCTCCGTGCAAATCGGCGGCGGCGCGCCGATTTCCGTGCAGTCGATGACCACCTCCAAAACGCATGACGTGGCGACGTCCCTCGACGAAATTCGCGAGCTTGCCGAGGCGGGGGCCGATATCGTGCGCGTGGCTGTTCCGCGCCCGGAAGACGCGGACGCGCTGGCGGATATCGTCCAGGGCGCGTCCGTCCCGATCGTGGCCGACATACATTTTAATTACCAGTATGCCCTGAAGGCCATCGAATCGAAGGTGGCCAAGGTGCGCATCAACCCCGGCAACATAGGCAAGGAAGAATGGGAGCGGGAAGTGCTGCTTGCCGCGAAGGAGGCGGGCATCCCCATTCGGATCGGGGTCAATTCCGGGTCGCTGGAGAAGGACCTGCTGGACAAGTATGGCTATCCGCAACCCGAAGCCCTTTTCGAAAGCGCCATGCGGCACGTAGAGATATGCCAGCGCCACGGGTTCGAGGACCTCGTTATTTCTGTGAAGCATTCGGACGTGTTTTTTATGATCCGGTCCTATCGGCTGCTGGCGGAAAAGACCGACTTTCCGTTGCACCTCGGGGTCACCGAGTCGGGCGCCTTCGACAGCGGCTCCGTCAAGAGTTCGATAGGCATCGGGGCGCTCCTCGCCGCCGGCATCGGGGATACGATCCGGGTGTCGCTGGCGACGCCCTCCTTGCGGGAAGTGGAGGTGGGCCACCGCATCCTGAAATCGCTTCGGCTGGGCCGTCCGGGCGTCAACGTCATCGCGTGCCCTACGTGCGGTCGCATGGAAGGCGATTTGTTCTCCATCGTGGAAGAGGTGGAGGCGGCGGTCAAGGAAGCCCGCTTCGAGAAGGACCTTAACGTGGCGCTGATGGGCTGCGCGGTGAACGGACCCGGCGAAGCGGCGGGCGCGGACCTGGGGATTTCGCTTGGCCGCGGACGGGCGCACCTTTTCAAGCGCGGCAAAGTGGTGGGCACCGTGCCGTCCGAAAACATCGTGGAAGCGGTCCTGGAAGCCATTGACGCCTGGGAGGAAGAAGACGATGACGCTACCCCGTAGGTTCGGGCGCTTTCGCCCCGACGGGAATTTCTGGACCGTTCCGAACGCGCTGAGCGTGACGCGGGCGCTTTTGGCGGTTCCGGTCGCCTGGCTTATTCTCGTGGACGGGTCGCTCCGCTGGATGTTTTCGTTGCTTGCCGTGATCATTGCGAGCGACTGGCTTGACGGGCGCATTGCGCGCTGGTCGGGCAATGTTTCGGCATGGGGGAAGGTGCTGGACCCGCTGGCCGACAAGGTCGCGGGGGTGGTCATTGCCGCGTCGCTGGCGCTGCGGGGCCTGCTGCCTTTGTGGTTTCTGGCGGCGCTGATTGCGCGCGACCTGCTTATCCTCCTGGGGTCGGGCGTCCTTGCGCATCGTACGGGAAGCGTGGAAATGAGCGTCTGGCTGGGCAAGGCGGCCACGGGGGCGGTGGCGGTGACGGTGTTTGCGGCGCTGCTGCGGGCCGACGAGCCGGTCATGCGATTCTGTTTGATTGCGGCTACGATATTGATGATCGGTTCTTTTGCGGCGTACGTCGTCCGGTACGTTCTGTTGACGAAGCGAAGCAAGGCGCCACGGGCGGACGCCCCCGGGCAAGAAGACCGCAACCCGTCGGATTAGCAATTATTTGCGCGTATAGCAATGGGTTTACGGGATCGTTTCAAAACGGGCGAAGCGCCGTCTCCGGGCATGGACAAGGGGCTCGACAGGGGGCTGGACAAGACCCGAACAGGATTTCTCGGCAAGATTCGCCGGGCCGTGCGCGGAAAGAAGACCGTGGACGACGATGTGCTGGACGCCCTGGAAGAAGCCCTGATCGCCAGCGACGCAGGCGTTGCGGCGACCCTGAAAATCATTGACCGCATTCGGGAGCGGGTAGCCGAAGAACGCTACGTGTCGTCGGAGGAGCTGCAAGGCCTGATTCGGGACGAGATTGCTTCGTTGCTGCTGGAGAACGCCCCGGAGCGCCCCGCCGGATTCGACGCGCCCTTGCCAAACCGTCCGCATGTCATTATGGTGGTGGGCGTGAACGGCGTGGGCAAAACCACCACCATCGGGAAGATGGCGCGGCGGTACAGGGATGCGGGCAAATCCGTCTTGCTGGGCGCGGGCGATACGTTTCGCGCCGCCGCCGCGGAGCAGTTGTCGATCTGGGCGGAGCGCGCCGACGCGCCGCTTGTTCGGCAGGCGCAGGGGAGCGATCCGGCCTCGGTGGCGTACGATACGGTCGCCTCGGCCCGGGCGCGGAATACGGACGTGGCCATCGTGGACACGGCGGGCCGCCTGCATACGCGCGGGGGGCTGATGGACGAACTGGCGAAGATTCGCCGGGCGATGGCCAAGTGCGTCGCTGGCGCGCCGCACGAGGTGCTGCTTGTGCTGGATGCTTCTACGGGCCAGAACGCCTTGCGCCAGGCCGAGGAATTCGCCCGAAGCGTCGAGGTGACGGGCATTGCAGTAACCAAGCTGGACGGCACGGCCAAAGGGGGCGTCGTCATCGGTATTTCCAGCGATTTTCGGATTCCAGTCAAATACATAGGCGTTGGGGAGCGCATCAAAGACCTGGAAGTGTTTGATCGGCGGGCGTTTGTGGACGCGCTGTTCGGTTGACGCCTTGATCCTCGCCATCTGTTTCGCGGAGCTTCCCATGCAGGATATGCGAATTGTTTTTATGGGTACGCCGGATTTCGCCGTGCCCTCGCTGCGGCGGCTCGCCGAGGCGGGGTATGCGCCGGTCGCCGTGGCGACGGGGCCGGACAAGCCGCGCGGGCGCGGGCGCCGCATGTCTCCGACGCCTGTGAAGCAGGAAGCCGAAAGGCTGGGTATCCGCCGGATTTTGCAGCCGTCGTCGCTTCGCGACCCGGTTTTTGCGGAATCGGTGCGCGAGTTGACGCCGGACTTGATTGTGGTGGTTGCGTTTCGCATTCTACCCCCGGAGGTGTTCGAGATCGCGCGTAAGGGGGCTTTCAACTTGCACGGCTCGTTGCTTCCGAAGTACCGGGGGGCGGCCCCCATCCGCCGCGCCATCATGGCGGGGGAGACCGAAACGGGCGTGAGCACGTTTTTTCTGAAAGAAGCCGTGGATACGGGAAACGTTATTTTGCAAAAAACCATGCGGATCGGCCTGGACGAAACAGCGGGCGAAGTGCATGACCGGATGAGGGCGCTTGGCGCCGAAGCCGTCGTGGAAACGGTGCGTCGCATCCAGCGCGGCGAGGCGCAGGCGCATCCCCAGAACCACGAAGCGGCTACGCCGGCCCCGCGGATTCAGAAGGAGGACGCGCGCATTGCATGGCGTCGGTCCGCGCGCGAGGTGCACAACCAGATACGGGGATTGTCCCCGCGTCCCGGCGCCTGGACCCGCGACGGCGAAAGCATGGTCAAGGTCTACCGGACGCGCCTTGCGGATGCGGGGCGTACGGGCGGCGCGCAAGCCCTGCCGGGCCAGACGCTGCGCGCCTCGGATCGGCTCGTCGTGGCGTGCGGCGAAGGGGCCGTGGAGTTGCTGGAGTTGCAAGCGGAAGGCCGCAGGCGGCTTCCGGCCATGGATTTTCTCCGGGGGCATGCGCTGCCCGCGGGCCACTTGTTCGAATAGAGTATCCATAGGGGAATGCATTATGTCGTCCGACTCCATTCGTGATCGCGCCGGGGCGTCGCCGCTTCTCGCCTCCGTGGTGCGGGGGCCGCAGGAAATCCCCGAACGTTCGTTCGAAGAGCCGTCTCTCCTCATGGAGCGCGCCCGGACTACGCTCGAAAAACATTTCGGCGCGGAAAAGAGCAGCCCCGGAATCGGCTTTGCCCACGGAAGCATGGGGTTGATTGCGGAGCACACGCATTATTTCAACGGCTTTGCGCTGTTTTTTTCCTTGCCGTCCGGCACGGCGGCGGCCCTGCGCGCCCGGTCGGGCCCCGCGTCCCGCCTCGCCTTTGGCCACGACGACCGCGTCTGGACGCAGGCCCCGGATTCCCCGCTGCCCGATACGGCGCCCGCCCCGGTGCGGGTCGTTTTCGAAACGTTCCGTCGCCTGGCGCCCGAAACGGCGCAGGCGGATATCGCGGTGGCGAACGCCGTGCCTTCTTCTTGCGCCGACGCCTATTTGGCTACGCTTGCCGTGGCGACGGCGCGGGCGTGCGCGCAGGTCTTTGCGCCCGCCGAAGCAGACCGCCGCATATGCGACACGGCGCGCGCAGCCATCGAGGCGAGCCTGGGCCGTTCTTTCAGTCCCGCGTTCTGTGTCGCAGCGGAGCAAGGGCGCCCCGAGCAGTATGCTTTCGTAGACGCCGAAACGCGCGAATGCATGTTGCTCGACGCGGCCCCGGAAGACGCCCTGGCGTTCGGGTTGGTGGAAACGGAAGGCCATACGTTCTTCGATCCCGGCGCCGTGCCGCGAAAACGCAAAATGGCGGACGAGGCCGCGGCTGTTTTGCGCAAAAAGGAATTCGCAGAGGTGACGTCGCTGCGCGATCTCGAACACCGCGATTTGCAGGCGGCGAGCGATATCCTGCCTTTCCGGTTGCGGCCTGCCCTGCGCTGGCTGGTCAAAGAGAATCAGCGCGTTCCGAAACTGGTAGGCGCGGTGCAACGTAAAGACTGGCAGCTCTTTGGCGCCCTGTTGCTCATGTCCGACGCCGTGACGCGCAAGGACTGGGGCGGCACGACGAACGTTTCGGAAAACATCGTAGACGCCGTGGACGCCATGACGCTGGACGGCATGTACGGAGCGTATCCCGTACATCGGGGGCGCGCGGCGATCATGGCGGGACAGCCCTTTGCCGTCCCTCGTTGCCTGCATCGCGTACAATCAGGGATTCGGGAAAAATTCGACATGGACGCGCGCGTTACGCTCTTGTGACGGCCTTCGCATTCCGCATGCTGCGTTTTGCGTCCTCGCGCCTTATTGCAACACTCCTTTATTCATCCGTTTTTCTGTCCAGTGGAAACCGCAACAAACTTTGACATGGTCCAGGTCAGCGAGCGCATTCGCGCCGAAAGCGCGTTCGTAGACTCGTTGCTTGGCGAAGTAGGCCGCGTCGTCGTCGGGCAGCAATCCATGATAGAGCGCCTGTTGATCGGGTTGCTCGCCGATGGACATGTGCTGCTCGAAGGCGTGCCGGGCCTGGCTAAAACCCTCACGGTCAGTTCGCTTGCCCGCGCCATCGGGACCCGGTTCCAGCGCATCCAGTTCACGCCGGATTTGCTCCCCGCCGACTTGCTGGGTACGCTTGTATACAACCAGAAAGAAGGGTCCTTTTCGATCAAAAAGGGACCTGTTTTCGCCAATGTCATTCTGGCCGACGAGATCAACCGGTCTCCGGCCAAGGTCCAGAGCGCGTTGCTCGAAAGCATGCAGGAGCGGCAGGTCACCATCGGCGAGACCACGTTTCCGCTCGAAGAACCGTTTCTGGTGCTGGCTACGCAGAATCCGATCGAGCAGGAAGGGACCTACCCGCTTCCAGAGGCGCAGGTGGATCGGTTCATGCTGAAGATTCGGGTGGATTATCCGACCCGCGAGGAGGAACTGGAAATCATGCGCCGCATGGCCCGCACCGGCCAGAAAGAAGCAGTGCGCGAGGTGGTCGGGCCGGAGGATATTCTTTCGGCGCGGGCGGTGCTGAACGAATTGTATATGGACGAGCGCGTCGAGAAGTATATGGTGGACCTGGTGATGGCGTCGCGGCGCCCGGCGGAGTATCGCCTGTCCGACATTGCGGCGCTCATTGAATTCGGGGCGTCGCCGCGCGCGACCATCAACCTGAACCTTGCCGCGCGCGCGCATGCTTTTTTGCAGCGGCGAGCCTATGTTACCCCGGAGGACGTCCGCATGCTGGCCCCGGACGTGATGCGGCACCGCATTGCGGTATCGTACGAAGCCGAGGCGGAAGAAGTGACCAGCGACGATCTGGTGCAGCAGATTCTTGAAACCGTAGAAGTTCCGTAGCGGTTCTCGAAGGGGGCTCCTCCATACGCCCCCGATATCCTTGATCGAATCCGGCCCCACGCCATGCCCGACGCGACGAAAGCCTTCAAGAAAGAATCCATCACCGTGGCCTTCATGGTGGAAAAATTACGGGCGATGGCCAACGTCGATATCGCGTCCGTAAACGATGTTTCCGCCGAGGATCGACTGGTTACCGAGGTGGATTTGCATCGTCCGGGGCTGGTGCTGGCCGGATACACCGACTTGTTCACCCATCAGCGCGTGCAGATTCTGGGGAATACGGAAAACAAGTTTTTGCGGCATCAGCCGGCGGAGGTTCGCCACAAGGCGTTCGAAACTCTTGTGTCCTTTCCGGTCCCGTGTATTGTGCTCACGGTCAACAATACGCTGGACGATGAAATGGCGGCCATGGCGACCCGGCAGGGCGTACCTGTTTTTCGGACGTCCTTGCAATCCATCGACTTCATGGCGATTCTGCGGGATTTCCTGAACGACCAGTTTGCGTTGCAGCAAACGATTCACGGCTCCCTGGTCGCGGTATACGGCATCGGCCTGCTTCTGGTCGGAAAATCCGGCATTGGCAAGAGCGAGGTGGCGCTGGACCTGGTGGAGCGGGGGCACCGCCTGGTGGCCGACGACGTCGTGGTCGTAACGCGCAAGGACGAGCACGTATTGATGGGCGCCGGCACGGAGTTGGCCCAGCACTTTATGGAGGTTCGGGGGCTCGGCCTGGTCGATATTCGCGCCATGTTCGGGATACGCGCCATTCGTTTTCGCAAGCGCGTCGAGATTGTGGTGCACATGGAACTGTGGGATCCCGAAGAAGAATACACCCGCCTCGGCATGGTGAGCGATACCTACCGCGCGCTGGGCGTGGATCTGCCCATGGTGAAGATTCCGGTGACCCCGGGCAAAAACATTACGGTGATCTGCGAAGTGATCGCTATGAACCACCTGCTTCGCAACGCGGGGTACGACCCTGCGGAGGTGTTTGCAAAGCGGCTTGGCGACCGCATTCGCGCCAAAGGCTCCGACCTGCCAGCCCCTGCGGTCGAGCGCCTGGAGCGGGATTACGAATAGCGCCGCGTAGCCCTTTCGGGTCGCACCCCTTGACAAATTGCCGGAAAATGATTATCTTACTCTTTAATGGCCAAATTTTAGCCTCTGATGCGGAGGGCGAAGGCGTTGCGGCATGCCCGTCGCGCCCGCCGAATCAGGCGCTATCCCCCTGACGCACGTACACGCAACCGCGCATTCGCATGCTTAAAAAACGTTACAACTACGACCATAAATCCTGCACGTACGTGGAGGAAAAATGGGTTGGGCGGTTTGTATTGTCTGTACTGGGATTGGGCCTCGTGCTGGCTTTTTTGCTGTCGTGGGTCGTTGACCGGATGGGTGAAACCCCTGAGGAAATAGCCCTGAAAACCGAGAAAGCGATCTTGCAGGAAGAGATTGCGGGCTTTGGCGACCGGATGAGTGCGTACTCGGAGCAGCTGGATGCGCTTGAGGAATCGGATCAGCAGTTGTACCGCACGGTGTTCGGCATAGAGCCGGTTTCCGAGGATGTTCGCCGCCTGGGCGTGGGTGGTTCCGATCCGTACGAGGAATTCGATCGGCTGGGACCGCCTACGGACATGCTGTTACGGGAAACGTCGGAGCAGCTGGATCAACTGGAAAGCCGCATCCAGTTCCAGAGCGCAAGTTTGCGGGATTTGCTGACGCTTGCGGACGAGCAAGAGGATCGGCACGAGCAGACGCCAGCGATTCTTCCGGCTTCCGGCCCGGTCGTGTCCGGCTTCGGCATACGGCAAGATCCGATTCTCGGCGTGCCGAAAATGCATTACGGCGTGGATATTTCCGTACGAGAGGGCACCCCGGTTGTCGCGTCCGCCGCCGGCCGGATACTCAAGCGGGGGTTCAACGCCAGTTACGGGAACTATGTGATTATTGCGCACCCGGCATCCGAAACCGAGACGCTGTACGCGCATCTTTCCGAAATAGACGATTCGGCGCGTCCCGGACGCAGCGTCAAGCGGGGCGAGCGCATTGGCCTTAGCGGCAACACGGGCCGTTCGGTGGGGCCGCACGTGCATTTCGAGGTTCGGGCCACGGGCGGCAGCGCCACAAACCCGATTTTATATATGTCCCCTTCCATGACGCCTGCGGAGTACGAAAAATTAAAGGCGGATTCGGAACGGATGACGCGGGCGTTCGATTATTGATCGGGTCGCGTCACAGGGGCGCGCAGGGCTTTTTTGCGGCTGGCGAGCGGCGTCCTCGCCATAATTTCACGCATATCTTCGGGGCAATGGCATTTATTGCTTGCTTTTATCCTTTGGGGAAATTATAGTGCCTCCTCAAATACGCAAGACCGGCTGCGTGTGCGCCGGTTGCACCGCCCCCCTCAACAAATGCGCACCCGATGTATTGGAGTCTTGAACTGGCGTCGTACCTTGAAGATGCACCTTGGCCTGCAACGAAAGGCGAACTCATCGATTATGCAGAGCGTACGGGCGCTCCGCGAGAGGTTATAGAAAATCTCGAAGAGATGGAGGACGATGGCGAGCCGTACGAAAGCATTGAAGAAGTTTGGCCGGATTATCCGACGGCGGACGACGATTTTTATTTCGAGGAAGAGTAACCCGTTGCGTGGCGGACGCTCGTATCGCGTTTTTCTTCCCCGGATCGTCTGGTTGGCCTTCGCGTTCGCGCTGGTCGGCGCGGCGGTCGCCCAGGATGCGGGAACAGCCGCTTCTCCGGGAATCTCCCCCGAAGAGGCGTATATGGATACGCTTGTCGTGCGCCGCGTTGTTTTCGAGGGCGACGATGCGTTTGGCAAGTCCGTCCTGGCCCGCCGGGTCCGCACGAAGCCGAATCGCCGGCTGGCCAAAATTCCGGGGATGACCGTTTGGCTGTGGTTTCACCGCCTCGGACAGTCCGGCGCCCTTGGGGAACGGCTGAGCAATTCGCTGATCGCGGGCGGCGAGCCGCTTGCCGTGCTCGACATGGACGTGCTCCAGGCGGACCTGGACCGCCTGCGTCTTTTGTATCGGCAGGAAGGGTTCTTCGAAGCCGAGGTAATTGCCCGGATCGATACGCTCTCGGCGAAGAAAGTCGCGGTCGTTTTCCGCGTCGCGCCCGGCCCGCCCACGTACATACGGAACGTGGAGTACGCCGGGATCGACCACCTGGCGCCCGACCAGCATACGCGGCTGGCGCGGGCCGCCGTTCTGCGCGTCGCGCCCGTCGATCCGGACCGCCCCCTGCGTCTGCGGGCGCGCAGACAACGGTATTCCGAAACGACGCTGCATAGCGAGGCAAGGCGCATCCTGACTTTTCTGCGAGACGAGGGCTACGCTTCCGCTACCCGGGATTCTATCCGCGCCGTGATTTTTTCGGCGACGTCGGACAGCCTGGACGTGCGCTTCGAAATCGGAACCGGGTCGCGGTATCGCTTTGGAGACGTTGCGTTCGACGTAACGGGGCCCGAACCCCAAGTGGCGGAGCGCTCCGAAACCCGTCCGCTTGAAGCGTCTTCGGATTCTGTCGCCAGCGGGACCGCGTCTTTCCGGTTTCGGAACGAAAAGAAACTGTCCTCCGGCTTGCTGGTCCGTACGCTTCAGTTTGCTCCGGGGGATTGGTACTCGCAATCGAAGGTGCTGGCTACGCGACGGAGGCTCGAAGGCACGGGCGTGTTTCTGTTTACCGACATTGTCCCGGAAGCGTCCGCCCCGCGCTTCGCGCCCGCCGCGCCGACCCTCTTCCATCGCATCGCGCTGCGTACGCGCGACCGGCATCAGATTCGTTTCGAGCCGTCCGTGCTGCAGCGTGTGGACCCCTTCAATAATTCGGACAAGGAATTGGGCGCGGGCGTTGCCGTAACCTACGAGAACGCCAACCTCCTGGGCCGCGGCGAGACCTTCCTTGTCCGAACATCCGGCTCCATATCGACGGATTTCGACGATTTCAGCCGCTTGACCGCCTCGCAGGCGGAGGTTGCGACCTCCCTTACGCTGCCGTATCTCATGCGTCCGTTTCGCGGACTGGACGGGGCGCTTCCGCTGTACGACGTCAGGACGCGCCTGTCCCTGAGCCTGCTCAAGGCGCGCCGCGACGATTTCGGACTCATTATCCGGGCGCGCGGCAATGCCCGTTACCGCATCGAACTGGATCATAACGCCACGCTCACGTCGTTCCTGGACGTGCTGGACGTGAGCCTGAGCAATCCCGATACGTTGCGGAATTTCCGAAACGACGTGCTGAACAACCTGCTCGATCCGGTTTCGGACCCGGTGCAGCAGGCGCAGATTCTCGAGGATTACACGGTGCCGCAAATCAATACGGCCCTTCGGTATACGTTGCGTTCGACCAATGTGAATCCGCTGCGCCGTGATCGGGGGCATAGCATCGAGGGTTCGATCGCGCTGGGCAACCATCTTCCGTATTTGCTGGACCGTTTCGCGTATTCTCCGGGCGACGTGAGCGGATATCTTCCGGGCCTGTTTTCCGGGCGCTCGTCCGACCGGCTTTTGTACCGCCGATACGTGCGCTTCGCGAGCGATTTGCGGTTGTACCATGCAATCGACGCTTCTTCCACGCTGGGACTGAAGTTTATCGGAGGCATTGCGCATCCTCTTGGCGACGCGGGGCTGGTGCCGTTCGGACAGCGCTTCTACATAGGCGGCATATCCAGCGTCCGGGGCTGGGACTGGCATGAACTGGGTCCCGGCGGCGCGCAGTTTCAGTCTGTGCAGGACGCCGGGGAAGGCGCGAACATTCTGGGCGGAGACATCAAACTGGAAGCCTCCGTGGAATTGCGCCAGCGCCTTTTCCGCCTCTTTGGCATGGACTGGATCGGCGTCGTCTTTGCGGACGCGGGCAATGTGTGGTTCGGTCCGCGCAATCCCGGGTTCGGCGGCGACGCGCCTGCGAAGCGGGACGGCCGATTTCGCGTCGATTCGTTTTATCGCCAGTTGGGCGTCGGGTCCGGTTTTGGGCTCCGGCTGGATTTTCGTTATCTGATTATTCGGTCCGATATAGCCATGAAGGTGTACGACCCGCGTCGTCCCGACCTGGGCGTGTTTCCAGACGATTTTCGCGCCTGGAAATGGCACCGTTTGAGTTTGGGACATGCTTTTTAGGATACTCTGATTCAATCCACGAAGCTCAGAGGCTGCGAGGGGTGCGCTGGCAAGGAATGACGAAGCAGCGTGGCAGGCCCCACGTAATGAGGAATGACGCAGCCAGCGTGCCCCTCGCAGCCTCCCGAAGGGCGCGTCGCGTCCACGACATACCGAATCTACGGTGTTTCTTGCTGATGTCCATGATTCGGGTATGACGTTTTTTGGCGGGGATAGCGACGCGCTGAGCGAAGTGGTTTTGATCAGAGTATCCTTTAGGACACGCTTTTCAGGACACTGGTTTTAAGACCTTTGTTTCAGGACATTGGCTTTCGGCAACGCATTTTTTATCGACAGGGAGGCGACCGCATGGTAGCGCGCGGCGAGCATATCGAAATACCCATTGAAAAATTCGCCGACGGCGGACGGTCGCTTGCCCGCGTGGACGGGTTCGTGGTTTTCGTGCCCTGGGCGGTGCCGGGGGATCGCGTGCGCGCCCGCGTGTACAAGAAGAAAAAGGGCTATGCCGAGGCGGCGATAGAGGAGGTGTTGTCGCCGAGCGCGCTGCGCGTGCCGCCGGCGTGCGCCTATTTCGGGACGTGCGGCGGATGCCGGTGGCAGCATGTGGAATACCAGGCCCAGCTTGACGCCAAGACGGAAAGCGTACGGGACGCCCTCGCGCGCGTCGGCGGGTTCCCGGAGGTTTCGGTGCGCCCGGCCATCGGGTCGGAGAAGCGCTATTTCTACCGCAACAAGATGGAATTTTCGTTCAGCGCGAATCGCTGGCTGACGCGCGCGGAAATCGATTCGGGCGGGCGCTTCGACACCCGTTTTGCGCTGGGCTTGCACGTTCCGGGGCATTTCGACAAGGTGCTCGACGTCCACGAATGCCATCTCCAATCGACGGCGAGCGCCGACATGGTGAACCGGATTCGGGATTTTGTTCGGGAGAAGTGTTGGGCGCCCTGGAACATACGCAAGCACACCGGCTTTTTGCGGCATCTGGCCATCCGGACCGGCGAACGCACGGGCGACGTCATGGTCAATCTGGTGACAAACGGATTCGATGCGGAGCGCATGGGCGAGCTGGCCGCCTTCCTGCGACAGGATTTCCTCAACGTAACCACGTTCGTCAATACGATTCATACGGGGAAGGCGCAAACGGCGTTCGGCGAACGGATCGAAACCGTGTTTGGCCCCGGCGTCATTCGCGACCGGATCGGGCCGCATACGTTCGAGATTGCGGCCAATTCCTTTTTTCAGACCAATACGGCCCAGGCGGAGCGGCTGTACGAGACGGTGCGCGCGTTCGCCGAACTGCAATCGGAGGACAGGGTCTACGATTTGTACTGCGGGGCGGGGACCATATCCATCTTTGTGGCGGACGCCGTACGCTGCGTGACGGGCGTGGAACTTATAGAAGAGGCGGTTCGGAACGCGCGCGCGAACGCCCGGGCGAGCGGCGTGGACAATTGCACCTTCGTGCAGGGAGATGTGGCGACCATGTTCGGTCCCGATTTCGCGACGCGGCATGGCGCGGCGGACGTGCTCCTCGTCGATCCGCCGCGGGCCGGCCTGCACCCGAAAGTAGTCGAGCAGATCGCCGCGTCGGGTCCCCGGCGGTTCGTGTACGCAAGTTGCAATCCGAGGACGCAGGCGCGCGACCTGGGTTTGTTGCGGGACGCGTATCGCATCGAGGCGGCGCAGCCCGTGGACCTGTTTCCGCACACGCCCCACGTTGAGAACGTGGTCAAACTGCGCAGAAAAACGTAACCTGCGTATTCTTTAGGATACTCTGATTAAATCCGCGAAGCTCAGAGGCATGCGAGGGGTGCGCTGGCAAGGAATGACGAAGCAATGTGGCAGGTCCCACATAATGAGGAATGACACAGCCAGCGTGCCGCTCGCAGCCTCCCGAAGGGCGCGTCACGGACGCAACGTACCGAATCTACTGTATTTTCTGCTGATTTCAATGATCCGGGCAGGACGGTCTTTGCGGGCAATAGTGACGCGCTGAGCGAAGCGGATTTGATCAGAGTATCCTTTTATCGTTACGGATTGCGTATTCTGTCGTATGGAAAAAGCATTCGTTACCGGCGGCACAGGGTTTATAGGAAGCCATCTCGTCGAGGCGCTGCTCCAGCGGGGGCTTGGCGAGGTGCGATGTCTGGTGCGCACCCGCCGCAAGTGGCTGGAGGGCCTCCCGATCCGCGAGGCGCGCGGCGATTTGTTCGACGAGGCGCTTGTCGCCGACGCCGTGCGCGACGTGGACTATGTGTATCATAACGGGGGCGTTACGCGCGCCCGGGAGGATGCGGCGCTCGAAGAGGGAAACGTCGAGGCGACGCTGCGCTTGATGGAAGTTCTTGCCCGCGTGAATCCGGGCGTCCGCCGCGTGGTGGTCACCAGTTCGCTTGCGGTAATCGGGCGCTGCGAAGACCCCGTAGCCACGGAAGAAAGCGCCATGCGCCCGCTCAGTCGGTATGGCGCGAGCAAAGCGCGCATGGAGGAAGCCCTTGCTGCATGGCGGGACCGCCTCCCGCTCGTCATCGTGCGGCCCTCCACGGTGTACGGGCCAAGGGAAGCGGACCTGTATGCATTTTTCCGGATGGCGAACATGGGTTTGTGCCCGGTCGTCGGCGACGCCCGCGCCCCCGCGATGAGCCTGGTCCACGCCCGCGACCTGGTGCGCGGGATGATCGCTGCGGCGGAGGCGCCGGACGCGGCGGGCGAAACATTTTTTCTCGGCGGCGAGGCGCATTATTCGTGGCGCGATCTCAAGGAAGCCTCGGCGGCGGCGCTGGGCCGAAACGCCCTGACCGTATCCGTGCCGCCGCCGCTTGTGAGCCTGTCGGGCGCCGTGACGGAAGGGGTTTTCCGGTTGTGGGGGGCGCTTCCGCCTTTTCACCGGGAAAAGGCGCGGGAAATTCGGTATGCTTGCAAGATGTGCTCCATAGACAAGGCCCGCCGGCTGCTCGGCTACCGTCCCGCCCTGTCGTTGCAGGAGGGGGTTGCGGATACGATCGCGTGGTATCGCGCGCAGGGATGGTTGCCGCCTGGCAAGCGACGCGGCGACCGCAAAGGACAAGCGTCAAGAACATAGGAACCCCTTCCGTCGCCGCACAGAGAACCGATTTCAGGCGGTATCGTTGACGGTATGGAAGGCCAGATTCTCGCCAAACTTGGTCAACGACCCAACATTATGAGCGCGCTCGGATTCAATACGGGATACATCGAGAACCTGTACCACCAATTTCTTGAAGATCCGGAAAGCGTTTCCGAGACCTGGCGGGAATTCTTTGCCGACTACACCCCCGACGAGCCGTTTCGGGCGGTGGCCGCGGCCCGGCAGGTTTCGTCGCCTTCCCACGAGGAGGTGGTTGTGGAACCGACGCCCGAACAGGGAGACGGGGCTGCGCCCGCCTCGGAAGCGCCGCCCGCTCCGGACCGGCCGAAGGCGCCCAAAGACGCTATTCGGGGTTCGCAAGCGAAGATCGTCGAGAACATGGAGGCGAGCCTGGGCATTCCCACGGCTACGTCCGTGCGGACCGTTCCGGTCAAATTGATGATCGAGAATCGCTTGCTGATCAATGCGTACCAGCAGCACCAGGGCGGGGAGAAGGTGTCGTTTACCCACCTGATCATGTGGGCGCTCGTCAAGGCGCTGGCCCGGTTCCCCAACATGAATACGACCTTTCTGCGGGAAGACGGGGTTTCCCGGCACATTGCCCCGGAACAGGTCAATCTGGGGCTTGCCATCGACATAGAGCGGAGAGGCAAGCGGACCTTGCTCGTGCCCAACATCAAGGGAGCGGAACGCATGAGTTTTCCCCAGTTGATGGGCATCTACAACGATATTATTCGCCGCGCGCGGAAGGGCAAGCTCGGCGTCGCGGATTTCGAAGGCACGACCGCCACGCTCACCAATCCGGGTATGATCGGCACCAACATGAGCGTGGCGCGGCTTATGCCGGGACAGGGCGTGATCATCGGCGCGGGCGCCATCGGGTATCCCCCGGAATACCATTCCTATCCGCCCGAAGCGGTGAGCAAGGCGGGCATTTCTCCGGTGATGAACCTTAGCTCCACGTACGATCACCGCATTATCCAGGGCGCCGAAAGCGGCGCGTTTCTGCTGTATGTCGCAGACACGTTGCTTGGCAAGCACGGATTCTACCAGCAGATTTTCGAACAGCTGAACATACCCTATCAGCCGTACGAACTTTCGACGGATACGACGCCGCAGATTGGCGGAGGCGGCCCCGAGGATCGCGTCGATATGGTGCACAAGCAGGGGCGCGTGCTGCAATTTATTCGGGAGCATCGGGTGCGCGGACATTTGCAGGCGGACATCAACCCGCTGGGCTACAACTGGATGTATCATCCCGAACTGGACCCTTTCTGGTACGAATTGACCATCTGGGACCTGGACCGGGAATTCCTGACGGGCGGGCTGGGCGGCCAGGACGTATTGCCGCTTCGCGATATCGTGGAGATCGTGCGGACCACCTATTGCCGCAAGATCGGCATCGAGTATATGCACATATCGAGCCCCACCGAAAAGCGGTGGCTTCAGGACCGGCTCGAACCCACTGGACGCGAGGAGCCGGTAAGCCCCGACGCCAAGCGGCGCATTCTCCAGAAACTGAACGCGGCGGAGGCGTTCGAGCGGTTTCTGCATACGAAATACATAGGCCACAAGCGCTTTTCGCTGGAGGGAGCCGAGTCGGTCATTCCGATGATCGACGCCATGTTGTCCGAAGCGGCGGACCACGACGTGCAGGAGGTGGTGATTGGCATGGCGCATCGGGGCCGACTGAACATTCTTGCGAACATTCTCAACAAGCCCTACGAAGCCATTTTCTCCGAATTCGAGGGGAACATCGATCCTTCCACGACGCAGGGTTCGGGCGACGTAAAGTACCATGTGGGGGCGCACGGGGAGCATACCTCGCCCGCAGGGGCCACCGTGCAACTCATGCTGGCCTCCAATCCCAGCCACCTGGAGGCGGTCAATCCGATCGTCGAAGGGATGGTGCGCGCCCGGCAGGACCTTCTGCAATACGGCGCTGCGGGTTTGCTCGAAGCGGAGTCTCGCGACGTGGTTATTCCGCTGCTGATCCATGGCGACGCGGCGTTCGCCGGACAAGGCGTAGTAACCGAAACGCTCAATCTGAGCCAACTGGCCGGATACAAGACCGGCGGCACGATTCATATCGTGATCAACAACCAGATTGGCTTCACCACGTCTCCCGCGGACGCCCGCAGTTCCACGTACGCCACGGATACGGCGCGCACCATTCAGGCCCCCATTTTTCATGTGAACGGGGACGACCCGGAGGCGTGCGTACGGGTGGTGAAGCTGGCGCTCGAATACCGCAACGCGTTCAACAAGGATGTCGTCATCGACATGTTGTGCTATCGGGTGCGCGGACACAACGAGGGCGACGAACCGACCTACACCCAGCCGCTGCTCTATCGGAAGATCGAGGAGAAACGGTCCCCCCGAAAATTGTATACGGAACTGCTGCTGCGCCGAGGGGAAATGAACCCCGAAGAAGCGGAAGAGATTTTGCGGGACTATCGGGACCGGTTGCAGGACGCCTTTGACCGCACGACTTCCATGGACGCTGCGCGGGCCAAGAACCTCGCTGCCGCGCTGGCCGCGCCCGCGCCGCTGTCGGTCGAGGAGCCAGAGACCGCAGCGTCGGAAGAAGACTTGCACGCCGTGGCCCACGCCATGGCGGATTTCCCCGACAACGTGCGGGTGCACAAGAAACTCGTGCGCCAGTTCCAGCGAAACAAGGGGCTGTACCTCGAAAAACAGCAAGTCGGCTGGGCGTACGCCGAGGCGCTGGCTTTCGGGTCGTTGCTTCTGGAGGGGACGACGGTCCGGCTAAGCGGCCAGGATTCGTGCCGGGCCACGTTCAGTCAGCGTCATGCGGTGCTGTACGACCAGCAAACGGGGCGGGAATACATTCCGCTGAACAACATCCGGGACGGCCAGGCCAAACTCCGTATTTACGATTCGCTCCTCTCCGAATACGCCGTGCTCGGTTTTGAATACGGCTATTCCGTGGCCGATCCTTCCGCGCTTGTGATCTGGGAAGCGCAGTTTGGAGATTTCGCCAACGGCGCCCAGATCGTGTTCGATCAGTTCCTTGCGGCGGCGGAGGCGAAATGGGCGCAGCAGAGCAGCCTGGTCGCGCTGCTTCCGCATGGATGGGAAGGGCAGGGTCCCGAGCACTCGTCTGCGCGCCTCGAGCGTTTTTTGCAGATGTGCGCCGAGGAGAACATGATCGTATGCAACATTACGACCCCGGCCAATTATTTCCATGCGCTCCGGCGGCAGGCGCACTGGTCCGACCGCAAACCGCTCATTGTGATGGCGCCGAAGAGTTTGCTTCGCCATCCGCTTTTCGTTTCTTCCGCGTCGGAACTCGTCGAGGGGGGATTTCGGAAGGTGATTCCGTCCGCCGCCGACCCGCATGCCGTGCGGCGGCACGTATTATGCACAGGCAAGGTGTATTACGACCTGATCCAGGCGCTGCGCAAGAAAGAGGATACGTCCATCGCCATTACCCGCATCGAGCAGCACTATCCATTCCCCGAAGAAGAGGTATTGACCGAACTGGTGCGGTACGGAGACGCCGCCGAGGTGTGCTGGGTGCAGGAAGAGCCCGCCAATATGGGCGCCTGGACGTACATGCAGTCCCGCCTGGATGCCTTGCTCGCCAAGGTAAGCCGCGTGGGGCACGGACGCACGGCCTATGTCGGACGTCCGGGCAGCGCAAGCCCCGCGACGGGCAGCGCGGAAATGCACAAAGCCGAAACCGAACATATCCTTGGCGCGGTGCTGGGAAGATCCCGCCTGCCTGCCTGGGAGCCGTTTCGGTAAACGCCCGAAACCCGCGCGCTGGTCGGGTTTAGTGCCTTCTGGAATGTTTTCTGGACATGCGATGCGATTTCTCGCGGGCGAGCCGCCGCTCTTCGGAAGGCTTCGTGAAAGCCATATTCGCGCGGTAGATGCGCAGTACGCGGCTACGATTCACGGCCCGCTTGAAACGGCGCAGGGTGCGATCGATGGATTCGCTGTCTCTAACCTTGACTCCTACGGACAAAATGATTCTCCTTGCGTATCGGATGGTGGCCGGCGGGCTCGTCGGGGGCGGGCGAACGCGCCGGGCGGATGAACCGTTTTTTACGGTAGTCTACTAAAACGAACGCTGCGAACGAATTGTTCCTGCATGATGACGCTTCTTCTTTCCACCAGGAATCCGGGCAAGGTTGCGGAGATGCGCCTCGTCCTGTCGGATCTACCGATTGCGCTCCGTCCGGCGTCGGAAATGGCCGGTGCGCCGCTCGTCGAGGAGGACGCCGACACGCTCGAAGGCAATGCGCGCAAGAAGGCGGAAACGTTGCATGCCTTCGGCGGATTGCCTGCGCTGGCGGACGATACGGGGCTGGAAGTGGATGCGCTGGGCGGTTTGCCCGGCGTACGTTCGGCCCGGTTCGCGGGCCCCGCTGCGGACGATGCGGCGAACCGCCGGAAACTGCTTGCCGACATGCAGGGCGTTCGGGACCGCTCTGCCCGGTTTCGCACGGTGATTGCCTTTGCGGACGAGACGGGCGTTCGCTTTTTCGAGGGGACGTGCGAGGGCGCGATTCTCGCCGAAGAGCGGGGGAGCATGGGGTTCGGCTATGATCGTATTTTCGCGCCGGACGGCGCAGGCCGGGCCTTTGCGGAATTGACCGCCCGCGAAAAGAACGCGATAAGCCACCGCGGCGCGGCGCTCCGGCAGCTGGCCGGGTATCTTCGGAGTTTATTGGAATAACGACATGGTTGCATTGATTCAACGGGTAACGGAAGCCTCAGTCGAAGTCGAGGGGAAGGAAGTCGGGCGCATAGGCCCCGGCATGCTTGTTCTTTTTGGCGCGCACCGCGCGGATACGGACGCGGAACTGGACTGGCTGGTCCGAAAGTGCGCCCGCCTGCGCATCTTTTCCGACGAGGAAGGCAAAATGAACCGGTCGCTCGCCGAGGCGGGGGGCGAAGCGCTCGTGGTGTCGCAATTCACCTTGTACGGGGACGCGCGGCGGGGCAACCGGCCTTCTTTCGTGGACGCCGCGCCTCCCGAACAGGCCGAAGCCCTGTACGATGCGTTCGTCGAGCGGCTGTCCGCGCAACTGGCCGCCCCGGTCCAGACGGGCGTGTTCGGCGCCATGATGCAGGTGCGCCTCGCGAACGACGGTCCCGTGACGCTCTGGGTGGAACGGCGGGGGGAATGAGGGCTTTGCGGGGTGTACAGCTTCAGTATTTCCTTTAAAAAACCGGCATATCTGCCTCATTCGACGTTATTGGGCAATAATCCGCCTACGGGCGGAGGGAGCGAATATCCTCTCGCACGGATTCGAACCCCTTGTCCATTGCTTGCCGGATCTCCTTTTTATCCTCTCTCATTTCTTGTCGAATCTCCGAAAACCGGTTCTCCATATTGCTATTCATATCGGAGAATCTCGAATCGACGTTCTGGCGAAACAAGAGTTCTTCTTCTCGCCGATGGCTCTTGCGGACTTCCTTTTTTCTGGACACAAGCGCGAGGATGGCGACGACAACGCCAGCCAATCCTATACCGCTTGTCGTTATGAGCGCAATCATTTCCATGTAAGGGGACTGCTTTGTAGAAACGGGGCACAGTATCATTATACGCTCGATAACCCCGAACGGTTACAGGCAATGTACGGAAATGAGGCGGATAGGCACGCTTTTTTAGCGGATTCGGGGCCTGATTTCCCTGACAGGCCGCGATAAAAAGAGGCCGCCCGCCGTGCTTTTCCCTATATTCTCCTTGCCGCCGTACCCGCTGCGTTTTCCGGACTGTGCGTCCAAGCCGGGCGGATTGTGGCAGTCGGCCCACCAAAGCCTCCTGGCCAGCTTGCGGCTTGATCTTCAGGACTATGTCAACCTGAGTTTGAGCAACCTCCGGGCCAAGTTGAGCGATCCGCTCGGGCCGGGCGGTTCCAGCCAGTCCCAGGGTCCCGACGAATTGGTTCGTAGCACCGAGGCGGAGCTGGAGCAGTTGGCGTTGTGCCGGAAGTTCGGCCAATCGCCGGACGGGCTGGCGTCGCGGAATGGCGGGAACGACGGGAACGATGCTTCCACGCAGGTCCAGCAATCGGAAATCAAAGCTGTATCGGCTGTGTCGCGGCCTGGTGATAATGATGCGACGGCTCCTTGGATACAGTGGCTCTTAATGCTCTCGCTTGGTGCTGTGTTTATCGCCATTGAAGCTGGGCTCAACACAGAATTGCTCAGGGGCGGTCTGGAGGGTGGAGCACTGGCGGCTTTCTTGCAGGCTCTGCTCATCTCACTGATAAACGTTGGGGGTTAGGGATCGCCGGGAGAAGTGGTTCGTAAAAACTGGACAGGAGTTTAGGTATAAAATTGCTGTGGTTTACGCCGCCTACGTCCGCTACTTCAACGAAGAACGCCCGCACCAGGGCCTTGACAACCTCACGCTCGATGACGTATACTACAGGTATGATCCGCTGGCGCAGGCGGCAGAACCCACCGCAAAGCTGCACCTAAAACGAATCCCGCAAACCTGTCCAGTTTTTACGGACCACTCCTGTATTCCCTCGATCATGCGTACTCGGTCTTTCCTTTGCGGCGTTCTCCCTGTCCTTTGCGGCCTGTTCGTCGCCGCGCTCTTTCTATCGAGCTGCGATTCTGGTGCGGATTTCTCCTCTCTGGACGACATCGTTCCGAGCGATGGCCTGACGGCCAAGGCCCGAGCCTGGTACGTGGAACAAGTGGAGATCGAGGTTTCAGAGCATTTGTCGAAGGTTGAAGGAGACGAAGATTCGCTTGCGTTACTTGCTTTCATAGAGAAATTTCCTCCGGATTGGGATAAATCGGTTGTTTTGTCTATCGATGGAACGGAAGAAACGCTTGTTCTGACAACGACGCTTGGAGAGTATACAGACGAACGTTATGACAGTACTACGTATCACGTTCGTACGCTCATTATGAATATGGAACCTTCGGGAGATATAATTTCGGGTAATTTTATTGTTTTTTCCAGTGAAGAAGAATTGTCCAAAAATGATTTTGCTAATTATGTAGAACAATACGTAGCGAATGATTTCGGTGAAATGGAAATAACAGTATCACGCTATACTATCTTATTCGAAGATGTTGATTCATATGCTTATCGTCCAGGTCAAATTCCTGTTGAACTTTCTTTAGATCATGTTACAAGGCAAATAGAAACTGGACAATTTGTTAAAATTGGTTCTATAAATTCAATAAAACATATTATCACAATATGTTTTCAACGTTGTGAATTCGCAAAAGGTATGCTTTGTGTTTATTCGGGCGATTCACCTCCTTTTTGCAGACCTTATGGTTTAGAACTTTTGTGTGTAGATGTTTGTTATAATACAGGTGGCGGTGGTAGCGGTGGTGGCGGCGGCGGCGGTGGTGGCGGTGGTGGCGGCGGCAGCGACGGCAGTGATGGTGATGGTGAAGAAGAGGAAGAAGAATGCGAATGTGGACAGCAGGTCATATGTGATTTGATCGACGAGTATGAAGATTTAGGAGTAAAATGGACTCCTTCATGCAGTGATATCAGGACTAACGTAAATAGTACTTATTTTACTTGGAGAGAACTTAATGGACGATTTTCAAATGGAGTAGAATATCAAAAACATAAAGAATGGGGCATTATTAATACTACCTTGCTAAACACGATAGATAAGATTCGTCATAAATACAACTCCGGAATAATTCTCGATTCCGGTTATCGCTGTCCTCAAGGAAATACGAATGTAGGTAGTGCATACCCTACTACAAGTCGTCACATGTACGGCAGGGCCGTGGATTTTCGTACTGGCGATAATAAGACTCTCTGGGATAGATTTGTTGAAATTAAAAACGGCATCTACCCTCGTCTTCGACATGAATCCTGGGAGACTTATCCCGATAATCCTCATTTGCATCTTCAACTTGGTTGAAATCGCTTCTTCCCATCCCTCTAACCCGAATCCTTTAAGTCCCTCATGACTTCGATCTTGCGCTCTGTTTCGTTTTTCGCGCTTCTGGCTATCTGGTTGGCCCCTTTTCCTCTGTTCGCTCAACAAAAGGCGAGCGTTTCCACGCGTTCTCAGCAAGCCGTTTCGATGGATCTTGTCAGTAGTGATCGCGCCGTCATGGCTTCTGCGTTCGAAGAATACCTGCGCGTATCTGAAGAAGATCGAACGCCTCAGCTCCGCGCCGCGCTCGTCGATGCGCTTGCGATAGAGAACGAGCGCAGAAGAAAATATCTTCTTGGCGAAGGTCCTCACTGGGCGCTCGGTCCCGACGATGCTATAGGCCTTACTTTGTCTGGCGAAGTGATGCGTATGTTCGATCCTGCGTATATCGACGTGCTTCTTCCCTGGCTTTGCTGCGGTGGTTATCCTGACTGGATCGATATGGGACAGGAAGCTATACGACCTGTTCTGCAATTCGTTTACGCGAACGAACCTGTAAATGAAGGGGCCATGAATGGAGGATTACATGTTCTTACAATGATGGTCGATCACTGGGGCCTGGACGCTTTTAACTCCGCCGAGCAGGAACAACTCAGAGAGATAGCCCTGCGCTATATTTCTAACGAGGATGATCTCGGCGAATGGTTCTTGTTAATGCCCGCTATTAAACTCGCTTCTGCGATTAGAGATATCGAACTTATCGCAATGGCAGAGGCTATAGCTAATGATGAGGACGAACTTTACAAGCGTCGCATTACCGATGATTGGGATGTAAACTATCTTCAACAGACTGTATCTGAAGCCGTGTCGGGTATTCGCGAACCTTACCGACATGTCCCCTGCGAGCAGTATATGCAGGAACGCGACGCGCTTGATACATCTCGATAAACTGATTTAATATGTGACGCGGGTTCCGGCTCCAGTTCTTCCACGTCCTCGAAGTCCCGCGCGTTGGCTATCGCGCCCCAATCCGCGAGCATGTGGACGGCGACGGAAACCGAAGGCGGAGAATATCCCGTATCGCGCCCAATCTCGTCCTGCGATAGGCCGCCGTAGTCTCCCCGCGCCGCCGCCGCGTGCAAAAACGCGAAAACGTGCCACGCGCTGGCTGCCATTCGCGCCCTGCGGGCTTGCGCGAGAACCCGTTCCGTGCCTTCGCGCCCCTTAAACTCCGGCGTAAGAACCCAGTAAACCGGGCGTTTGCCCGGCAGGCCGCGCCGCGGATCCCTTGGATGTGCCATGCTTGCCGCCTAATGCTTCGGGGTTTTTGCGTTTTACTACTGTTTTCAGCTGTTTTTAGCGGTTTTACGGCTAATTTAGGGTTGTTACACGGTGATTTTGCCGCGCCTCTGGTAGATACGCCGCGTTTACGCGCTGTTTCCGCACGGTTTCCGCCGCGTTACGGGTTCTTTCGGCCTCGATGCGCGGCCTTGCGGGCGTTCTGGGCGCGTTTACGGCGCGATGCGGAACGCTTGCGAAGGCGCGAAACGGTTTCGCCTTCCTGCGCAAAGAAAGCGGCCAACGCCTGCGAACCCCTTACACGTACCGAACCCATGAAACGAACCGATCCCGAACCGAACTGCATTGAAACCGCAGGCGGGTTCCGCGTCAAAATCCCGAATCCTTTCCCCTGTACCCTGTGCGCGAAGAGAAAGGCGGCGTTATGCTTTGGGCCTCGAAGGCGAAGAAAGGCGTATGGCGGGCGGAATGGATATGCTACCTTTGCCGAACGGAACGCCTCGTCGAAGAGTACGAAGGAATCCACGAACCCCACAGGGAAGCGGCCCGAAAAAAAATTCAGACAAGGGCTTGACATTGTCCAGGCGGGGCGTTAGACTATGGATACGCGCCCGCTTTCGGGGAATCGGTGCTCGGTTCTGGCCGGGTTCTGCTGTACTACATCGTAACTAACACAGGTTAATATCATGCCTTTAATTAAATTCAAAAGTAAACGGGATCAAAAATTATTTTTTTGGTTTTGTATATCATTATCAATGTTTATGATAATCTTTGTTATATGGCGAAGCCATAAACGAGATATGGCGTATAATAATACAGCCGTACCTATTATGAAGATACAATTATCTGGAAATGCTACATCGGATTTACAACGGTACTGTGGGCATTTGATAGGTCAACCCGCTTCACGTCCGAAAATTAATCCATATGCGCCTTCAAATATGGCAGGGCAGTATAAAACACAGACTCCCTATGAGCGATGCGCCGAAAATATCCAGATGGTAACCCGGAATGGCCGTTGCGATATGGGGGTTAGGCAATGTGATATGGATGCGCTTATGCTTGGTGTGGGGATAGGTAGTGTTGGGACTGCTATTGCCTCGGGGCCCGCGGGGTGGTTGGCTTGGACTTCGGTCGTGTTAGGCGGGGTTGGAAGTACTTATGCTATCCACCGGCTCCGGGAATGTTATAAGACACATTGCAATAAAAGAAGCCCACATGGAGGATAGTGCAATGAATAAAAATAGTGATAAAATCATTAAAGCCCAAATTATTGCATGGGTTATCTTTGCGATCACTACAATTTTTATTTTATATAACCTATATAATGTAATTCAAATATTAAATGTACAAGGAGAAACACCAAATTTGATTTTGTTTTTAACACCTTCTATTAGTATAATACTTTGGTTTTTTTCTACTCGTTACATTGTGGAACGACAAAAAGCTAAAATGTATAGGCAAGAACTGGAGCGATTGCAGAAACTAACGGGAAAAAAATATCCGGAACGCCTCGAAAACTTGCCTAAAAAGACGTAGATTTTAATTTGCTTATTGTTTTACTTTGGTTCCATAATTTCGTATATTATAAATAGGATTCACTTTGCTACAGTTTCAACATTTCCCCGACAGCCCGCGATAAAACGAGGCCGCCCCGCCCCGCTTTTCCCTATATTCCCCTTGCCGCCGTACCCGCGGCGTTTTCCGGGCTGCACGTCCGGGCCGTTTTTCGTCCGCCATCCACTTCCCTTTCCTTGCCCGCCGCCATGCCAGACGACGCTTCTTCCCTGACCCATCTGCATCCCGAGGGCGGCGTGCGTATGGTGGACGTGGGCGCCAAGCCCGATTCGGCCCGCATGGCGACGGCGGCGGGGCGGGTGCATTTGGGCGAGGAAGCGTTTCGCGCCGCGCTTTCCGGCGCCGCGCCCAAAGGCAATGTGTTGTGTACGGCGCAACTGGCGGGCATCCAGGCGGCCAAGCGCGCGTCCGAACTCATTCCCCTGTGCCACAATGTGGCGCTGGCGGGCGTGGAGGTTACGTTCGACGCCCGCGAAGAAGACTTTTCGATCGCCGTGCGCGCCCGCGTCCGCACCGTGGGCCAGACGGGCGTCGAGATGGAGGCACTGACCGCCGCGTCCGTGGCGTGCCTTGCCCTGTACGACATGTGCAAGGGGATTTCGAAAGATATTCTCATTTCGGATATCCGGTTGCTGGCCAAGGAGGGCGGCGCAAGCGGGCGGTACGAACGCGCTTCGGATTCGGACCCGCCGTAACCATCCGGCGGTTTTGTCGTATACTCCCGTACGGCTGTTTGCTGTCTTTATTTTTTCACGAGATTCCTCCCTTCGCATGGAAAGCCTTTTCACCACGCTCGGCTTGCTGGTTATCGCGCTGATCGTTCTTTTTTTCGTTTTTCTGCTGTATTTCGTGCCGCTCGGGCTGTGGGTAACGGCCTATTTCTCCGGCGTCCGGCTCAAACTGTTCCGCGACCTGGTGGGGATGCGGCTGCGGAAGGTGCCCCCCGTTCGCATCGTCAAGCCGCTCATCACCGCGCACAAGGCAGGCATCTATGTGGATACCCCGCAACTCGAAGCGCATTATCTGGCCCAGGGGAATGTGCAAAAGGTGGTGAACGCGCTGATTTCGGCGGACAAGGCCAGCATTGATCTTGCGTTCGAGCGCGCAACGGCCATCGACCTGGCGGGACGGGACGTATTCGAGGCCGTGCAGGTGTCCGTGAACCCCAAAGTGATCGAAACCCCCGCCGTGTCCGCCGTGGCCAAGGACGGCATTCAGGTACGCGCCATCGCCCGCGTTACGGTGCGGGCCAATATCGAGCGCCTGGTGGGCGGGGCCGGCGAGGAAACGATTATTGCGCGGGTGGGCGAGGGAATCGTGTCCACCATCGGCTCTTCCGAAACGCATGCGCTGGTTCTGGAAAATCCCGATTCTATTTCCAAGGTGGTGTTGTCCAAGGGCCTTGATTCCGGGACGGCGTTCGAAATTCTCTCTATCGATATCGCCGACGTGGACGTGGGCGAGAATATCGGCGCCAAGTTGCAGACCGATCAGGCGGAGGCCGACCTGCAAGTGGCCCGCGCCAAAGCCGAAGAACGCCGCGCCTCGGCGGTGGCCCGGGAGCAGGAAATGCGCGCCGCCGTGCAGGAACAGCGCGCCAAGGTGGTTTCCGCCGAGGCGGAGGTGCCCAAGGCGCTGGCGGACGCGCTGCGCAACGGCAACATCGGCGCCATGGATTTCTACACGCTGCGGAATGTGGAGGCGGACACGCGCATGCGGGATTCCATCGGGCGAGAAGACGTCGCCGACAAGAAGAAATAGGCGCCGGCGACCCTGACCGGATCACGCGATGATTACCCGTACGGTGGCTTTTTGCTCGCTGGGCGCGCTGAACGTTGCGCAGGAACTGGCGGGCGCCATCCTTCGGGACATAGCGGACGCGGACCCCGATCTGGTGGCGGAGGAAACGCTGTGCCTTGTGTCCGTCGTTACGTTGCGGGCGGCGCAGGCGGGGCTTCGGGAATGGCCAGCGGGCGCGGCGGCTGCGGGGCCTGCCCTGTCGTCGTTGCCGTTTGCGTACCGGCGCTATCTCACGGGCCTCGAAATGCTTGACCGCAACGACCCGTCCCTCGCCGATCCGGCGGCGGTCGAAGCGGTGGACGCCCGATTGCGGCGCAAGCAGCAATTCTATGAAGGGCAGTTCGCCGAAGCCGCGTTTCCCGGGGAGGAGGCGCTCGTAAACGGAATGGAATTCTGGATGGGCCGCATCAGTCCGCCCAAATTGCCTGACACGCCGTCCGAAAGGCTGCGCAAGATGGGGCTTGCGCCGGCGCTGGGCGCGCACCTCCGGGTGGTGGGGGCGTATTGCCGGAGCGCCGCGTTGTCGGAGCGAAGCGCCGCGCCGAATTCGTAATCCGCCGCGCCGGTTGCCCGAGGGGCCTTGTCAGGCGTCGCGTTTGGAGAGGCGGACCAGTTCGATCCGGTTGGCTTCGGCTTTCAGGACGTCGAACCGGTAGCCGTCGAAGGCGAAATGCTCCTGCGGCGCGGGGATGGAGCCGATCCGGTCCAGCAAATAGCCCGCCAGCGTTTCGTAGTCCCCTTCGGGCAGCGCAATCCCGAACCGATCCGCCAGTTCGTCGATTTCCGCCCGCCCCGCGGCGATGTACCGGTTCTCGCCCACTTGCCGGAGGACTTCCTGCTCGGTGTCGAATTCGTCCTGGATGTCGCCGAAAAGCTCCTCCAGCAAATCCTCGCGCGTTACCAGGCCTGCCGTGCCGCCGTATTCGTCGATTACGATGGCGACGGACGTATTGGTTTCGAGAAATTCCCGCAGCAAATCTTTCGACCGCTTGGCCGCCGGGACGAATTGCACCGGGCGCATGATTTCCTGCATGGTTTCGGGGCCGTGGAACAGGTCGTACGCAAAGACCATCCCCACGATATGGTCGATATTGCGCTGGTAGACGGGCAATTTGGAATGTCCCGTTTCAATGAAGCGGCGCAGCAACGCATCGACCGGGGTGTGCTCCTCGACGGCTTCTATTTCCGTCCGCGGCGCCATCGACTCCTTCACGCGCAGCGCGTTCATCGCAAAAACGTTCGAAAGCATCTCGGTTTCTTCTTCGTCGAGATCGAGTTCGCCGCTTTCCCGGCTTTCCTGGATGATGGCTTCGAAGTCTCGCCGCATGAACCCGACGAACGTATCCGCCTCGACGCGAAAGAGGCGCATGAGCAGCGTGGCGGCCCCGGCGGCCGTTTTGACGAGCGGGAGCAACAGGTAATACGATATGCGCAGGGGGATGGCCAGCAGGAACACCGCCCGGTTCGCGGCTTCCCGCATGATGGATTTCGGGAGAATCTCGCCGAATACGAGCACGAGGGCGCTGGCCGCGAGCGTTTGGGTAATCAGTACGGCGGCCTCGACGCCCGAACTGCCCAGCCCGGAGGCGTCCCAGAGGCGATGGAGCGGCGGGTCCAGGTAAAATGCGGTGAGCGTGGAAAAGACGACGAGCGAAATGTTGTTGCCGACCAGGGTGGTGGTCAGGAACGCGGAGGGGGTCTGGATGAAGTCGCTTACGATGCGGCCCACGACGCCGCGTCGGCGCGCAAGCACCTCCACGCGCAGGCGGTTCGCAACCACGAAAGCGATTTCGGAACCCGAGAAAAACGCGCTCAGGGCGAGCATCAGGAAAATGATCGCGATCGCGAACGTCATTCGCGTCAGGTTCTTGTGCGCGAGACGCTGGAATGGAGCGCGTCGCCGGCGTCCTCTTCCGGCTGGAAGCTGGCCATGTCGTCCAGCAGGTTTGCGGTGGGCGCGAAGATGTCCTCGATTTCAGAGATGGCGGCCTCCGTTTCCCCTACTTCCTGCAGAAGCGTGTCGAGCTGGAACGTGATCTCCTCCGGATTGCGGAGCGTCAGGGATTGTTCGTGAATATACTTGACGACGTCCTCGATCGTCTCGATTTGCGCATCGAGGACCTCCAGCTGCTCCACGCCTTTCTTGAAACGCTGCAAGCGCTGTTCCAGCACCCGGAGGCGGCGTTTCTTGATGGCCCGCACCTTTTCGGAATCGTCCAGCATGTCGGTGCGAAGGTGCGCAATGGACTGGACCACTTCCCGTTCCCGGCTGCTGTGCGTCGAAAGTTCGTACCGCTGCTTCTGGTACAGCATGTTCAGGTACGAATTCAGCAGCCCGTCGATCTTCCTGAGGTGGCTTTCCAGCAGGCCCTGCGTTGCGTAGCTCAGCTTGCGGTAATGGGCGGAAATCTCTTTTTCGAGTTTCCGAAGGCGTACGTAACGCCGCTGACTGGATTTGGTCAGCAGGCGAAACATCTCCTTGGTGGAGGGTGGTTTGGCGTGTTCGGCGGCGCGACGCGCCCGGACGCTTCGGCGAAAGCGCTTGTTGCGAGGCATGGCGCCGAGATAGATGAGTTCCGCCGCGAAACTCATGATCAGCGCGACGTCGAAAACCATTCCCCCCGCGTCGCTCAGGAAAAATGCCGTGAGCATGGCTGCGATCAGGAATCCGAGATTGAGCGGATTCAGAAACGCCTCTTTCGTGTAATTTATTTCCTGATAACTCACGTCATGCTCCTCGGTCTTCGCCTGCGGCGAGGCGGGGTTCCGTATGCGGTCCGCGCAGGATAGCCGCCGGGTGGCCTATGCCCCGCCTGCGCGTTGTTTGCCGATGGTTTTCGCTGATTTTATCGCTTCCTCGTCCGCCGCTTCCCCCTCGCTGTCCCCGGCGATTTCCGCCATGCCCATTTCCGCCTTGAGTTGCTTGACGATTTCCGAGGCGCGAATTTCTTCGGCGTCCTCCTCGATCCGCAGCGCGTCCTGGTCCGCGGAGTCGAGGGCCATTTCCAGCCGCGCTTCGCTGTGGGCCGTGTCTTCCTGCAGGCGCTGGAGCATTTCGTCGTGGGTATGGTCGATGCCTGTCACCTCGAATTGCTCCAGCGTATCGGCGATCTTCGACTGCCATTGCGCCCGCTCGTGCTCTCGCAGGGCATGTTTCGCCTCCTGTATCTTGCGATCTTTTTCCCGCATGAAGGCTTTCTTGACCTGGAGCGCCTTGTCGTAGGCCGCCGAGGCGTGCACGAGTTGTTCCTTGGTGCTTGTGGCGGATTCCCGGGCCTTTTCGAGCTGCAACGCATAGCGCTGCGCGATGTCGTCGCGTCCTGCCTGGATGCCGGCTTTTACCTTGGCCACCAGTCCGGCGACCTCGCTTTCCGCCCGTTTCAGGTGCTTTTGCAGCAGAATCACATTCGCCTTGACGCTGGCGATGTTCTCGTTCATTTTCGGCACTTGATCGTTCAATTCCCGAATATTCTGCTCCAGAATGAGGCGGGGATTCTCCATTGCGGAAATGGCTCCCCCGAAAATGGATTTGATGAAGCGGGTGAACCGGGACCAGACAGACATGACGCGCAGGGTTTGCTTATGGGAGCGGGCGAATTGATAAAATATAACGAATTCGTCAGGGATGTTACGAAAAGCGTCTCGGAAGGATTCGTCGAACCGGACGCCGCTATCGTCCTTGGGTATCTTTAGTATTCCGCCGCTTCGGGAGAGGTTAGCCGGCGATACGCGGCGTAGGTTTTGGGTCCTGGCTGCGCCTTCAGCCAATGCCACGCCTTGAGCGCCTCTTCTCTCGAAACGCCCGCATGGGCCGGATCCGCCCGGAAATCGGAGAGGAAGTTGTTCATGCGGGCGGAGGGAATCCGGGGCAGGCGGCCTTCGGTCTGCATTAGCGCGCGCAGATGGTTGGCCAGGTCGCGATAGGTGAAGCGCGCCTGCGCTTCCTGCTTCTTGCGCCGCCAGTCGTTGAGCCAGTACCACTGCCCCGACTTGCGGGCGAGCGCTGGCGCGTCGGCGTGGACCAGCGCCAGCAGGAAGGCCTTGGTCTTCTTGTCCCCGACATAGTTGGTTACGACCGCATCAGGTTGCAGCGCGTCGCGCGCGGCGCCCGCCTTGCGCGGCAGGACCGGTTTGCAGTCCGGGACTTTGCCCGTCCGCAGGAAATCCCGGATCAACGCCTCCAGTTCGAACTTGCGGAAGTTGCCCGTGGGGATACCAACCTCGCGAGCGAAAGCCTTCAGGTCGGCGGCGTAGTAGTAGCCGTCGTCGAACTCCTCGACGCTCATTCCCGGACGCAGGGCGTTCATGCTACGACCTTTTCGCGACATACGAACAGGCGTTCCGGGGCTGTCGCAATACGAGTATGCGGGCGCGCAATCGCGGCAATCCAGCGCGGCGTCGCGGCCTCCGGGAAATCAGGCGGTTTCGGCTTCTTCGGGGTTTGCCTTCACGCCATAGCGCCGCCGGAATTTTTCGACGCGTCCGGCGGTGTCCACGTATTGCCGCCGGCCCGTGTAGAAGGGATGGTTCGTCGAATCGACCTCGGATTTGTGCAGGTCGCTCGCCATGGTCGAGCGCGTTTCGAAGGTGTCGCCGTTGGCCAGCTGGACCTTGAGTTTCTTGTACGCGGGGTGTATATCTTTTTTCATCGCAAGCGGCGGGCGAATCTTGTAAAGGGTATTGTAGAGGGTATCGCAGAGGCGGTACGCGCCGGGTATCGGGACCGCGCAGATAATCGCGTGCATATCGCGGGTAACCACAAAAACAGCGGACGGTCAACGCGCGAGGGCCAGGCCGGTTCCGTCGCGTTATCGGGCGGCGGTTTCCTTTTTCGGGTTCAGCAGGGCCTCGATTTGTTCTATTTCGTCGCGTAGCCGGGCGGCCTTTTCGAAATCCAGCGCCTCGGCGGCGCGCCGCATCTCCTTGCGCATCTGGTCTGCGAGATCGCGCCTCTGGTCGTCGTCGAGATGCTTTACGACCGGGTCCACGACGCCTCCGAGCTGTTTCGGGCCGCTATAGTAGCGCTCCGGCTGCACTTCGTAGGTCGCCCGCTCTTCGGCGATGATCGTTCCCTTGCGAATCTCTTCGTGCGATTTGTAGATGGTTTCCGGCGTGATTTGGCGTCGCTTGTTCCAGGCAAGCTGGATTTTGCGCCGCCGCTCGGTTTCGTTCATCATTTTTTGCATGGAGCCCGTGATTCTGTCCGCGTACATCACAATGGCGCCGTTCGCGTTGCGGGCCGCGCGCCCTGCGGTCTGAATCAGGGAGCGTTCGCTGCGCAGGAACCCCTCCTTGTCCGCGTCGATGATGGCCACGAGCGAAACTTCGGGCAGGTCGAGTCCCTCCCGGAGCAGGTTCACGCCCACCAGCACGTCGAATGCGCCCAGGCGCAAGTCGCGCAAAATCTCCACCCGCTCCAGCGCGTCGATGTCCGAATGCATGTAGCGCACGGCCACGCCGTGCGAGGCCAGGTAGTCGCTGAGGTCTTCGGCCATGCGCTTCGTGAGCGTGGTTACGAGCGTCCGTTCCTTTGCCTGCGTTCGCTTGCGAATTTCTTCGAGCAGGTCGTCGATCTGGTTTTCCGAGGGCCGCACGTCCACTTCGGGGTCGGGAATGCCGGTGGGCCGGATGATTTGCTCCACGAATACGCCCTCGCTTTTTTCCATTTCGTAGTCGCTTGGCGTCGCGCTGACGTAAATGGCTTGCGGGCTTTCCGCCTCGAATTCCTCGAACGTCATGGGCCGGTTGTCCAGGGCGGAAGGCAGCCGGAATCCGTGCTCCACGAGGACTAGTTTGCGGGCGCGGTCCCCATTGTACATGGCCCGCACCTGCGGGATGGTTACATGGCTCTCGTCGATGACAAGGAGCATGTCGTCCGGGAAATAATCGAACAGGCAGTACGGACGCTGGCCTGGTTCGCGCCCCGACAGGTGCCGCGAATAGTTTTCGACGCCGGAGCAGTACCCGACTTCCTTCATCATTTCGAGGTCGAACCGGGTGCGTTGTTCGAGGCGCTGCGCTTCAAGGAGCCGCCCCTCGGCGCGGAGCACGCTCAGGCGCCACCGCAATTCGTCCTCGATCCCGGCGACGATCCCCGCCATTTTTTCTTTCGGGGTGACGAAAAGTTTGGCCGGATAGATGGTGAGATAGTTTTCTTCCCGCAGCGCGCTTCCCGTTCGGGCCTCGAACCAGGTGATTTTTTCCACTTCGTCTCCCCAGAACTCGATCCGGCAGGCGGTCTCTTCCGAATAAGCCGGCCAGATTTCCACCACGTCGCCGCGCACCCGGAAGACGCCCGGCGCGAATTCCACGTCGTTTCGCGCATAGTAGATATGAACGAGGCGGCGCAGCAGGTCGTTGCGGGGGACGTCCTCCCCCCGCTTGACCTGCACGATTTCCGAGCGGTATTCTTCGGGCGAGCCAAGGCCGTAGATGCAGGACACGCTGGCTACGACGATCACGTCGCTGCGCCCCGAGACGAGCGAACTGGTGGCGCGCAGGCGGAGGCGGTCGATCCGGTCGTTGATCGACATGTCTTTTTCGATGTACGTATCCGTCGGTACGATATAGGCTTCGGGCTGGTAGTAGTCGTAATAGGAGATGAAGAATTCGACGGCGTTGTCCGGGAAGAAGGACTTGAGTTCCGCGTACAATTGCGCGGCGAGCGTTTTGTTGTGGCTCATGATCAGGGTGGGCCGCTCGACGCGCTGGATCACATGCGCCATGGAGAATGTTTTGCCCGTGCCCGTGGCGCCCAGGAGGACCTGGGCGGGATCGCCGCGCAGTACGCCTTCGGTCAGTTCGTCGATGGCCCGGGGCTGGTCGCCCGTGGGCCGAAAAGGCGACGTTAGACGAAACGCGGAGCCGGTTTCTGCGATATGCTGCATAAATGTTTACGGTTTTACGTACCTTACGCCCTATAACATACGCACAGGGTGCGGAGATGTGCGCGGCGGCGGAATTTCCGTCTCGCGCGCCGCATCGCTTTGTTTCATTGCGCCATGCAAGGGCGCGCGAAAACTCTTTTCGACATGAGCATCAGCGTTCAAGATCAGTACCAGGCGTCCATTGTCCAGATCAAGGGCAAGTTTCTCGGCAGCGTGCACGGCTCCGAACTCAAGGACGCGCTGGACCAACTCAAGGAATCCGGCAAGGTCAACGTGGTCATCGACCTGGGAGAAACGGAGTTTATGGATTCTTCCGGCATCGGCGCGCTGATCGGCGGGTTGACGACCATGCGCAAGGCGGGCGGCGAGGTGCGGCTGGCCAATATGGAGAAGCGCGTTCGCAATCTGTTTATGATGACCCGTTTGCTTGGCCCGGTGTTTACCGCCTACGATTCGGTATCGGCGGCCGCCGAGAGTTTTCGCAATGATCCGCCTGCGGCGGCGGAATAGCGCAGTAGCCATGACGTATTTCTTGCGTTCCCGGGCAGCGGTCGCTCGCTTTGTTGCATTCTTGTGCGCCGGCCTGTTGTTTTTTGCCCCCCGGACCGATGCGGCGGCGCAGACGTGGTCGCCGGAGGACCCCATTCCGCCGGATTCCTCGGTCGCGGTCGGTCAGCTGGACAATGGACTGCGTTACTTCGTTCAGGAGAACGACAGGCCGGAGAATCGGGCCGAATTGCGCCTCATCGTGAATGCGGGGTCTATCGTCGAGGACGAGGACCAGCGCGGGCTGGCCCATTTCGTGGAGCACATGGCGTTCAACGGCACCGAACGCTTCGAAAAGCAGGAACTGGTCGATTATCTGGAGTCGATCGGCATGCAGTTCGGCCCCGATCTGAACGCCTATACGAGTTTCGACGAAACGGTCTACATGCTGCAAGTGCCGCTGGACGATCCCGAGGCGCTTGCGACCGGCTTTCGGATTCTCCGGGACTGGGCGGGGGGCGTGCTTTTCGAGGACGAGGAAGTGGAGAAGGAACGGGGCGTGGTGATCGAGGAGTGGCGGCTGCGGCGCGGCGCGGCGGCGCGGATGCAGGACAAGCAGCTCCCGGTGATGTTGCACGGTTCGTTGTACGCGGAGCGTTTGCCCATCGGGTTGCCGGAAATTATTGAGCATGTCCCGGCGGAGACGCTGCGGCGGTTTTACCGCGACTGGTACCGGCCGGACCTGATGGGCGTCGTGGCGGTGGGGGATTTCGACGGGGACGCAATCGAGGCGACGATACGCGATACGTTCGGGGATTTGACCGGGCCGGACGATCCCCGGCCCCGGACGTTTGCCGACGTGCCCCTGGATCATCCTCCGCTGGTGGCGATTGCGACGGACGAGGAGGCGCAAATGTCTCAGGCGGGCGTCTTGTACAAGCAGCCGCGCGCGCCGCACGGGACCGTTGGGGACTTTCGGCGGGGGCTTGTTCAGAGTCTGTATTCGGGCATGCTGAACGCCCGCTTGCAGGAACTGACCCAGCAGGCGGATCCGCCGTTTTTGTTCGCGTTTTCCGGGCAAGGCGGGTTCGTTCGGGTCATTGACGCGTATCAACTTGTGGCCATTGTTTCGGAGGGCGGCGTGGAGGCGGGCCTGCGCGCGCTGCTTACCGAGGCGGAGCGGGTGGTGCGGCACGGGTTTACGGTCACCGAATTCGAGCGACAGAAAGTCGATTTGCTCCGGGGCTACGAGCAGGGCCTTGCGGAGCGCGAAAATCGGGAGTCGGGCGCGCTGGCCGGCGGATACGCGCAGGTGTTCCTGCATGGCTATCCGTATCCGGACATTGAAACGGAGGTGGAGATCGTCCGTGCCCTGTTGCCCGGGATTACGCTGGAGGAAACGAATGTATTCGCCGGACAATGGCTGGCGGAAGAGGGGCGCGTGGTGCTGGCGAGCGGCCCCGAAAAGGAAGGCGTCGAGACGCCCGGAGAGGACGACCTGACCGCGCTGTTCGAGGCGGTGGCTGCGGCGGACGTCGAACCGTACGACGACGCGGTAGTCGACGCGCCGCTTGTGCCGACGTTGCCGGAGGGGTCTCCGGTGGTGGCCCAAGAGACCGTGGAAGAGGTGGACATTACGACCTGGACGCTGGAGAATGGCGTGCGCGTATTGCTGAAGCCCACCGACTTCAAGGACGACGAGGTGCTGTTTTCGGCAAGCAGTCCGGGAGGCTCGTCGCTGGGGCCCGACGAACATTATCCAAGCACGAATCGGGCGGCTGCCTTTGTGCTTCGCTCCGGCGTGGGCGCGTTCGACGATACGGCGCTGCAAAAGAAACTGTCGGGCAAGGTGGCGGGCGTTTCCCCTGGGTTGGGTTCGCTGAGCGAGGTGATCAGCGGGTTTGCATCGCCCAAAGACCTGGAAACAGCGTTCCAACTGGTATATTTGTACTTCACGGCGCCGCGCAAGGACGAAATGGCGTTCGAGGCGTACAAGGCGTTTATGGACGGGGTGCTGGCGAATCGGGAGGCCAACCCGAATGTGGCGTTCTCGGATACGATCCGGGCCACGATGACGCAGGGGCATCCGCGGGCGTCGCAGCCGTTTACCCGGGAACGCCTTGCGGAGCTGGATCTGGACCGGGCCTTCGCTTTTTACCAGGACCGTTTTGCGGATGCAAGCGATTTTACCTTCTATTTCGTGGGCGCGTTCGATCTGGAGGGCATTCGCCCGCTGGTCGAGCAATATCTTGGGGCGTTGCCGAACCTTGGGCGCGAGGAAACCTGGCGCGATCTGGGCGTGGACCCGCCGTCCGGCGTGATCGAAAAGGCCGTGTACAAGGGCATGGAGCCGCAAAGCCAGACGCAGATCGTGTTTGCGGGCGAAGGGGCGTACTCCCCCGAAGAATCGATTGCGCTGGGCGCGCTGGCCAGCATACTGGAAATTCGTCTTCGCGAACTGTTGCGCGAGGATTTGGGCGGGACGTACGGCGTAGGCGTGGGAGGTTCGCTGTCGTATCGCCCGGACGAGGAATATTCCGTAACGATCAATTTCGGTTCGGCTCCGGAGCGGGCCGAGGAATTGGCGGAAGTCGTATTCGAGGAAATCGCGCGGATCAGGACCGAGGGGCCCGATGCGGAAACCGTGGACAAGGTGCGCGAATCGCAGCGGCGCGCAAAGGAGACGAACCTGCGCGAAAACGGCTACTGGCTTGGCCGGATGGAAGGCATGGATGAGCAAGGGCGCGACCTGCGGACGATCCCTTCCTATGACCTGATCGATGGGTGGACGGCGCAGCAGGTGCAGGAAGCTGCGAACCGGTACTTGCGCGAGGACCAGTACGCAAAATTCGTGTTGTACCCGGAGGCGTCGGCGGATTCGGAGGCGTCCGGGGAAGCGGACAACCGAGGGCGGGAAAGCGAACTCGGGCGGAACTGAAAATCGCTTTTGCGGGTTGGTTTTGTCTATGGCGCATGAAGTGATTTATCGTACCTGTGCGGCGGGCACGGGCCTTCGAATTCCGGCTGTAGCCCAAAGCGTTAACCTGTTTGTCCTTGTCTCGTGCTGATTCGTTCCCTTGCCTCGAATTACCTGAAAAGCATTCGCCGCTCCCGTTTCGGGGAGATGAAACTGGCGATGAAGGCGCTTACCATCCTGTTCGTATGGATGCCGCTGTATCTGTACGCGATGGCGGGCGGGTTGTTTGGCGGCTTGCTGGCGAGGGAACTCTTTTTCGACGTGGACATGGCGGTCCTCGCCAGCCGGTTCGCCTTGTATTTTTTCATTGTATGGGGCGCCCTGGATATTCTTTTTCGGCCCCAGATAGCCCTTCCGCTGTTTCCGTACCTGCCCACTCCGATCGGTCGGGGGAAAGTCGCGCTTTTTTATCAGGCGATAAGCGTTTTCGGGCAATTTAATTTATTGCCGTTTTTGTTCGTTTTATTTTTCTGGATCAGCAATTTTCTTGTGGCGGGCGTTCCCTATGCCTGGGGCTGGATGCTGCTTTTCCTGACGTTATCCGCCGGGTTTCATTTTCTGGCGAACCTGCTGCGGATGTCGCTTGCGCGGCGCTACCTGCCTGTTATTTGTACGCTTCTTGTCGTCGCGGGGCTGGCGGCGATAGAGTGGCGGTACGACATTTCGACCTTGTCTGGCCTTTCCATGGCGTTGTTCGGGGCGATGTTGGAGGGGGCTTTCTGGCCTTTGGCCGCGGCGCTCGTCGCAAGCGGGGCGGCGCTGTACGTATCCACCGGGCAGGTGATTCGGTCGCTTTACGTGGACAACAGTATCCTGTCCCGCTCGCGCGCCAAGGCGGTCGGGAAGGGACTGAGGCATTCGTTCGCCGACGGGATGCTGGCTTTCGAGTGGAAGTTGATCTGGCGGAACAAGCGCCCCCGGATGCTGATGTTCCTGAGCGTCTATTTCGTAGTATTCGGCGGCTGGATCGCCATTGGCATGTCCAGTTTGTCGGATGTATCTCCTACGGAGATGACCATGGGCTTGTTGATGCCTGTTTTGGGCTGTTTGCAGTTTATGATGGGCGCTTTTAATTTTCGAAGCACATTCTATGATGGCCTGATGTCTCGACCCGTATCTATCCATTCGATATTGACAAGCAGTTTTTCTATTGCCAACATAGCATTATTTGGAACGCTTGGTCTTATTGCAATCATTTTTGTTATTATAAAAGGATTCGGATCGCTGTTTTTTGTCGGGTGTATGCTTTTGTATGGTTTAGCGTTGAAATATACTGTGCCCTACACATGGGTTCTGGACGCCAGGCGGCTTGAACTCAACGGCCAGGTTTTTGGCGTCGTTGCCGCTCGGTGGGATAAGAATTCGTGGATTACGGGCCTTTGGGTGCTGCCGGGGATACTCATTCCCTTTTTACTCGTATTGCTCCTGCCGGGTATGTATTGGGGCAGCATAGCGATCGCGTTGCTGGGACTGGCGGGGCTGCTTTGGCGCCGCAAGTGGATCGACGGGGCCGTAAAAAGGCTTGAGCGGAAGCACTACTTGATTATGGAGGAGTTTCGGAAGCGGTGAGGGGGCTATGCTTGTCCATTCTCTGGTCTCGCATTATCTGAAGCGGACCCTGCGGTCTCCGTTTGGAACGTGGATTTTGGGGGGCAATGTGCTTATGGCGCTTTGCTTTTGGGCGCCTGTCTTGCTCTATGCCTTTTATATGGGTTTTTCCGTCGTGCGATTTCTGGAGATCGACCCTTCCGTCGATTTGCTTGCTCGCGTGAATCCGGTTTTGGCCCCGGCGCTTATCATAGGCGGCCTTGTCGATGGCATGCTGCTTCGTCGCAGGGCGCACGTACCGCTTTTCCCGTATCTCGCTACCCCAACGGCCAGACAGAAGTTGGCGTTGTTTTATCAGATCGTTATGCTGTGCGGCAAGTTTAACCTGTTCGCATTGACGTTCATAACGGGGTTTTGGGTCAAAAATCTGTATCTCCGGGATGTGGCTTTCGCTTGGAACTGGCTGCTGGTTCTGTGTCTGGCGTATGCATGCATGCACTTTGCGGCGAATATCCTTCGTTTCTGGCGAGGAAGAGGGTATCTGCCGCTGCTGGGGATATGGCTTTGCGTTGCAGCGTTGGCGGCGCTTGAATGGGGGTACGAGACGCGCATGTTGTCTGTCGCTTCCGCCACGCTTTTCCACGCCGCCGAAACAGGGGCGGCCTGGCCGTCAATGCTTCTGGCCATCCTGGGAGGCGGTCTGTTTTACGGGGCTGTGCGGAGCGTGCGCCAGAGTCTGTATATGGACTATTCGGCTGCGTCCGGTTTCATGGGCAAGAAAAGGGTGTTCAGAACCAAACGCAACGCTCGGAACCTGACGGCAGAATTGCGTTCTTGCGAATGGAAGCTCATACTGAGAAACAGGCAGCCCCGCGTGATAGCGATGGCTTCTATGGGGATGATGTTTTTTGTTATTTTTATGATCACTGCGCTTGGCAATGAGATGGATTTTATAAATATTCCTTTTATTGAATTAAATCTATTATATTTGATTCTGTATTCATTAATGTATTTTGCTTCTGCATTGGATTTCAGACACTCTTTTTACGATGGCATGAATGTGTGGCCAATATCCGAAAATACATTACTGCGAATTCTTTTATCGATATCTCATCGAGGAATTTTGACAATTGTAATTATTTTTATATTCTCCATTATATCAATTAATATGTTATTTTATAAAATAATTTATTTTGAATGGATTTTTGTACATGGTATTTTATTATTTAGCATGGGAATTATAAATTATACGGCATTATTTTTAAATATTTTGTTTCCTGTTCCGCGTCCGCCCAATGCCAATGTGATGGAACCCAATATTTCATTGATATTCGTTGTAAATACACAGGCGATACTCATGAATTGCTTTTTTATCCTTATTCTTGCATTGCCTGGCATTTTAGCGCTTTTGCAGTCCGTATCCAGAGTATGGCTTGGGCTATCGCTGGGCGCGTTGGGCTTGGTGGGACTTTGTTTCCAGCCATGGCTGACCAAACGCCTTGCTCGCCGCCTGCGCGCGCGTCGGTACGTTGTCCTGGGGCGGTTTCGGGTATAACGCGGGGAACCTGAAGGCAGGTTTTGCGTCTGGTTTTTTCCCAGGTGAAACTTTTTGTCCCTTTGTCCCGCGCTGCGCCATGGAGATCATTCTGAAAGACCTTGTCAAGGAGTACGGCGATGTGGTCGCCGTAGACGTTCCGCATCTGGAGATACCCGACGGTCAGGTGGTGGGCCTCGTGGGGAACAACGGAGCGGGCAAGACCACGATGCTCCGGCTGGTGCTGGACCTGGTTCAGGCTACGAAGGGGCATGTGTCGCTTGGCGGCGAGCGCGTGGACAAGACGACCGGCTGGAAGTCGCACACGGGTTCCTATCTCGACGAAGGTTTCCTGATCGATTTTCTGAATGCGGAGGAGTATTTCAGTTTCGTGGGGAAGGCGTACGGGATGTCTCTGGAAGAGATCGAGGCGGGGGAGCGGCGGTACGCGAACCTGTTTACGGAGGAGGTGCTGGGTACGGGCAAGTTGATCCGCGACCTTTCGGCGGGCAACCGAAAGAAAGTGGGGCTGCTGGCGGCGTTGCTGGTGAAGCCTTCCGTGCTGGTGCTGGACGAGCCGTTCGCGAACCTGGACCCCACGTCGCAATACGCCTTGCAGCAGATTCTGGCTGAAATTTCGCAGGAGACGAAAGCGACGATTCTGGTTTCGAGCCATGATCTGGGTCACGTTACGGACGCTTGCGAGCGCATTCTGCTGCTGCATCAGGGGCGGATCGAGCGGGACGAACTGATTTCGGACGAGACCCTGAAGGAACTGGAACGATTCTTTGCCCGGTCGGTGGCGGTATAGGCGCGACGACCGGTCGCCTGTTTATTTGCGAGGACTGGCTATGGCTTTATCGGTTGTGCAAAAGGGACAACGCGCTGACCGCCCGCAAGCGGTTCGGGGATTGCGATGGGCGCTTCTTTCCGTGGAGTGGAAGCTCCAGTTGCGGAACAGGCGTCCTCGCCTGGCGCTTATGGTTTTCGGCTTTGTGCTACTCGTCGGACTGGCTTCTGCATTGAGCCATTCTCCCGATGGGTATTCCCTGGTGCTGTACCTTATGCTAACGGTTCCGATTTCTTCTTTTTTGCTTATTTCCCGAAGCCGATTCTATGACGGGTTGCTGGCAAGGCCCGTATCGGAAAGCCACATTGCCTGGATCGTCGTATACGCATTCCACGTATTCGCCGCGCTTTTTTTCGGCGTCTTGGTGGTCGCATCCGCGCTGGTTCGGGGAGATTGGGGCGACGTGTTTATGACAGGCGCTTCGGGCTTGTATGTTTTGGGCGTCGGCAATTATCTGCTTGCGTTCGCCGTTACCGCTTTTCAGCCGGTCGCGCGTACGAACCTGAATCTCAAATTTCGCGATGCGGGGCACGGGGATCCGTATCGCGTAGATACTGTTTCCAAAGACGCAATCCCGTCCCGGTGGATCGTGCCCGTTTTTTGGGTATTGACCGTTTTGAGCATGGCGTTCGTCGTTTCTTTGTATTTCTTTTCGCAAACCCGGGAAATAATTTTTCCGACGATGGCCGTGCTGGGTCTGGCGGGCCTTCTTTTTCATGCGCGCTGGATTCGGCTGATTACGCACATCCTGGAACGGAGGCGGTACGAATTGCTGGAACGCTTCCGGGGTAGTTGAGGATTTGGCCTCGTTGAGGAGGTTTTGGCCCCAGGCGGCGTATTCTCTTACGGGCCGGGCTGGCGCATCTCCGTGATTTTTCGTAGCGTGTGCGGCTTCTACGAGTGCGGGCCAGTCCCCCATGATCCAGTTCCAGGACATATCGCTCCGTTTTGCCGATCAGGTGCTTTTCGACCGCTTGTCGTGGAGCATTCCTGTCGGGGAACGCATCGGGCTGATCGGGAAGAACGGCGCGGGCAAAACCACCATGCTCCGCCTCGTTGAAGGGCATATCGAGCCGGACGAGGGGCGGTTGGCCATGGGCGCTCGCACATCTATCGGGTATCTGGAGCAGGATGTGCAGGCGCTCGACTCCGAGGCGTCTATTCTGGACGAGGCGCTGAAAGGATTCTCGGACATTCGGGACCTTCAGGCCGAGGAAGCGCAACTCGTTTCCGAACTGGAGGGGTTGCAGAACCACGAGGGCGCCGAGTACGCCGGGCGGCTTCATGCGCTGGACCGCGTCCATGCGGCACTGGCCCTGCGCGAGGCCCATATGATTCGCCCGAAGGCGGAAGTGGTGCTTGCCGGCCTCGGATTCGCCGCCGAAGATATGGAACGCCCGGTGAAGTCTTTTTCCGGGGGGTGGCGGATGCGGGCGATGCTGGCCCGGCTGCTGCTTCGGCAACCGGACTATTTGCTGCTTGACGAGCCGACCAATCACCTCGACATCGAAAGTATCGACTGGCTGGAGAACCACCTGAAAGGCTACGAGGGGACCGTAGTCATCGTTTCCCACGACCGGTATTTTCTGGATCGGATGGTGACGGCCATCGCCGAACTGGCCCAGGGGCGCATTCACTCCTACGCCGGCAACTACAGTTTTTATCTCCGGGAACGCGTTGAACGGCGCGCCCTTCAGCAGGCTGCGCACGAGAATCAGCAACGGGAAATCGCCGCCACGGAACGGTTCATCGAGCGGTTTCGGTACAAGGCGTCCAAGGCGAAACAGGTGCAGAGCCGCGTGAAAATGCTCGAACGGCTGAAGCGCATTCCTCCTGCCCCGTCGGAGGAGGCCGCCGTGCGCATTCGTTTCCCGGAGCCGCCGAGGTCCGGGCGCGTGGCGTTGGAACTAAGCCCGTTTTCCAAAGCCTATCGCACCGAGGATGGCGATATTCGCGTTTTCGAGAACGCCGGGCCGCTTGCGGTCGAACGCGGGGACAAAATTGCCCTGATCGGGAAGAACGGGGCGGGCAAATCCACCCTCGCGCGCATGCTCAACGGGACTGAGCCGTTCGAGGGCGAGCGGACGTTGGGCTACCGCGTAGAGCATGCCTTTTTCGCCCAGCATCAGGCGGATATGCTGGAACCGGCGGACACGATTCTCGAATCGCTGCGCCGGGCCGCCGGGGACAAAACGGATGGGGAACTGCGCTCCGTGCTGGGCGCCTTTCTGTTTACGGGGGACGATGTGTTCAAGCGCATTCGGGTGCTGTCCGGGGGAGAAAAGAGCCGGGTTACGCTGGCCCGCACCTTGCTCCGCCCGTCCAATTTCCTGATCCTCGACGAGCCGACCAACCATCTCGACGCGGCGTCGATTCCGGTGCTGGTCGAAGCGTTGCGCCAGTATTCCGGCGCGTTTGTCGTCATCAGCCACGACCGGCATTTTCTGGACCGCGTGGCCAACCGCGTCTGGTACGCCGCAGCGGGGCAGGTGCGTACGTTCATTGGCGCTTATTCCGAAAACAGGGAGCGCATGGGGTTTGGAGGCGCGCGTTCCGAACCGGAAGGGCAGGCTTTGAAGGGGCTGGGCGGAAAGGCGCCTCGAAAGCGTCGGTCCGAAACGGCCGGGAAGGGTTCCGGCGGGCCGCGCTCAAAGGAGCAGAAGCGGCGGGAAGCCGAAGAACGCAACCGTCTGCACCGGGCCATGAAGCAGGGCGGTGCGGTCGATCCCGAAGCGATGACGACCCATCAGTTGCGTGCGTATTGCGACCGCCTGGAACGGGAAATCGCCGAAAAGGAGCAGGCTTTTCAGGAAATGCAGGAGCAGATGGCGGCCCCGGACGCGTATCGGAACGGAGCCCTGATTCGTACGCTGCGCGCCGAATACGAGCGGATGCAGGAAGACCTCGATACGGCGTACGCCCAGTGGGCAATGGCGAGCGAGGAGGTGGGGGGCAGGGAGGGGTAGGAAAAGCGGTTTTCCGATGTCCTGCGGCGAACCAATGCACATTGTTGTCGTACCTTTATCCGAATCTCACAGTCACCCCCAAGGGTCTAAAAAAGTGATCCAGACGACGTTGCCCCTGGCGGCCAAACCTGCTTCCCGGCCTGCTCTGTCGCCGAATGGCGGGCCAACTTCCGCGCGCAGCGAACTGCTTGCCCGCTTTGCAAGCCGGATCCGCATCGACTATGACCTGACCCGGCGCCTTGTTTCTTATCAGGGCAACAAAAGCATTCCGGGTTTTCGCTGGATGAAATACAAGGAAGGGTTTTCCACGCGGCTCGTAGAACGCCTGTTGAATACAGGCGGCGGAAACCGCGTTCTTGATCCCTTTTCCGGTATCGGGACTACTGCGTTGACGGCCAGCCGTATGGGCAAGCGCGCTACGGGTATCGAAATCATGCCGATCGGGAACCTGGCTGCGGGCGCTATCGCCGCCGTTGCTAACGGACTTTCCCCCGGAACATTGACAGACGCTTCGGCAAGATTGCTTCGGCATATCGAATCCGGCGAAGCGGACGAAAAGCGGCGTTTCCCGCATGTTCGTATCACGCGGGGGGCTTTTTCGCAGCAAGCTGAGGAAGACATCGCAAGAGCGCGGACATTCCTTGCCGGATTGTCCGATGCGTCCCTTGCGACTGTTCTGAACTTCGCTTGCATGACGGTTATTGAGGATGTCAGTTACACCCGGAAAGACGGGCAGTATCTTCGGTGGGATCCTCGTTCCGGTCGAACGAACAGCACCCGGCTCGACAAGGGGCCATTGCCGTCGCTCGGCTCCGCGCTGAAACGCCGCCTGGATCAGATTATCGCGGATATTCCAGTTGTCAAGCGCACGTATGGCGGTCCATCGCCGGAGTTGATAGGGGGTTCCTGTCTGACCGAATTGCGAAATCTCGACGACAGGTCGTTCGATACGGTCGTCACGTCGCCACCTTATGCGAATCGGTATGACTATACCCGCACGTATGCGCTTGAATTGGCGTTCCTGGGGTACGATGAACAGGCGTTCAAGACGCTCCGACAAGCGTTGCTGTCTGCGACCGTCGAAAATCGATCCAAGCGGGACGAGCTCGCAAGGGTATATGGGGCGTCTGACTCGTTGTGCCGCGTTTTTGAGATGGTGGACGCCAATGCTGCGCTGGCAGAGGTTCTGACTATTCTTCGCGCGCACGCGGACGAGCTCGGCAATCGTAACGTTATCGGCCTGCTTCTACACTATTTCACGGAAATGGCGGTTGTCATTACAGAACTTGCTCGCGTCGTGGCGCCTGGGGGGCATGTTTTCATGGTCAACGACAATGTGCGTTATCATGGCGAAGAGGCCCCTGTGGATCTGATCCTCTCCGATTTTGCCGAACGGTCAGGTTTTCGTTGCAATACTATTTGGGCTCTACCCAGGGGGAAGGGAAATTCCAGCCAGCAGATGGGGCGATTCGGTCGGCAGGAAATTCGTAAATGCGTATATCACTGGCAGCGAACGTAAATGGACCTGAATAAGTTGGAGGCTGCGCGCCAACGCGCACGCATTATTTCGGACAAGATTCGCGCCCGCACGGACGAAGCGGTTCGCAACAAGATACTTGCATTTGCGGGACATCTTCCATGGGACAAGCCTGAGCAGTTCGGGATTGACATGGAAGCATGGCGACATATTGAGGAAACGGGCGCCAAGCCCAGGCTTGTTTTTGCCCATCCTGATTTGCTCTGCATACATCCGGATGCGTCCTTGCATTATCGAGGAATCGCCACGCTTTCCCGCAAGAGGGTCGCAGATATTGTTGGCGCCATAGATCGTTGGGAAAAAGCGCCTGCAGCCGTACGCGTTACGGAAGAAAAGGCGCTCCGGGTCGCTCGTCTGTACAATGCCGTTATATCTTCCATTATTCGAGGTTCTACAGACTGGACGCTCGAAAATGGCTATCGTAACATTCTTGCGACTATCGGCATCACGCAGGATGGCGCACTCAGGAATATCATTGGGCAGGAAGCGGAACGATCCGTCAAAGACAGAATCGCGGAATGGCTTGAAAACCGGTCGGGTATTGTCTGCCAGGTCAACGAAGCGCGGACGGCATGGCACCTGGGTCCTCAAGACCATTTCCGTATGGTATATGCCTCTGAACCGGATATCCGCTTTGAAGAAGCAATGCCGGACGGTTCCTGGAAAGAGATAGCAACGATTGAAGTGAAGGGCGGCACCGATCCGGCTGGAGCTCTGGAACGGCTTGGCGCCGTTAAAAAATCTTTTGACCGAACCTCTGCAAGAACGAAAAATTTCCTGATCGCAGGCGTGGTGACGAAAGAAATGCGCAATCAACTCAACAACATGCACATTGAAAAAGTATTTCTTCTCGCAGAAATATTACACATTGAACGTGAATGGGCGAAATTCATAAACGAAATATTCCATCATACCTTGCGGCTTTTGGATATGCCGTATCGCAGTGAATAGTGAGCGTTTGAATGTTCTTAATAAATTTTGATAACAGACTTAAATAAACATATTTCATATAAATTTATCTAACAATCGGAAGGTCCCATATAGGGCCGCCAGCCTAAACGCCATTTTATGCCTTCCTGAAAATCTTCCACCTGTTCGTCGGAAAGGCCGAGCACGGTTATTTTATCCGGATTCGTCGCCAATTCCTGCAAGATGTCTATCAGGTCCGGATCGTCCAACGCGATGGCCAAGTGGATAGCTGCGGACAGAACGTTCGAATCGCTATACGAATTGGATGCGCCTCGCGTGTTCCACGCAAGCGAGAGGTCTTCTTCCAGAAAACGCCGGGTTGTGGCGATCAACAGGTCTCTGTTATTCTGCGATATATCCAGCCTGCCTCGTTTGTAATCGATTATTATTTCGCCCAGAATATACAGTGCGTCGGGTGTTTTTTCAGATAGCGTTCGCGGTTGAGCAGTGGATTCAATGATCAACGGAATGCTGTGGTCGGGAAAATTTTTGAAGAGACCTTCGCTTACGGTCCCTACGCATTCGTATTCGTACAAATTAAGTTCTGTAAAAAGTTCAACTGTTTGGGTATTTCCAACGATTATGATAAGGCGCTCAAGCGTGTTCAGTAAACTATAGTAGACTTCGGCTCCCGGGTTGCTCCACGTTGGCTTTGCTGCCGCGTTGTGCATATCTAAAAAGGCGTCTACTATCGCCGTGCGTAGCGTATCTCCTATCTGCGTTGGATCCGCTTCCGCCATTTTTTCCACATGCCGTACAGCTTCCAGTTGTCGTTCTCTCCTTTCGCCCGCCGAGATAGATTGTATAGCCGCGAGAAGTCCGTGAAAGGGCGTGATCTCTGGCTTTGGCGTTGGCGGAGGGATATATGGTTCCGGTGTACCCTGCCTTGATATTTGCCGGACGAAAGATGTAAAGGAAGACATACGACCTTCGTCAAGAATGCCGGGGCCAACGACTGCTTTCGGATTTGCCGCCAGCGTTTCCATGCCCCCGGGGGTTTGATTTATCAATGCGTCTAAAAGAAATCTCCTGGTCGTATACATACCATAACTTTCGTTGCCTATACTTGCTATTCCTTCAATCACAGCATGTCGTAATGCTTCTCCCATTTTTCCGGGAGACATGTGCATGGCCACCCATGCCGCCGTTTCCTGGCGCGCTTGAGGCACTGGCTCAAGGGGGGTGCTTTCTTCATGGAAACGATATGCGATGGACAGAATGTCTGCCGTCAATTCTTCCTGGGAAAACTGAGGCTGCAAGGCGCGGGTCAGAAGTTGGGAAAGGCTGTCCAGACGGGCATCGTCGGCTTTCAACGCAGGCAGCATTAAATAATTGACAAAAGTCGCCGCATCGACGAGGATTTCGCGCAGGTCGTGGTTCATTTGGCCCGGCGCGATGCGGGCGGCCTGCGCGAGCGCTTCTTGTTGCGCGGGCGATTTTACTCCCGTAACAATGGTGCGGATATCTCGCGCCAGTTCCTCCTGGAAAAGCGAGTCCGCCGCCGCTGTTTCCGTTTGCGAAGCGGCCGCAACGTTTACGCCCTGTTTGGGCGCTTCGGGCGAACAGGCCGCCAGTAAGACGGCCGTCGCAAGGGCTATCGCTGTCTTGAAAGCGGGGCTGGGGGTATTGCGCAGGCGAATGTGTTGCATGAGTAGTAGTGGTTTTAATCAGCGTATCCTTTAGCGCTTGCCAGATAGCGTCTGGCGCCATATTTCGAATGTCAGCCACCAGTTCAGACGGGAAGCCTGTCGCAGGTCTCCATTATAGTATGCTTCCGCAAGCGCCCGCACCGCTTTATGCGCATAGGGCGTATAGTTTTGCACCTCCGCGCTTCCGGTCAGGTCCAGGACATATGGCTTCATCGCATTCAGAAATTGATGCGGTCTGGGATCGCTGTACGCCCGCCCCAAACACTTTTTGAGCGTCGATATGGCATAGGTCCCGTACGTTCCCAATCCATAGGGATAGGTGATTGTTCCCTTGACCAGCGGATGCCTCGAAAGAGATGCGCAGTTACGCTTTATGAGTCGCCGGAAAAGTTTCCCATTCCGTCGTTGCGCCAACGGTACCTGAAATAGCGCTTTTAACACCGAGGGCTGCGCAAAGGGCATGTAACACGCCGCCTCCCCATCCAGATAATTTTGCTCAAATCCAAAAAAATTAGGTAGTTGCATGCGTACACAAAGAAGATCGACGGCATTTTCAGGATCCACTATCTCCGGTATCGCCTCCCACTGCTCTGCAATTTGCGCCAGCGCGCCCGTCCGCATGATTTTTGAAATTTCGGGCGCGAAGATATTCCCTCGGTCAATGGACAAATGTTGCATGATCAGGGGCCAGGGTCCTCGAAATGCCCTTCGCGCCAGCAAGCGATTCATGAGTTGCCTGCGGGCTACTCCGCCAAAACCCCCGTCGATCACGCCCAAGCCCATGGCGTGCAATCGGCTATAGTGATCAAGGTTCGCGACAGACGAGGCAGGGGCAATGACTTGTGCGCGCGCTATGTGCTTGCGGAGCAGCGAAAGGCACTCGTCTATTTTGGGAACGGGGGTCGCAAAAATATGGTGACGCAGGGCTTCGCTTTGGGCAATCCGCTGCGAAATGTCCACGTCGGGATGGTCCGACGGTCCCCAGACATGCGCGGCGGCAGGCGTATGCAGCGCCAGGAGCAACCGCGAATCCAGCCCCCCGGACAGCCCCAGGCTCCAGGCTACCGGACCTTTCCAGCGCAGGGCTTGGGAGAGGGCGTCGGCGAAGACGTCGCCATCGGGATCGGCGGGGCGGATTTCGCTTTCCCACGGCTGTTCCGTCATTTGGAAGTGTCGGCGCTCTATGACGGCGTGCCCGCCCGGCCCGAGCCGTACGACATTTTGTACCTGACTCTCCGTGGTGAGCTGTTTCGGCAGAAGCCAGTGCGCCCCGAACGCTGCGAAGTTGATGTCCAGCCCGCCGACGATGTTTGCGAGCCAGTCCAGGCGCGTACAAAAAAGCGTACCCCCCTGCCATGCCTTCAGGTACGCGGTGCGGACGCCCAGCGGGTCGGTGAAAAGTTCCGCCCGGCCCGAACGCCAACGGAATGCTACGAAGTGACCGTCCAGATCGCGCAGGTTGGGTTTCGGAGGATTCAGCCGGTCGGCCCAGTCGTCGCGCGTCAGTACGGTTCCGTTTGCCGCCGCCAGCCCGGTTATCAGAAACGAACCGCCGTTCGGCAGGGCGCCGCCTGCACAGGTCAGCGCCAATCCACCCGCCTGGGCGTACACCCCGGATTCCTGCACGCCGTATCGCGGAGCGTCGTGCGCTTCGGCTACATCGGCGTCCGGCGCGCTGCCAACGAATCCAATTACCCAGCTCATGACGACGGGATATGGGCTTCAGTGTACGGGCTGCGTTGGCGCGGCGGGCGTCTCGCTATGGTATATCCCTTGCCGGTCATCTTCTTTGGCCAGGTCTCCTTGGGGCAGGGCGTGGTTTGCTGGTAATTTTTATGTTTCGCAGGTCAATATTGCGCTGCTTGAATTCTGGTGTCAAACCCAAATGCGCCAGCCCCTCTTTGATAAACCAGTCCTCCATTGCGTCCGGTTCGGTGGAACGGCGCTGGAGGGGGATGGGCACGGCGTTTTGCATATCGCGCATGTGTTCTTTAGACCAGATCCGCTGATCCAGCACCACGAACAGACCCTTGTCATCTTCCTTGCGGATAAGGCGTCCGAAGCCCTGTCGCAATCGTAACTTGGAGACGGGGCGGTAATATTTTTCCAGAAATTCATCATATTCCATATGACATTTTCGGTGATCTATCAGGGGATCGCCTTTCCATCTTGGATTAGGCAAGCGTACCACGATCACTTGAGAGAGGGTAGATCCCGGGAAATCTACCCCGGTCCAGAATCGATTCACGCCGAAAAGTACGCTTTGATTCGTGGAGCGAAAAATATTTATTTCAGCAAGGCTGCTTCCGTCCTGTAGCAGAGGCTCGATACCGTATCTTTCGAGCGTGGGTTTCACTTGTTCAAAGATATTTGCCATTTCTTTTGTGTTGGTGAACAGGACCAGGGTACGTCCGTTTAGCGCCACGGCGAAGCGGGCGATAGCATAGGCGGCCTCTTTGCGCCATTGCATACTTTTTTCGTAACCATCTTTGGAATTGGGAACCATTGAAACCGAAGTGGTCACGAATCCCTGGACCTGTTTCTCATATGCGAAAGGAGATGAAATGCGTCGCCGCATATCTCCACCAAACGAAATGCCCAGCTCAGTGGAAAACAAATCGAGTTTTTCGTCTACGAATAAAGTAGCCGAAGTAAATATCGTTGCAGGATATGGATCGCAACAGGTTGTCTGAACTATCTTAGATAGATTGTACGGAATTTTTTTCAATTTCCAATCTGAATATTTAAAATATTTACAAGAACAAACATGAACATAATTATTAGAAGGGTAATCATTTTTAATTTCATTGGCTTTGTTTGATAAATCATTTGCATAACGCATATATTTTATTATACGATTTTTTTCATATTTTTGTTGCGAATTATTAATATTTCCATATATTTTAATCTCTGACATATCATTCCAGCACAGAGCAACTTTTTTACAATGTTCAGTCAAATCAGAAAGATTATTTTGTAATGTTTTTTCAACATTATCTCCAAATTCAATCCATCTTTTTTCATCGGTATTATTATTTTGAAATTTCCCGCTATTTTGCAATATATTTTCAATGGTATTCGAGCAATGTTCTATGGCCTCGCAGGACACAAGAATAGATCGAATATGATCCAGCGCGTTATCGATGTCTTTTTTATTTATATCGTCGTTGCCGGATTCTTGCATTTTCAGGAAACGATCTTCCAGGATATCTGCGAATCCGCGACGATTTGCGGAGCCCTGGATGCGTTGCAGGAAATGTCGTCGAATGTCGTAACTGGAAAATTCGACGGTGGCTGCATTGCGCAGATTGTCCGGGAATTGATCCGCCTCGTCGATCAGGCATGTATGTCCCAGCGCCTGTATCTGGCTATCCATAAGGGGAAGCTTGTAGTGATTCGTGACTACAATATCTGCCTTTTGGGCTTCTTGCAGGTGTCGGGGATAGATACAGGATGCGCCCATGCGGCACAGGCCGGGCGTACAGGCTATGTCCGCCTTCGTTTCGCTTAGAAAATCGTCCAGATCAGGAAATCGGGATCGGAAAAAACGCCGGGGAATGCTCTCTGTTTCCCCTCGGTTATGTATCAGAACAAGGAATAACAATAACCAGGCAAGCCGCTTTTGCGCTTCGTCGTCCGGGGATGTCTTTTCAGTACTTTTATGATTTCTTCGGGCTCGTGGTGTGTATGTTTCTCCAAAAATGTCCGCCACAGCGGTAATGCACAGAAAGTTGTTTTTGCCTTTGAGCGGCGCCGCCTTGAAATCCTGATAAAGCGATCCGGTTTGGGCAAGGCGCCGCCATTCCTTGTCCAGAAGGTGGTCCTGCAGGTTTTTCGTGGCGGTGGCGATAATAACCTTTCCGGCCTCCACGTCCTCGCCATCCTCCATGTCCTCCGCGGCCATGGCCTGGCTTTGCCGGATGCATTCGGAGGCTGGTATCAGATAGCCCAGTGTTTTGCCGGTACCGGTTCCGGCCTCAATGGCGTACGATCCCCCTTGGTTGATAGCCTCAGTGCAGAAACGGGCATAATCCTGTTGTTCTTTGCGAGGCTTTAAGTTTTCTTTTTCGATCAGCCAGTTAAAAGCCTCGTCTACGCGCTCGGCATGGACGACAGGCCTCGCCACGCGAGGGGGATTTTTCGGATCGATTGGTTTCCGGCGGGGTACGGCCTCATAGCCTTGCTTTGCTTCCTCGGCCAGTAACTTGCTCCATTCCTGGATCAGCCAATTTCTCTGTTTGCGCGTATCGCCTTCGATAGCGGGGTCTTTCGAGAAATCCGTGTCCTGGATTATTTGGAGCGCCTCGTCTCCATAGGGATTGGCGAAAAGAGAATTCTTGTTCCATTGGATCCGGTGCGCCATGCCTGCCACCTGAAACAAGGCTTCGAAATCCCGAAACGCAGGGGGCGGCGTGGCGGCTTCTCCTGCGTTCAGGGCCCTTCCGAGCAAGGTGTACACGAGGTGTTTTCCTTGCTGTGCTTCCGATTCGGAGCGAATGCGGGACACGATATCCTGCAATACGCCGCCGAGGCTGCGCACAAGGAAAGGCAGCCGGGGATCGGAGCGATTTATTTCCGCTTGCGAAACGAATTGCCGGATCAGGGCTTCGTCGTCCGAAAGGTTGGGCTCCGACAGGTTTTTTCTGTCCGGAAGATCGCGGTCTGGACAGAAAAAGCGATGCATTTCAAGGAGATCAATGCAAACAGGAGGTTTGGGCGCATCTTTCAGGACAACGCGCTCGAACCATTCCTTCTGGTTTTCCCGGTCGTACAGGAAAAGCACGTCCAATTCGCTGAAGAAGGCAACGATGTCTGGCTTTGCTTCTGTCCAGGATGGCTTTCCCTCCAGGATGACCTTGCCGATTCTGCTTTGTTCGTAGAGACGCCGCGTGAGGCGATGCCCCGGATCCGTGATCCAGTCTTTTTCTTCAGGTACGCTTTCCTCTGAATACCGCATTCCAGCGATATGAAAAATCGCGTTTCGGTCGGACTGGTTGTACGTAGCAAACAGATGCCCTATGCCAATGTTGAGAATCTTGTCCGGCAAGGTCTTTATGCGGTGGTCGCGTGTGGGGGAAGGCGATCAGGGCGTCCAGGGCGCCGCAATCCCATGCGTCGCCTCCTGGACTTATCCCGAATAATATAACGTCTCCGCATTTCTTGCAAATCGTTACGTATTGTACAAAATAAATTGTACAAAAGTCCACGCCCCCGCCGCGCAACCACAGGCTCTGCCCGCCTTCCATTCCATTATTTTGCCTCGTCCGCCCCGCGCACCTGCGCCCGAATCCCCCCCCCCCTCAATACGCATTCTTGTTCACGAAACCGGACCAGAGCGTCATCACCATGATCTTTACGTCCAGGCGGAGGGACCAGTTTCGGATATAGTACAGGTCGTATTCGATGCGCTTTTCAATGGACGTGTCGCCTCGCCACCCGTTTACTTGCGCCCAGCCTGTAATACCCGCCTTCATTTTGTGCCGCAGCATGTAGCGGGGTACGCGACCCCGGAATTGCTCGATGAACACAGGCCGTTCGGGTCGCGGCCCCACGACGGACATATCTCCCTTGAGCACATTGATGAATTGCGGCAATTCGTCGAGCGAGGTGCGACGCATGAGCGCGCCGAGTCGGGTGGCTCGCTTCTCGCCCGGCTGCGCCCATACGGCGCCGGTAGCGGCTTCGGCGTCCACGGGCATGGAGCGGAACTTCAGCATGTCGAACGTGCGTCCGTTCAGCCCCATCCGGCTCTGTTTGTAAAACACTGGGCCGGGCGAGGACAACTTCACGCCGATGGCGAGCAAGAGCATGAGCGGGGACAGCAAGACAAGCGCCGCCGTAGCGAAAACCATGTCCACGATGCGCTTCGTGACGCGAGCGAATTCCAGCGGCGCTTCGTCGATCAGATGGATGATCGGCAGGCCCTCCACGCTGGTGACCCGGCTGTTCACAATGTCGAAATGAAACAGGTCCGGGACGAGGCAGACGTGCGCCAGCCGGGTGGACAGTTCGTTCACGACCGGCTCGATGCGATGCAGGACCGTGAGCGGAAGGGCGATATAGACATAATGTATGGGCCGATTTTCGCGCTGGAAACGATCCACGACCGCCACGGCCTCCGAAACGCCGCCCAGTACGTCTTCCTGGTCTTTTTTGTGGTCGTCAAGGAAGCCCGCAACCTCGAACCCGATCCAGGGATACTGCCGCAAGGCTTCTCCCAGTTTCCGTCCGGCGTCCCCCGCCCCCAGGATGAGTACGCGCCGCAGGTGCATCCCTCGCTTCTGCGCGCGCCGGAGCGCCATATACATAGCGAGGCGGGCAAACACCATCAGCGCCGGGGTGGCGACGCCAAAAAGCATCATGTGCAGACGCGAGAAGGACAACTCGCGGTAGAAGGATAGCGAGGCCGTGACCACGATCAGGCCCATGACGACGGCCTTGGTGACGCTGAGCACGAGATGCGTCATGCGTTGCAGGCGATCCGGGGCGTACAGACCGGAAAACCAGAACACGGTCATGGAGACGATGAGTACCCACGGCAGAAAGGCGAGATACCGCGAAAGAGGAATCACCCCGGCCGGCGGCAGGAAATTCGCCCACGCAAGGACTTCGAAACGGACGAACCAAGCGAGAATCCACCCGATGACGATCAGGGCCAGATCGACGGCGAACAGGATGCGCTGAAACAGCCGGCTTTGCTCTTGTAACATGGAGACGCTGCGTCGTTACGTTGTAGATGCTGGTGCCGTAGCGCTCGCTGCATGCAAAGAGGTTCTGAAAGGGGAAGGACGTAAAGTAGGCGAGCGCGGGTTCGCCGCCTGTTCGTTTGTTAAGGATACTGAATCAAATGGTTCTTTTGGCGGAATGTTTCTGTTCCCGGGAGACGGCTTGTTCGGCGGCGAGGCGGGCCAGCGCCAGCGAACCCACCACGCCGGCGTTGTCCCCCAGTCCCGGAGGCACAATGAACGTTTCCGGATGCGCAGTGATTTCCGGGCTTTGCAGGTAGCCGGCGAGGAGGCGCTCTACGCCCTGCCGGATACGCGGAAACAAATGGCGCTGATGCATGACGCCCCCGCCGAGGATAATGCGTTGCGGGGAAAGGACGTACGTAATATTTACCAGCGCGGCGGAGAGATAGTGCGTTACATAGGTCCATATTTCGTGGTCGGGGGGCAGGCGGTTCGGCGGGGCCCCTGCGCGGGCGTACAGCGCAGGGCCGGAGACCATGCCTTCGAGGCAATCGCCGTGAAAGGGACACACGCCCTCGAAATCGTCGCCTTCGGCGCGCGGCAGCAGCATGTGCCCCATTTCCGGGTGCAACAAGCCGTGGACGCGCTTGCCGCCGACCAGCGCGCCGCCGCCTACCCCTGTCCCAATGGTCAGGTAGACGAACGTATGCAAGCCCTGTGCTGCGCCAAGCGTACCCTCGCCGAGGGCGGCGGCGTTCGTATCCGTGTCGAATCCGACGGGTACGCCCAGCGCCCGCCGCAGGCGGCCCGCAAAATCCGTGTGGCGCCATCCAGCCTTCGGCGTGGTGGTGATATACCCCCAGGCCGGGGAGTCGGGACGGGGGTCTACCGGTCCGAAGGAGCCGATGCCCAGGGCGGCCAATCCGCCGTTTCCTGCCCGGGACCGGAAAAAGTCTATCGTCCGGTCGAGCGTTTCGTCGGGCGTCGTGGTAGGAAATTCGACCCGTTCGAGCAAGGTCAGCGAAGCGTCCCCGATCGCGCATACGAACTTTGTGCCGCCGGCTTCTACGCCGCCATATCGGGCAGGCGCATTGCGCCCCAATGTGCTTTCGGTCTGGTCCATGCGGCGTATTGCTAATGTCATTACAACGTAATTACAATGTCGTTACAACGTATTACGCAAACGTGTTGTCTGTTCGGCGCGCAAGAGCGAGACGGCTTTGATCGGCGTAATCATGATGCGATGCGCAGTTGCAGCGAAAGGTCCAGGGCTTCGACAGAATGGGTCAGGGCGCCGCAGGAAATATACTGTACGCCCGTTTCGGCGATCGCCCGCACCGTGCCGAGGGTTACGTTGCCGGACACTTCAGCGGGAATCTGTCCGGCAACGAGGGACATGGCTTCCCGGAGACGCGATACGTCCGGCTTGCCGTCCGCAGACAGGTCTACCATATTGTCCAGAAGAATGCGGTCGCCGCGCCCGGCGTTTAGCATTTCCGCCCGCAGCGCTTCCCGCACTTCGTCGAGCGTGCGGGTTTCGATCTCGATAGGTATCGACAGGCCGCGCGTCCGCCGGTACCGCTCCGCCGCCCGCAACGCTTTCGCCACGCCCCCGGCGGCGGCGATGTGGTTATCCTTGATGAGAAACATATCGTCGAGGCCCAGCCGGTGGTTTGCGCCGCCGCCCAGCCGGACCGCCCATTTGTCGAGCCGCCGCAGACCCGGCGCCGTCTTGCGCGTATCCATAATCTGCGCGGGGAACCCTTCGATGGCTTCTACGAAGCGGCGCGTAAGCGTGGCGACGCCGCTCATACGCTGCATCAGGTTCAGGGCCAGGCGCTCGGCCGTAAGCAGTCCCTTCGCGGGTCCGTACGCCATTCCGAACGTTGCGCCCGCGCGAACGGATTCGCCCTCTTCGCAGGTCCAGGAACACCGGATGCGGTTGTCCGCCGCCGAAAAAACATATTCGGCCATGGCGAGGCCCGCCAGCGTCCCGTCCGCCTTGGCCAGAAAGCGTCCTTCGGCTTGCAGCGCGTCATTGACGACGGCTTCCGTGGTTACGTCCGCTGCGCCGACGTCCTCCGCCAGCGCCTCCCGGACGAATTTCCGCGCCGTTTCTTCGGAGATATACGGGGGCAGCGGGTTCATTGCGAACAGGCGCCGGTCATGCATCGACCCGAACGCTCCCCATGCGTTCGAACTTTTCGATGCGTTTTTCGATCAAATCTTCCGGGGCCGCGCCGCCGAGTTCCGCCAGCGTTTCGGCGATCGCTTCGCCCACGCTGCGCATGGCGGCGGGCGGATTTCGGTGCGCGCCCCCTTCCGGCTCCTGGACAATCCGGTCGATGACGTCGAATTCGATCAGGTCGGGGGCCGTAAGTTTCAGGGATTGCGCCGCGTCTTCCTTGTAATCCCAAGAACGCCACAGGATTTGCGAGCAACTTTCGGGAGAAATCACGGAATACCAGGCGTTCTCGAGCATCAGGATGCGGTCCCCTATGCCAATGCCGAGCGCGCCGCCCGAGGCCCCTTCGCCGATAATCACAACCACGACGGGCACAGGAAGGCGCGCCATCTCAAGCAGGTTTTTGGCGATGGCTTCCGCCTGGCACCGCTCTTCCGCCTCCAGGCCGGGGTATGCGCCGGGCGTGTCGAGCAGCGTAACGACCGGCCGTTTGAATTTGGCGGCCAGCCGCATGAGCCGCAGCGCCTTGCGGTATCCTTCCGGGTTTGGCATGCCGAAACGGCGGTGCTTCCGGCTTTTCATGTCGCGCCCTTTCTGGTGCCCTATGATCATGACGGAGCGATTCGCGCCGCCATATTCTTCGCCGCGAAATTTCGCGAATCCGCCCACGATGGCGGGGTCGTCTCCGTAGAGGCGGTCGCCGTGCAATTCCACGAAGTCGTCCGTCATGCCTTCGATGTAATCGAGCGTGTACGGCCGCATGGGGTGCCGGGCGATCTGTACGCGCTGCCACCGCGTCAGATTGCGATAGATGGATGCACGGAGTTCGTCCGCCCGGGCTTCCAGCGCAGCGATCTCCCGGGACAGATCGACCTTCGCGTCCCGGGCGTCGAACGCCCTCATTTCGTCGAGCTTCTGCTCCAGTTCCACGAGGGGTTTTTCAAAGTCCAGGAGATATTGAGGAGATGGCTTCATGGAGCGAGTCGTTCGTGTATCCCGTTGGCGCCAGCCAGCGACCGGACGATAATATCCCAGTCGAGGGACCAGGTCCGGTTGCTGACATAGAACCAGTATGCGGCGTCCAGTTCGTCTACGGCGTCCGGGGGAAGGTTGACCGCGTCCACCACGGCGAATACGCCGGGCCGAAGGCGCCATTCGGGGGGCGGGCGGTATTCGGCGGTTTCGTCGTAGCCAATCAGGGCGCGTCGTCCGAACAGAATATCGGGAAAATTTCTTGTTTTATGGGCAAGGCGCGCCGGAAGCGAATGGCGTCCGGCGAGGCGGGCGGCCGCCTTCAGGGCGGGATGCAGGACGAGGCCTGCCGCTGCAATGCCTTTTTCCAGCAATCTTCGCAGGATCGACGGGCGCGCCCGTACGAATGCATCCTCCGTTTCTACGAGATTCACCATCGAAAGATCGTCTACCGATGTTCTTCCGATGACATGGTCCCGTCCGTCGGCAAGGATGCGGAGGTGCACGTTCAGGTCGTGCAGTTCCTGGATGTATCGGAAAATGTCCCGGTTCGAAAGCGCGGCGGAAGCGAAAACGACGTCGTGGAGTCGCCCGAGGCGGACCAGGTCGCGCAATTGTCCGGTCCTGCCCAGCCAGGGCGGATTCGCGTTTTCCGCGGCGCCCTCCGGGGTGTTCCAGGACGCGGGTTCGGCGGGATCGCGGACAACGAGCCCGTCGGGAGCGCTGCCGTTGCGCGCGGGCATTTCCTCGTCCGGCGTAATGAATCCTTCAAGGGAAAAGGGCGGTTTCGGATGCCGGGCCAGCATATGGCGCAGGCGGATGGCTTCGTCCCGCCGTCCTACGAGGATGGCGCGGCGCCCATGCATGGGTTCGGCGCTCCGGCGTCGCCGAATCCACCGGACAATCCAGCAGGCAAGGACGGCTGCGGGCCAGGTGACGAGAACGACCAGCCGGGAAAATGCAATGGTTTTTACGAAAAAGGAGAGCGCGGATACAAGAAGAAAGCCCGTCAGGACGCCTCCCGGAACGGAGCGGAAAGCATGTTTGCGACGGTATCCGCCGAGGGCGGCGACACCGGTTACGGAGCCAAGGCCGTAGACGAGCGCCACGACGGAAAAGAAAAGCGGCGCCACGCGCGTATCGAGCAGGGAGGCATAGCCTGTCCCCAGCAGCGCCGCCACGGCGTACACCAGGCAAAAATCCAGCAGGGGCCAGCCAGCGAGGCGGCCGAATTTCGCCGCCACGGACATCCCGGCCCGGACCACGATCCCGCATCGCAGCAGCAGGGCCAGCAATTTCGAGTACCGGCTTTCGAAATGTTTTTCCGTAAACCGGAGCATGGCCCCATAGAAAAGGCGCACGTAGCGCATTTCGCTTTTCCGGGTGCTCTGGCCCTTGTAATGGATGATTTCCGTGTCCGGGGTGTAATAGATTTTCCAGCGCGCCTGCTGGATGCGGTAGCACAAGTCGATATCTTCCCCGTACATGAAGAATTCCTCGTCGAAGAGGCCCGCTTCGTCCAGGGCGGCTCGCCGAAGCATCATGCACGATCCGCTCAGGGCGTCTACCTCGGCGGTTTCGTTTTCCGGCAGGTGGGTCATGTTGTAGCGCCCGAACACGGGGCTGCGCGGAAAGAGCGCGGACAACCCGGTCATGCGGAAAAAGGCTACGCGGGGCGTGGGGAAGGCGCGGCGGCTTTCGAGGGCGAACGTCCCGTCCGGGTGGAGTATCTTGCAGCCCGCTGCGCCGGCGTCCGGGCGCGCGTCCAGGAATCGGACCAGGGTAACCAGCGTGTTTTCCTGCACGATCGTGTCCGGGTTCAGCACCAGCACATAGCGTCCGCGCGCCTCGCGAATCGCCTGATTGTTTGCAACGCTGAACCCTTTGTTGCTTTCATTGGCTATCAGGCGGGCGTCGGGGAAATCGGCGCGCACCATCGCCGGGCTGCCGTCCACGGAGTTGTTATCCACCACGAACACCTCCATGCGGAGGTCGGCCTGCGCGCGGAACACGGCGCGGAGCGTTTGTTCAAGAAACTCCCGTACGTTATAATTGACGATCACGACCGAAAGGTCGATTGCGCTGGCGCGGGGATCGTCCGTTGCGGCGGGCGAAGGGGCTGTTTCCATGGATGAGCAGGCGGCTGCGCGTTCCCGGCGAAGCATTTTTTGCATAATTTATCCTAAATTCAATCGAAAAACGTCGAGCCGGTTCAATTTAAGTAGTACCTTAAAGGTTGGCCGGTTTGTCCGCGCCGTCGGGATCCGCCCGATTTACGCAGTTTGCACGTATTCGCATGCCACAGCTTTTTCCCAAAGGCGCCAATGCTTTGCCGATCCTTTCCCTGGTCGGCGCGCTCGCAGGAGGCGTAGTCCTGGTCGGCCTGGTCTGGTACTACTTTTCTCCGGAGTACACGGACGTGGGCTATGCCCCGGAGCAGCCCGTGCCCTATAGCCATCGGGTGCACGCAGGCGAGCTGGGACTGGATTGCCGGTATTGCCACACGAGCGTCGAGCGGTTCGCCGAGGCGAATCTGCCCCCTACCGAAACGTGCATGAACTGTCATGAGCAGGTGCAGACGCAAGCGTTGTCCCTCCAGCCGGTGCGCAAAAGTTGGGCGGAAGATACGCCGGTGGAATGGATCAAGGTTAATTTTTTGCCGGATTACGTGCATTTCAGCCATGCGGCCCATGTCAATAATGGCGTGGGGTGCGAGACGTGCCACGGCCGGGTAGACCTGATGGACGTCGTGTCCCAGGTGGAGCCGTTGTCGATGGGCTGGTGCCTCGACTGCCATCGCAACCCGGAAGAGCAGTTGCGCCCGGACGAGGCGGCGACCGTCATGGGGTACGAACACCCGGCGGATTTCATGGAACGCAATGCGGAGCGCATAGCGCGGGAAGGCATTCGGCCTCCCCTGAATTGCTCCGCTTGTCATTATTAGCATCGGATCAGACGCGAGATCGACATGATCGACCTTCCTGTCCTGAAAAATGCAGCGACGCCGTCGCCGCGCGAGCGGTTCTGGCGCAGTTCCGCCGATCTCCGGGGGGAGCTGGGCGAACTGCATGACGGGGAGTTCATGCCCGGCGCCAGCGAGCGTCCGGGCAGTTCGTCCCGCAGGGATTTTCTGCGCGTCATGGGCGCTTCCATGGCGATGGCTGGCCTGGCGGCTTGTCGGCGCCCCGTCGAGCAGGTGCTTCCGTATACGCGCCAGCCGGAGGAAATCGTTCCGGGAGAGCCGCTGTACTACGCTACGGGCATGCCGTACCGGGGGGCGCTCCGTCCGGTTCTTGTCCGAAGCCACGAAGGGCGTCCCACCAAGATAGAAGGGAATCCAGAGCATCCCATGTCCGGGGGCGCGTCCGGGGCGTTCGAGCAGGCTTCCATTTTGAATCTATACGACCCGGATCGCTCGCAGCGCGTATTGCGCGGGGGCGTCGGCGCGGAATGGCGCGAATTCGTCCGGTTTGCGCAGGAACTGGATGGCGCGGCCCGGATCGGCGTGGTGGCGCCGCCGACCTCTTCGCCCACGATTCAGGCGCTCCGCAGTCGCCTTGCCGCGCGTTTTCCGGCGCTGCAATGGGTTACGCATGCGCCCGAGGGCCCGGATCCGTCCCGGCTGGCGCTTCGGACCGAGGCGGGCGGCGTAGCGCGGCCTGTATACCGGTTCTCCGAGGCGGAAGTCATCGTTAGCCTCGACAGCGATTTTCTGGGGCCGACCGAGATCAATTTGCTGTCCAATGCGGCGGAGTACGCCCAAAACCGGCAAATGGCGTCTCCCGAAGACACGCCCGGCAGATTGTATGTCGTAGAGAGCGCCTATTCGCTTACCGGGGGCATGGCCGACCATCGCAAGCGGCTGCGTTCCGGCGAAATTCCCGCTTTCGCGCAAGCGCTGGCGGCCCGGTTCGGCGCAGGCGCGTCTCCCGGAGGGGGCGTCATGGAGGACGCTTTTCTGGGCGCCATGGTCCGCGACATGCAGGCGGCGGGGCCCCGCGCCGTGGTGGTGGCGGGGGATACCCAGCCCCCGGAAGTCCATGCGCTGGCGGCGGCCGTCAACGAGGCACTTGGCGCCGTCGGCTCGACGGTTTCCTATCTGGCTTCGGACGAGGACGCGGCGTCGTCGCAGGCCGAGCGTTTCGCTGCGCTGGCCCGCGCCATGCACGCAGGCGACATTGATTTTCTGTTCCTCCTTGGGGTCAATCCGGCGTATAGCGCGCCGCCCGAATTCGATTTCGTCGGCGGGATGGGCCGCGTCGCCCGGACGGCGCACCTTGGATTGCATCTCGACGAAACCGGCCAGGCGGCCGAGTGGCATATTCCGCAGACCCATTATCTTGAAGCCTGGGGCGACGGGCGGGCCTACGACGGTACGCTTTCGGTCGTACAGCCGCTTATCGCCCCCCTGTACGAGGCGGCGAAATCCGACGTAGAGGTGCTTGGCCTGCTTGCCGACGGCGTGGATACGCCCGGCTACGACCTGGTGCGGGCGCAGTGGTCGGCCTATCTGCCCGGCGATATGGAGGAAGCGTGGCGCAAGGCGTTGCACGACGGGTTCTTGCCGGACAGCGGCTACCCGGAGGCGGTTCCGGCGCTCCAGACGCCCGCCTGGTCCGTGGCTGCGCCGGGCGACGCGGAAACAGAAGTCGTCTTGCGCCTCGACCCCACCGTGCTGGACGGTTCGTACGCCAACAATGCCTGGATGATGGAACTTCCCGATCCGGTCACGAAGATCGTATGGGATAATGTGGCGTTGATTTCTCCGGCCATGGCCGAGCGCCTCGGCGTGTCGGCGAAATACGACAAGGGGCAGTACAAGGTCGATGTGCTGGAAATTTCCGTGGAAGGCCGAAGCGTTCGCTTGCCAGGCTGGATTCAACCGGGCTTGCCGGATTATTCGGTGCATCTGACCATGGGATACGGGCGCCGCATCGCCACGGATCGCCCGCCGAGAAAAGCCCGGTTTTTCGACCTGGATCATTACACCGATATTTACGCCGACGGCCCGCTTGCGAACGGCGTCGGGTCGAACGTCGCCGCGCTGCTTGGCGGGGATATGCGCCGGGTGCTCGCCGGGGCCGAGGTGCGGGCGACGGGCGATACCTGGACGATTTCCACGACGCAGGAGCATGGCTACATGGAAGGCCGTCCGCTTTTCCGCAAGGCCACGCTTGCGGAATTCAGGGAGCGCCCCACGTTTGCGCCGGACATGGTCCCGCCGCTGCACGGACAGGAAGAATGGGAGGATTATCCCGCCCTCTGGCAGAAGGAGCATCCTTCCGAACAACCCGCCATCACGGAAAACCGCTACTACGCGAATCAGTGGGGGATGGTCATCGACCTGAATACGTGTACGGGTTGCAACGCGTGCGTGGTCGCATGCAACAGCGAGAACAATGTGCAGATGGTGGGCAAGGAAGAGGTGGGCCGCGGGCGCGAAATGCACTGGCTGCGCATCGACCGGTATTTCGTTTCCGGGGACGGCGCGGATACGGACGAGCCGGCCATGGTCGTGCAGCCGGTGCCCTGCATGCATTGCGAGAATGCGCCGTGCGAGGCGGTATGTCCCGTGGCGGCGACCGTGCATTCCCCGGACGGCACGAACCAGATGATTTACAACCGTTGCATCGGTACGCGGTATTGCTCCAATAACTGCCCCTACAAGGTCCGCCGGTTCAGTTTCTTCAACTGGACGAAGACCTTGCCGGAGACGGTGCAAATGGCGCAGAACCCGAATGTGACGGTTCGTTTCCGGGGCGTTATGGAGAAATGCTCGTATTGCATCCAGCGGGTCCGGGGCGCGCAGCATGCCGCGAACCTTGAAGACCGGCCGCTCCGGGACGGCGAAGTCAAGACGGCGTGTCAGCAAGCGTGCGGCATGCAGAGCATTGTTTTCGGCGACTTGAACGATCCGAACAGCGCAGCGTCCAGGGCGCGGGCCAATCCGCGGCGATACGAAATGCTGGCGGAACTGTCCGTCAAGCCGCGCACCTCGTACCTGGCGCGCGTAACGAACCCGAACCCCGAACTCGAACCTCAGGGATAATTTTCATCGATTGCAGTGGGTCATTCAACGAGCCATAGCCCCGAGCCGCCGCTGGTTACCGGCAACCTGAGTTTTCACGAACTCACTGAACTGGTGGCCCGCCATGCGGAGAAAAAACCGCCCCTCGGCTGGTATATAGCCATCGGGATTTCTTCGCTCCTGCTCGTCAACCTGCTGGTGATGATCGCCTACCAGGTATGGAATGGCGTGGGCGTCTGGGGCAACAACGTTCCGGTCGGATGGGGCTGGCCCATCGTGGATTTCGTGTTCTGGGTCGGCATCGGGCATGCCGGCACGTTGATTTCCGCCATTCTCTTTTTGTTCAGGCAGCGCTGGCGGACCTCCATCAACCGGGCCGCGGAGGCCATGACCATCTTCGCTGTCATGTGCGCCCTGCTTTTCCCGACCATTCACGTAGGGCGCATCTGGGTAATCTACTGGACCCTTCCGATCCCGAACCAGATGGACATGTGGCCGCAATTCAAGAGCCCGCTGCTGTGGGACGTTTTCGCGGTGTCGAGTTATTTCATTGTTTCGCTGATGTTCTGGTATGTGGGGCTGATTCCGGATCTGGCTACGCTGCGCGACCGGGCCCGTTCGTTCGTCCGGCAGCGCGTACTGGGCGTGTTCTCCATGGGATGGACCGGCTCCAACCGGCACTGGCGCAATTACGAAAAGGCGTACCTGTTGCTGGCGGGCCTCGCCACGCCGCTCGTGCTGTCGGTGCACTCGGTGGTGTCGTTCGACTTCGCCGTATCCATCGTGCCCGGCTGGCACACCACCATTTTCCCGCCCTATTTCGTGGCGGGGGCCATCTTTTCCGGGTTCGCCATGGTGGTCACGCTTATGGTCATCGCCCGCAAGGTCTACGGCATCGAGGACCTGATCACGCTGAACCATCTCGAAAAGATGAACATCATCATCCTGCTCACGGGATCGATGGTGGGTTTTGCGTACATCACGGAATTCTTTATTGCCTGGTATTCGCAGGTCGGGTACGAACAATACGCCTTCATCAACCGCGCCACCGGACCGTACGCCTGGGCCTACTGGATCATGATGTCGTGCAATCTCCTTGCGCCCCAGGTGTTCTGGTTCAAGCGCCTGCGGCGGAACGTACCGCTCATGTTCGCCATTTCCATTCTTGTGAACATCGGCATGTGGTTCGAGCGCTTCGTCATCACGGTGATTTCGCTGCATCGCGATTACCTGCCTTCGAGTTGGGGCTATTTTTCGCCCACTTGGGTGGATGTGATGACTTTCGCAGGGTCGTTCGGACTGTTTCTGACCCTGTTTCTGCTTTTCCTGCGGTTTGCTCCGATGGTGGCGCTCTCTGAGGTCAAGGGCGTCACGCCGCAAGCCGATCCGCACTTTTACGACCAGGAATCGTCATGAAGAAGCTCATTGCGGACATCAAGGCGTCCATGGGCGTCTACGAAAGCGAGCCCGTGTACGGGTTGCTCGCCGAGTTTGCGGACCCCGCCGCGCTATTGCATGCGGCGGAGGAAACGCGCAAGGCGGGCTACCGGCATTTCGACGTGCATTCGCCCTTCCCGATTCATGGCATGGACAAGGCCATGGGGCTGGGCAATTCGCTGGTCGGATTTTTTACGCTGGGCGGCGGGATTACCGGTTTTGCGCTGGCGTACTGGTTGCAGTGGTGGACGGGCGCCGTGGCGTATCCGCTGAACATCAGCGGCAAGCCGTTTTTCGCCATCGAACCGTCCATTCCCGTCATTTTCGAGTTGACGGTGCTTTTTTCGGCTTTTGGCGCGGTAGCGGGCATGTTTGCGCTGAACGGGCTGCCGCGCCCGCATAATCCGCTTTTTTATTCCCGCAATTTCGCGCGGGCGACCGACGATGCGTTTTTCCTGCATATTGCGGCCTCGGACAAGCGATTCGACCTTGAGGAAACCCGCCGCTTCCTGACGGACGTTGGCGGGCGCAACATTGAACTGCTTACGGAAGAATCATGACGCCGCCTGCAACCAGATCGCCTTTGCCGCGCGTCGGGAACGACGCCCGCGCCCTGCTCGCGAAGCGAGCGGGAACAGTTCTGGCGCTTGCTGCCTTGCTGCTGGCGTCTTGCCGCGGCGCCACGCACGAACATGCGCCGATCCATCCCAACCTGAACATGGATTATCAGGAGCGGTTCGATCCGCAGGAGGCGAACGCCTTCTTTGCGGACGGGCGTTCCATGCGGCCGCCGGTTCCCGGCACGGTTGCGCGCGGATTCTTGCGCGAGGATACGCGGTATCACGAAGGGCGGAACGCCGACGGCGCCTATGCGGAGGCCATGCCCATTCCGCTGACGCTCGAACTCCTGGAGCGCGGACAAACCCGCTACGACATTTTCTGCACGCCGTGCCATGGCGCGGCGGGCGACGGCGAAGGCATCGTTACGACAGGCGGGTTCGGGTATACGCCGGCTCCGACCTATCATAGCGACCGGTTGCGCGAAGTCACGGACGGGTATATGTACGACGTCATTGCGAATGGCGTACGCACCATGCCCGGATACGCCCAGCAAATCCCGGTGGCGGATCGGTGGGCTATCGTGGCCTACCTGCGGGCGCTTCAGCGCAGTCAGTACGCGCCCGGCAGCGACGTGCCCGCCGCGCTCCTCGAAGACCTCCGCCGCGCCGCCGCCGGGGATAACGAATAGAGCATACGCTACATTTGATGGCGACACTGAAAAAAAACCATATTTTCCAGCGTTTGCTGGATCCGTTCGCAGCGACGAGCGGCGATGCGCCGGAGGCATTCCGCTATACGGGGGACTGGCGCTTGTGGGGCATTCCCTTGCTGGTTGGCGCAATCGGGCTTGCGATGGGGTTGTCCGGCTGGCTTACGGATGCGCATCAGTTTTATTTTTCGTACCTGATCGGGTGGGTATTTTGCCTGACCATTGCGCTGGGCGCGTTGTTCTTTGCGCTGATACAGCACTTGACGAGGGCGCGCTGGAGCATTGTGGTGCGGCGCATGGCCGAAGCCTTGCTTTGGACGTTTCCGCTGCTGGCCGTGCTGGGAATTCCCGTCCTTTTCGGGTTGCACGACCTGTACCACTGGACGCATGCGGACGCCGTGGCCGCCGACCCGATCCTTGCGGGCAAAACGCCCTACCTGAACGTTCCGTTTTTTCTGGCGCGCCTGGCGATCTACTTCCTGGCGTGGAGCCTGGTCGCATACCATCTGTACCGGAATTCCTTGCTTGAGGACGCGACAGGCGATCCCGGCATTGCGGCCCGCCAGCGAAAGGTGAGCGCCCTGGGGCTTGCGGTGGGCGCGGTAACCATCGCCTTCGCCAGTTACGACTTGCTGATGTCCCTGGACCCGCACTGGTTTTCGACCATTTTCGGGGTATACGTGTTTTCAGGCGCCTTCATGTCGATTCACGCCCTGCTTGCGTTGTGCGCCATGACGCTTCAGGCCACCGGTCACTTGCGGGGAATCGTCACCACGGAGCACTATCAGGACCTTGGCAAACTGACGTTCGGTTTCGTGGTGTTCTGGGCGTACATCGCGTTCAGCCAGTACATGCTGATCTGGTACGGCAACATTCCGGAAGAAACGCTCTGGTATCGCCACCGCCTGACCCACGGGTGGGAAGTGCACAGCGCCGTGCTGCTTGCGGGCCATTTCGTCGTTCCCTTTCTGCTTTTGCTGTCCCGGGCGGCCAAGCGGTCCAGGCTGTTTCTGGCGTGCATCTGCGTGTGGCTGCTTGCAATGCAGTGGTTCGATATTCATTGGCTGGCGGCGCCGGTGTTGCACTACGAAGCCGCTGCCATTCATTTTCTGGATATCGCGAACGGGCTGGGCCTTTTCGGGATCGTGCTCGCTGCATTCATGTATCGCCTCGGTCGGCATAGCCTGGTTCCTTTTCGGGCGCCCGGCCTGGACGAATCGCTCCATTTCGAAAACGTCTGACGCGAACCCATGTCGCATGCCGCGGACATATCGGAAGGGGCGCAATGGGTCGAAGGGACCGATCGTCCGCATGTCGAGCCAGAAGGCGTCGAAGCCGGGCAGATTCTTGGTTTTGTGATTACCATCGCAATCCTCGTCGTTTTGGCTATCGTCGCGCTTTTTCAGTATACGGATCGTACGGCGCAAGCCGTGTTGACGGAAGCCGCCGACGAGGGCGTTTATCCCGAACTGGAAGAATCGCGTTTGCACGCCGCCCTGCTCCTCACGCAATACGAAGCGCTCGACGGGCCCCAGGAGCGGTACCGCATTCCCATAGAACGCGCCATGCAGCGCATGGTCCAGGAGGCCCCGGTCTATCCCGAAGCGTTCTACGCCGCTGAGTACATGGCTACCTACCGACGGCAATGAGCGGAGACGGCGCGTTATATCGAATCCGGCTGTTTGCGCCAGGGCTTTGGGCGTGGATCGCATGCCTTGCGGCGGCGCCAGGCATGGCGGCCCTTCCGGCGTTCGGACAATCGTCCGCCGCGCCGCCCCCGCCCGTGGAAGGGATTGGCCTGGACGAGCGAATCGGCGCGAAGCCGTCGCTCGACCTCGTTTTTCGGAACGAAGCCGGAGAATCGGTGACCCTCGGACAGTACTTCGACGGCGAACGCCCCGTATTGCTTACCCTGATGTATCACGAATGCCCCACATTGTGCAATATGGTCCTGCACGGGTTGACCGAAACGCTCCGGGACATGCCCTGGACCCCCGGCGACGAATTCGAGGCCCTCGCAGTGAGTTTCAACCCGGAAGAGACGCCCGCGCTGGCGGCGGAGCGGAAGGCCATGTACCTCGATATGCTGGGCAAGCCCGAAGCGGCGGACGGATGGCATTTTCTTACGGGAGAAGAGGCGTCCGTCGCAGCGCTTACGGAAGCCGTAGGCTTTCGGTACGCCTGGGTGGAGGACACAGAGGAGTACGCCCACCCGTTTGCGCTCATTTATCTGAGCGGGGAGGGGACCGTGCTGCGGTACATGCCGGGCGTACAGTTTGCCCCTTCGGATGTGCGCGCGGCGCTTATCGAGGTGTCGGAGGGGCGGGCGGGTTCGCCGCTCAACCGGATTCTTTTGTATTGCATGCAATACGACCGGACCGCCAACGCGTATGTGCTGCACGCCGCCAACCTGATGAAGTTCAGCGGCGCGCTCGCGCTCGTCCTGCTGGGGGTGTTTTTCGTTACGCTGCGCCGCCGAGAGGCGCGCCACGCATGGCCCGCTCCCGCGTCCGCGACATGAACCCCCCACCGCTTTTTCGCGCGCCCATGGCGCGGCTCGCAATACGCCGCATGACCCTGTCCGTCGCAAATAGTCCCGACTCGGAACAAAGGAATCGGCAACCATGACCGGATCGTTTTGGCTGCCCGATGGCGCGTCGACCCTTTCGTCCGACATCGACAGCCTGTTCTACTTCGTAACGTGGGCAAGCATTATCCTCTTCGCGGGGGTGACGGCGGCTATCGCTTACCTGGCGTATCGCTATCGGCGGCGCGCCGGCGCGGCCTCGGCGCGCGTGAAGCCCAGCAAGATCGTGGAAATATCCTGGGTCGTTTTGCCCACGATCCTTGTGCTCGTCGTGTTCAATTGGGGATTTCGGTTGTTTATCGAACAAAGCGTGGCGCCCCCGAACGCCTACGAGATTTACGCCCGCGGCGCCATGTGGAAATGGGATTTCGAATACCCGACCGGCAGCGTCTCGACCAATGAACTGCATGTGCCCGTGGATCGCCCCGTACGCCTTGTCATGAGCAGCGAGGACGTGTTGCACAGTTTCTTCGTCCCGGCTTTTCGGGTCAAGCAGGATGTGTTGCCGGATCGCTATTCGTCGGTCTGGTTCGAGGCCACCCGCGTGGATACGTTTCAGGTGTTTTGCACGGAGTATTGCGGCGCGGGCCATTCGGTCATGCTGGCTTCGGTGATCACCCATTCTCAGGGGGATTTCGAGGCCTGGCTGGCTTCGGCGGGCGTGGACGAGGATACCCCGCTGCCCGAACTGGGCGCGCAATTGTATCAGCAACAGGCTTGCTTCGCTTGCCACAGCCTGGACGGGACGGCGGTCATTGGCCCCAGCTTCGCGGGATTGTACGGCAAGACCGAAACGCTTGACGACGGGTCCACGGCCCTGGTGGACGACGATTACCTTCGCGAATCCATCGTCGATCCCGGCGCAAAGATCGTGGAAGGGTATCAGAACGTGATGCAGCCGTACGCAGGGCTCAGCGACCGGGAATTGTCCGCGCTGATCGCTTTTATCCGGGAGCAGGAATAACGCCGCCCGCGGACGCGCACACCGAAGACGCATAGACGGAATCCATGACGGAAGACAAAGATCGGAACGAAACCCCGCAAGGGCAGGCCGCCGAGGAACGCGGCGACTACGTTACCCATGCCAAAAGCATCGGGTCGTGGCTGTTTTCCCTGGACCACAAGCGGATTGGCATTCTGTACGCCGTTACCGTGGCCATCGCCTTTCTGCTGGGGGGCGTTTTTGCGCTCCTGGTGCGCGCGGAACTGCTGTCCCCCGGCGAGGATTTTCTGTCCGCCCAGAGTTACAATCAGATGTTCTCGCTCCATGGCATCGTCATGGTGTTCGGGTTCATCATTCCCGCCATCCCCGGTTTTCTGGGGAATTTCCTCTTGCCCCTGCATCTTGGCGCAAAGGACGTTGCGTTTCCCCGGCTTAATCTGGCCAGTTACTATCTTTATCTGCTGGGGGTCGCGCTTATTCTCGTGGCGATGGTGGCGGGCAGCGTGGATACGGGATGGACGTTCTATACGCCCTATTCGGCGCGGACGGGCCCCTCGGTGCTGTTCCTGACCATGGCGGTTTTCATCGCGGGCTTCGCCTCCATTTTTACGGGGATCAATTTCATCGTTACGGTGCACAAGATGCGCGCGCCGGGCATGACGTGGAACCGCCTTCCGCTTTTTGTCTGGAGCATCTATTCGACGAGCATCGTGCAGGTGCTGGCCACGCCGGTGCTGGGCATTACCGTATTGCTGCTCTTCCTGGAGCGCCTCCTGCATATCGGCATTTTCGATCCCGCCCTCGGCGGCGACCCGATCCTGTTCCAGCATTTTTTCTGGTTCTATTCGCATCCGGCGGTGTACATCATGATTTTGCCGGGCTTCGGAATCGTTTCCGAGCTGATCGCTACGTTTTCGAGGCAGCGCATCTATGGGTACATGGCCATTGCGTTGTCTTCCGTGGCCATTGCGCTGCTGGGATTCCTGGTCTGGGGGCATCATATGTTCGTGGCCGGGCAGTCCGTCGTTTCCTCGGTTATTTTCTCGCTGATCACCTATCTGATCGGGATTCCGTCGGGAATCAAGGTGTTCAACTGGATCGCCACCATGTACAAGGGATCCATTTCGTTCAAAACCCCGATGCTGTACGCGCTTTCGTTCCTGGTGCTTTTCACCATAGGCGGCGTAACGGGCATTATGGTGGGCGTGCTGGCGGTGGACGTGCACCTGCACGACACCTACTACGTCGTGGGACATTTTCATTACGTGATGGTGGGCGGCACGACCATCGCGCTGCTCGGCGGATTGCATTACTGGTGGCCTAAAATCACAGGGCGCTTGTACAACGAGGCGGCTGGCCGCCTTGCTGCGCTCCTCGTTTTCGTGGGGCTGAACCTGACCTTTTTCACGCAGCTCGTGATGGGTTCGCGCGGCATGCCCCGTCGCTACAACGACTATCTCCCCGAGTTTACCTTCCTGCACCAGCTTTCGACCGTCGGTTCGTGGATCATGGGCGCGGGCCTGTTCCTCGTGGCGATCTATTTGCTGGTTTCTCTTTTCCGCGGCAAGAAAGCCGGCGCGAATCCCTGGGGCGGCGCCACGCTGGAGTGGACCCATACGGGCCCCCGCCCCGATCCCCATAATTTCCATCGGACGCCGTTCGTCACGCGGGGTCCCTACGAGTTCGACCGGATTCCCGAACTGGTCGCCGCGCATCGGGACGAGACCCCGCCCGACGCCCAACAGAATGTCCATCTGAACCAGGACCGGACGTAACGTCATGGCCAATACGAGCGCGGCAGAACAGGCCGCACAGGAGCGCTCCCTGGCGCATTTGAAACATTACTTCGTTTCGTCCGATCAACAGTTCGATGCGGCGAAGATGGGGATGTGGCTTTTCCTCGTTACGGAGGTCTTGCTTTTCAGCGGGATGTTCGTGGCCTACGCCGTGTATCGCGTGTGGTACCCGGAAGTGTTCGCGGTGGCGTCTACCGAACTGAACCCCTGGCTGGGCGGCCTGAATACGGTGATCCTGCTTGGTTCCTCCCTTACGGTGGCGCTGGCGATCCACGCGGCGCAGACCGACAAGCGGCGGGCGCTGGTCGTCAACCTGTTCGTTACGGTGCTGCTCGCCGCCGCGTTCATGGTGGTGAAGTACTTCGAGTATACGCACAAATTCCATCTGGGCATTTTCCCCGGCGAACATTTTGCCTACGAGGAGATGGGTCAGCGGATCGTTCCCATCTTTTTCAGCATTTATTACGTCATGACCGGCATTCACGGGGTGCATGTGCTGGTTGGCATCGGCGTACTCACGTGGCTGGCGCTGCGCGCGATGCGGGGGCATTTCCACAGCGGGTACTATACTCCGGTGGAGTTGGCCGGTTTGTACTGGCACCTCGTGGACATTATCTGGATATTTCTTTTTCCACTGCTTTACCTCATTTAGCGGCGAGCCGGAACGGCGGCGCGTCTTGCGAGCATGAAAGGGCACCATATTACTTCGCGAACAACACTGCTGAAGGTATTCGTCGCGCTGGTGGCGCTGACGGCGCTGACGGCGTTGACGGCGCAAATCGACATAGGGGTATTCAACATCCCGCTGGCCCTCGCGATCGCCGGATCGAAGGCGTTGCTTGTGGCGCTGTTCTTCATGGCGCTGAAGTACGACAAGCCGGTCAATGCGCTGTTTTTTGCGCTGGGCGTTCTTTTCGTGGTGGTATTCCTGACGTTCACCCTGTTCGATACGGCTTTCCGGGGCGACCTCGGCAACGTGGGGAAAGAAACGATCCACAGTATGGAGGAAGGGGCGGAGGAGTAGCGTGCTTCTTCCTCCGTATCTGTGCACCGCCTTGCCGGATTCTACGGCGCGGGCGAGGAGTGTGATGCCGGAACGTCCGACAAAGCGGAAGTCAACGCGCCGGGCTGGACGGGCACGGAAGTGGAATCCGTCGAGGCGGACAGGGCGAGGCGCGTTTCAATGCGGGCCAGGCGTTCCCGTACGTCTGCAATATCTTCCTGCACATTGGACACTTGCAGGATAACAGACACATGCAAGGCGACAACGACGCCTATAACCGCAAGGCCCGTTGCGGCGATAGTGCCAAGAATGGCCAAGAGATTTTTCGTTTCGGGTTTCATTGTCGCGCCCTGCGCCCTCATGTCCTGTGTCAACGCCGGGAAGGCGTCGCGGGTTTGAAAACCGTCCGGGGCGTTTCCGCCCCGCATGCGAACAGGATATTCTGTACTATGGTCAAAATGCGAAAATGTTGCGGGTGGAGACGGAAAATTTTCGCGACGGCGGCGCGGCAACCTTGCGGGCGGCGCAGGCGCGACGGCTGTTAGCGCCGCACCGTTATCCCCTGGTGCATCGTTCCGCTCGGCGAAGCGATGCGGACGAAATACAGACCCGTCGCCAGTTCGCTTGTGTCGAGCGCAACGTTTCCGGGAAGCGCGATGCGGGCTACGGGAACAGGAACTTGCCTACCGCGTATATCGAACACCTTTATTTTGGCCGTTTCGCCAGCAGTTCCTGAAATGGCCACCGTGGCGTGTCCGCCCGCAGGATTGGGATAGATATCGATCTGGAAGGGCGCCTCCGGCGTTTCCCGCTCTGCCGCCGTAACGTTCTGGCCATTTTCTGCGCCCGGCGAGCCGTTCATCTTCGCCGACGCGCGCCAGCATTCGGGCAGCGCGTTGTCGCAGGTCGGATCGGCGAGCTCCAGCGTATAGCCGTCGCCGTCCGGCTTTTCCGGCCAGGGTTCCTTGTCGTCATAGACGACCGAGTCCGCTATGGCCCCCGACGCGTCAAAGAGGCGCACCAGTTCGCCTCCGCCCGATAGCCCAAAGTCCGCATCGCCCACGACATTGGAGACGTCGGGATGAATGGCGGCGAAGCGGGCTATTTCCTGGGCGACGACAAGGTATTCTCCGCTTTTCAGGACGGTTCCGGCGGGAAGCATGAATACGTGGTCGTCGTCCTCGTCGGAGTAGGTCCATCCGGTCAGGTCCACGTCGGCTGTTCCGGCATTATACAATTCTATCCAGTCCCCGCTGTCGTAGTCGTCATGCGCGTTGTAGTTGATCTCGTTGATCACGATGGCGTCGGTTTGCGCCATGCGACCCGGGGCGGGCGCCGACAGGGATGTTTCGACGACGACCTGCGCACGGGCCGGATCGCCCTCGGGAGCGTCTGCGTACGCCGGTTGATTCGCCAGGAAAATGAGCCCGGCGGCCAGCAGGGCGCAACGCATGGGTCGCGCCATGCGGCGGAGGGAATGCGCGCGGCGCCGGGCAAGCGCTTTGCAAAGGGTTTTGGCAGTGTGTCGGATTGCGTACTTCGGCGTATCCAGGAGCATATGGTTAAGGACTTGTAGCGTAAGGTTGACGATGTTGCGTTCGGTTGAGGCCTCCAGGACTCATGTTCTTCTACTGCGCCACTATAAAAGACCGCATGGCGGAGAAATGTTCTCCCCGTATGCGGAGAATATAGACGCCGCTTGACAGGCTCGTTCCGTCCACGACAAGCGTTTCGGGGGTTTCGGAGGGGATCGTTCGGTCCAATACGCGGCAGATTTCCCGTCCGAGCATGTCGTGTAGCGTGACGCGGACTTGCTGCGTTTTGCCTACCGCGAGGCGGGCGCGGGAAATGCCCTGCGTCGGGTTGGGGTACGCCTCAGATAATACGTAATTTTCGGCGATTTCGGGAGGAGAAAAGCGGGTAATTGACATCGCCGCAAAGTATTCGGCCTCTTCCAGCGCCGACCATGCGCCGTCGTCCGCCCGGACCCGCGCTTTGACCCGGTTGTACCCGGCAAGGGGGATGCCCGCCGCGCCGTATTCCATGGCTTCCGCCGATACGGCGCCGCCGGGCAGGCGAGGGTCTGCGCCGTTCAGCGTATAGAAAATGGTTCCGCCGGACGGGGCCTGCACGGTCAGCGTAAAAGGAGCGGACGACGCGCCTTTCGGGTGGCTGAATACGGGTGCGTCCACCGCCGGATAGAGCGGTGCGTCCGCCAGCGCGTCCTCCGGCTTGCCAAAGGCGTACCGTCGGGTTCGCTTGAGCTGATCAAGCGCCACGGGCGTTCGCGAAGGAAGAAATTCGTTGCGTACGGAGGTTACTTCCCGAAGCCAATCTTCCGGCGTTTTCGGCGGGGACGATTTGAAATCTCCCCATCGAGCCGATTCCGCAAGGATGATTTTGCGTACCTCGTCGGCCCGGGCGTCCCAGCGGGTGATCGCCGTTTCTCCGGTCAATGCCCCGTCGCCGAAGAAATGGCGCTGGGCCAGGTCCGCAAACCGGAGCCGGTATTCGCTTGATCCCATTAACTGTTGGTGAATCCATTGCGGATTACTGAACCTGAACTCGTCTCCTGTAGGGAAAGGGCCAGTCCGGTCGGTCGTATCTCCAAAAGAGGGGGTCGAAAACAGTGAATGCTCGCTGTCGTGCGCGAACCAGACGAAGCCGCGTTCGCCATTTCGCGCCCGGACGCCGAACCAGTTTTTGGTTCCAGGCAATCCTCTGCTATTACTTGGCCCATCCGTGTTCCCGGTCCAGAATATGACGAGCATGTACTGGATCAGGTTGTCTGCGTCCACGAGGACCGGGTAGTCCGGGTTGCGCGTCCCGTCCGGGTTCAAGCCTTGCAATTTCATATAGAGGGCGTCGCGTTCCTGCGCGTCGGGCAGCGCGGCCAGCCGGTTCGCCTCCTCGTACAAAAGGCGCCAGGCGTCCAGCGTACCCGCCGTAACCTCCATGCTATATGAATTGGACTTTATAACGTCATAATCGTCCGGGCTGCCGCCGAGATACCCGGCGCCGTGCCAGTGATCGGCTCTTTCCTGTGTTTGAAAGACGCCCCAGTACTGGCCGTTCAGATACAAATGATAATACCGGCTGCGCGTGTAGGGGACGCCCATGTCCCGCTGGGTATCCCGGGAAAACACCTCCCGCACCATCGTGTTGGCGCCCGATCCGCTGGCTGACCATGAATAGGTCTGCGCCGTGCGCAGGTCGAACTTGTCGAATTCGTCTACCCCTTCGTCGCCGAAGAGCGCGTACGACAGTAGCCTCGGCCCGTACTTGCCCCGAAAATACAGCCGGAAGGAATGTTTGGGAATGGTAGTCCTGCGGCTCCAGCCTCCGCGGATGCGTACGCCTCCGTTGACTGCGAATCCGTCGCGCCCGCCATGCCGCGCGGCCGGCCCGGTTTCAGGCGGAAAGTTCGGCGGATAGATGAGCTCGATAGCCGCCGGACGCTCCCATTCCCGTCCGCGTTCCCCCGCATTGGGATAGATTCCCCGCGCGCTATCGAATAGCGAATCGAATGGCAGGACGATAGAAAAGGAGGGGGCGGCGGCAAGCGCGGCGAGCACGGCACTTTCCTGGCCCTCTACGATTTCCGGGTCCATCCCCATATCCACGGTGTGGCCGCCCCAGTAGGAAGGCCATCCCCTGGCCGCCATGCTCCCTGGCGATTGCCGGATCACGTCCGCCGGGAAGATGTACGTGCGCGTCACGCTGGCCGACGGCGCGGCGCCCTCCATGAAGGCGGCGGCCCGCACCGCGGTCGTTTCGTCTATGTAAATCGGCTCCGTATAGGGCGTTCCGTTC
>JAJECT010000021.1 GCA_022821845.1 Rhodothermales bacterium | reverse complement strand
GAACGGAACGCCCTATACGGAGCCGATTTACATAGACGAAACGACCGCGGTGCGGGCCGCCGCCTTCATGGAGGGCGCCGCGCCGTCGGCCAGCGTGACGCGCACGTACATCTTCCCGGCGGACGTGATCCGGCAATCGCCGGGCAGCATGGCGACCAGGGGATGGCCTTCCTACTGGGGCGGCAACGACGTGGATATGGGAATGGACCCGGAAATCGTCGAGGGGCAAGAGAGCGACGTGCTGGCTGCGCTTGCCGCCGCGCCCTCCTTTTCCATCGTCCTGCCGTTCGATTCGCTATTCAACGGCGCCCGCGGCATCTACTCCAATGCGCTGGAGTACGGGCGGGAATGGGAACGCCCGGCTTCTATCGAACTCATCTACCCGCCGGATTTTCCGCCTGAAACCGGGCCGGCCGCGCGGCATGGCGGGCGCGACGGATTCGCGGTCAACGCAGGCGTGCGCATCCGCGGAGGCTGGAGTCGCAACGACGAAAATCCCAAACATGCCTTCCGTCTGTATTTTCGGGGAGAATACGGGCCGGGGACCCTGTCCTACGCGCTCTTCGGCGACGAGGGCGTAGACGAATTCGACAAGTTCGATCTGCGCACGGCCCAAAATTATTCGTGGTCGTTTAACGGTTCTCCGGCCAACACGATGGTGCGGGAGGTGTTTTCCCGGGATACCCAGCGGGACATGGGCGTCCCCTACACGCGCAGCCGGTATTATCATTTGTATCTGAACGGCCAGTACTGGGGCGTCTTTCAAACCCAGGAACGATCCGACCACTGGCACGGCGCCGGGTATCTTGGCGGCAATCCGGACGACTACGACGTCGTGAAGTCCTCTGGCCTGGACGGAGGGTATACCGTGGAGGTTACGGCGGGCACGCTGGACGCCTGGCGCCTGTTGTACGAGGAGGCGAACCGGCTGGCCGCGCTGCCCGACGCGCAGGAACGCGACGCCCTCTATATGAAATTGCAAGGCTTGAACCCGGACGGGACGCGCAACCCGGACTATCCGGTCCTCGTGGACGCAGACAATCTGATCCAGTACATGCTCGTCATATTCTGGACCGGAAACACGGATTCGCCGATTACGCCGTTCAATGGCACGAATAATTTCTTTGGCGTCCGGGCGCGGAATGGCGAACGCGGCTTCGTCTGGTTCGCGCACGACAGCGAACATTCGCTGTTTTCGGCGTCCCAGTTCGGAGACGGGCGCAACCGGACCGGTCCCTTTCCGGCGGGAGATGAATTTCAGTTCAGCAATCCGCAATGGATTCATCAGCAGCTGATGGGATCGAGCGAATACCGGCTCCGGTTTGCGGACCTGGCCCAGCGCCATTTTTTCGGGGACGGCGCATTGACCGGAGAAGCAGCAATCGTCCGCTGGGACGCCCGGGCCGACGAAGTGCGCGAAATCATCCTTGCGGAATCGGCTCGATGGGGAGATTCCAAGCGGGAGCAGCCGTACGCGCCGGAGGACTGGCGGCGGGAAGTCGCCTCCGTGCGCAACGAATTTCTGCCTTCCCGGACGGCCCTCGTTTTCGATCAACTCAAGCGAACCCGGCGGTACGCCTCTGGAAAGCCGGGGGACGCGCTGGCGGACGCGCCGCTCTATCCGGCGGTGGACGCGCCCGTATTCAGCCATCCGGAAGGCGAGGCGTCCGCTCCCTTTACGCTAACCGCGCAGGCTCCGGCGGGCGGAACCATTTTCTATACGCTGAACGGCGCGGATCCTCGCCTGCCCGGCGGCGGCCTGTCGGCGGAAGCCATGGAATACGGCGCGGCGGGCGTCCCGCTGGCCGGGTACAACCGGGTGCGGGCGCGGGTCCAGGCGGACGACGACGCATGGTCGGCGCTGGAAGAGGCCGAATACTTTGCGGGCGTCGCTGCGCCCGCCGCCGCGCAAATCGCGGTCTCGGAAATTCACTACAATCCGACGGAGCCCACCGAGGCGGAGATCGCAGCGGGGTTCGACAACAACGACGATTTCGAGTTCATCGAACTGCACAATGCTTCCGACGCAGCGGTATCGCTGGGCGGACTGGCCTTTACCGAGGGCGTCCGGTTCGCCTTCGGGGACGAAACGCTGGCGGCGGACGCCCGAATCGTGGTGGTCGCCAGCGAAAGCGCCTTCCGCATGCGGTACGGCCCGGAAGCGAACGTGGCGGGAAGGTACGCTTCGGGACGGCTTAACAACGGCGGAGAAACCCTCGCGCTCGCCGGCGCAACCGGAGAAACCCTCGTCCGCATCGAATACGACGACGACGGCGACTGGCCTGCGCGCGCGGACGGCGGCGGCAGTTCGCTGACGCTGGACCCTGCGCAAGGGAACGATCCGGGGCAAGCCGCCGCCTGGCGGGCCAGCATCGAATACGGGGGGTCGCCGGGCGCGCCGGGGCGGGCGGCGTTCAGGGACGTGGTGGTTAACGAGGTGCTTGCGCACAGCGACCCGCCCGACGTAGACGCCGTAGAACTCTATAACCCCACAGGCCTGCCGATCAACGTCGGCGGATGGCTCCTGAGCGACGGCATGCCCCTCGACAAATACCGCATCCCGGACGGAACGACCATGGAAGCCGGAGGCTACCTTGTCCTGGACGAAAACGACTTCAACGCGCCCGACGCCGACAACGGCTTCGCCTTCAGCAGCGCGTACGGAGACGAGGTCCGGCTCGTGGCCACAGACCCGCAAGGGCGCCCGGCCCTGTTCGCCGCCGAGGCGATTTTCGGAGCGACGCGCACCGGAGAAACCATCGGACGGCCTGCGGATGGAGAAGACGCTTTCGTGCCCCTCGCGGAACCTACGCTGGGCGGGCCCAACAGCGTAGCCCGGACGGCGCGCATCGTCTTCCGGGAAATCATGTATCATCCCCCGGGCAACAATCCGAATCTCGAATACGTCGCGCTGTACAACGCGAGCGACGCGACGGAAAATCTGTCCGGGTGGACCTTGCGGAAAGGCGTGGATTTCGTGTTTCCGGACGGAATCCAGCTTGTGCCGGGAGACAGTGTGTTCGTGACCGCCTTCGATCCGGCGACGGAACCCGAAATCGCCGCCGCGTTCCGGCTGGCGTACGGCTGGGACGACGCCCGGCGAATCGTCGGGGGATGGGACGGACGCCTCGCCAACGAAGGCGAAACGCTTGCGCTGAACCGCCCGGACGATCCCCCGGAAGACGACCCGGCGTTCGTCCCGGAAACGCTGGAAGAGCGGGTTGCGTGGCGCGACGCGGCACCCTGGCCCGAAAGCGCGGACGGCGAAGGATGGGCGCTGCGCCGAACCAACGTGACCGGGCTTGGCGGCGATCCGGCGCATTGGACAGCGATTCGGCGCGCTTTTGTCGTGCGCGAAATCGAACGTCTGCCCGCCCCCCCGACCGTATTCGGCGAATACGTGCTGTCTCCGGCTTGGCCCAATCCGACGCAGGGGATATCCCGCGCCCACCTTACGGTAGCCAAAACGCAACATGTCCGCGCCACGCTGTACGACATGCTGGGGCGCGAAGTCTACCGCGTACTGGACGGCTCGGTGCCTTCCGAAACCATCGAAACGCTCGCCGTGAACGGGGCGAACCTGTCCAGCGGCGTCTATATTCTCCGCATCCAGGGAGAAAATTTCTCCGCCATGCGGTCGTTCACCGTCGTGCGATAAGGCGAAACCCCGCTGCAGGCGCTACATGTGCTCCTTCACGTAGATATTGCGGAACTGCACCAGCGCAGGCGGGCTGACCCATTCTCCCGCGTCGTTCTTGTGGCCATGGTGCTGCAATCCGATGGGGCCGCAATCGGGAATTTCGTTCAGGTGAATGCGGTCGATAACAAGTTGACCATTGATCCAGATGGTCATGAACGGACCCCGCACGACGATTTTGGAGGTATTCCATTCCCCGATCGCATGGTCCGCATTGACGAGCGGCAAGGCGGCCCGGCGGACTTCCGGCGGCTGGTTCCGATCCATGCGGTAGCCATACACTTCGCCGGAACCGTAGGGCCAGTTCCAGATGTTGTGCTGCGCCTTGCCGTGGCCGCGCGGCAGAATGCCGGAATCGGAATCGGGCACCGCCATCACCATCGCGTTCCCGTCCTGATCCATCTTGTGGGTGCCGTCCGCAAGGATGATCGGTACGCGGGGATTCGTGTACGGCGCCACCGTAGTAATGCGCCAGTCGATCTTGAGCGTGTAATCGCAGTACTCCTTTTCCGTCCAGAGGCTCTTGTCTCCTTCGGCCTCGCTTTCTGCGTCGTAATCGATTACGCCGTCCATAACTTTCCAGTGACCGCCGTCGCCTTCGGGGATAACCCAGCCATCCAGATTTTCCCCATTGAATATGGACGCATAGCCCTCGGGGGCTTCCATCTGGGCATGGGCCGTCCGGGGCATAGCGCACAGCGCGAGGATCGGAATAATACAAAGGGAAAGTGCGTATCGCGTCGATTTCATGGCATCAGGGTTGTATGTGAAATGATTTGTTGTATGGATTATCGCAAAGACGCGCCGGAGCGCGCCGGATTTTCCGACGGCGCTCCGACCCGTTCGTTGCAATGTAATGCAGAAGCGCGGACTAAAACTCAGCCGCCCCTTCGAGGCCGCCGGTCTGTTCCTCCGTCTTCAGCTCGATGACCTTGTACCCGCCCTTCGAACGGAAGTAAAAAATAAGGAGTACGTAGCATACGAACATGAAGGCCGGAAGCCACGCCACGGCCCGCAAAGCGGATTGGCTCGAAGCAGACTGCACGGACACGACGCGCTGCCGATCCTCTTCGGAAAGCAACGCCACCGCATCGTCGTTGAGGGTGCGCGCGCCGAGCAAGCCGGAACCTTCCGCTTCCAGCACCTCTTCGACGAGCTCGGGGGCGTTCGCCTGCATCCCGTCGTCAATGAACCTGTCCTGTATGGAGCCAATGACCGGGTTGCCAAGCAACCCCGCCGCAAGCATGCCGACGCCCGCGATCGTATTGATCGTCATGGCGCCGCCCTGCGGAAACTGCTCGGAAACCACGCCCAGCGTCGTAGGCCAGAAGAACGTCTTGCCAAGGCCATAGAAGGTGGCGGCGAGAAATACCGCCAGCATCGCCGATCCCGCCTGCGAAAGCAATACGAGTCCGATGCAGGCGATGGCGGCGCTGCAAGCCAGCAGGCCCAGCGGATTGATCCGGTGCACGATGGGTCCGGCGAAAAACCGCAGGACGAACATGATGGCCGAGGTATACACCAGCACCCAAAGCGGATGCACCGGCGTTTCGCTCAACACGCTGGTCATCAACTCCGTAATCCAGCTGTCCGTGCCCAGTTCCGTGATGGCCAGCGGAACCATGATAACCAGCAGGATAAGAAACAGGGGATGGTACATGGTTCTGAGCATGCCTGCGTAATCGACGCCCGCCGCCACGCGCTCCTGCACCGGCCATGCTTCCCGAACAAGCATCCAGCCGTAGACCAGCGTGGGCAGAATCACGAACGCCACCTGCCAGCGCCAGCCGATGTCGCCGACCACGATAAGCAAGATGCCGCCCAGCACCAGGCCGCCCGGCCAGCCTGCATGCAGGATATTCAGGTGGTGCGTCTTGGAATCGGGATACAAGGTAGCCACCGCCGGGTTGATCACCGCCTCCACGATGCCGTTCGCCAGCGCCAGGATGAACGTGCCGATATAAAGCACCCAGAACGGATCGCCTATATGTCCGGCGCAGATCGTTACGAGCGCAGAGAGAATATGCCCCGCGCAGGCAATGCGGATCGACGTATGGTACCCGATTTTGTCAATGATCAGGCTGAACAGAATGATCGTGAGCGGAAAACCCAGCAAGCCTGCCCCGGTAATCCACCCTACCTGTTCCTGGCTCAGATTGAACTCATCGCCCCACGTACCAAGAAGGCCCGCCCTGATCACGAAGCCGAAAGACGTGGCGACGAGCGCCACGATGCTTCCCACGAAAAGACGATTTTTGTTGATTTTGTTGTCCATGATCGCGTTGCAGAGTAAATGAAAAGGAAATTCAGGAGCATCCGGGGACGTCGATGCGCCGCCCGCCCTGCATGGCCGATTCGTGGGCGCAAATGCCTGTCATCGTCCAGTTTGCGGCCGCCGCCGCGTCGGAAACCGCTTCGCGGCCTTCGAGAATCGCCCGAAGAAATTCGTGAACCATGTGCGGGTGCGAGCCGCCGTGCCCGCCGCCCTGAATGAACGAGGTATGCTCGTGCTCGTCGTCGTACACGCCGCCGGTGGTAAACGGCGCGATTTCGGCGGGAAGCAGGCGGGCGTAGTCGGGTACTTCGATGCGCTCGGCGTCTTCGTATCCCGAATAGACGACCGGCCCGTCGCCGATGATCTGCTCCCACTCGAAGGACCCTTCCGTGCCGTACGCATCGAAGCTTTCCCGGTACTGCCGAATGGTGTTGAAGAGGGATCGGGTCACCTCGCAACACAGGTCCGAATCCGCCAGCGACACCAGCGCGGACTCGACGGCGAACGGGGAACCGTAGGGTTCGACGTATTCTTCCTGAATGCGCCCGGAACCGAAACACACCACGGATTCGGCGCGGGCGCCGGCAAGCAGCAAGAGCGGACTGACCGCGTGCGTGGCGTAGTGCATGGGCGGAAATCCGTACCAGTAGGCGGGCCAGCCGGGCAGGCCCATATTCTGCTGATGCGAGCCGCGCAAAAATTGTAGTTTGCCGAGGCGCCCCGATTCGAGCAGTTCCTGGGCATACAGGAATTCGCGGGTATAGATGGCCGTCTCCATCATCATGTATACCTTGCCGTTGCGGCGGCGGGCTTCCGCGATCCGAAGGCATTCGTCTACGGTCGTCGCCATGGGTACGGTGCAGGCCGTATGCTTGCCTGCCTCCAGCGCGGCCAGAGACATGGGCGCATGCGCCGCGATCGGGGTGTTGATGTGCACGGCGTCCAGATCAGGGTCTGCAAGCAGCGCTTCGTAGTCCGTATAGCGCCGCGCCACGCCGAACTGGTCGCCAATCTCGTTCAAGCCCTTTTCGTCCCGCTTGCAAATCGCCCACAGTTCCGCGTCGGGATGGCGTTGATAAATGGGTATGAACTCGGCGCCAAAGCCCAGTCCGACGACGGCGACCCTGATTTTGTCCGGCATGTGGTTACGCGAGGCAAATGATGTAAATTCCGGCAAGCAATATAATCATCTTTGCAAATATTTTACATTTTTCCTGAAATTACAGAATATCCGCAATGCAACGCGCTCCCTCGATCATATTTCTTGCCTGTCTGGCGGCAGGCGCCCTCGCGCCGGGTTCGCCGATCCGGCATTCCGCGCTTGCGCAGGAAGCCGCGAAAGCGGATCGGGAATATGTGCTCGAAACCCATATCCTAGGTTATCGGGGCGTGGGCGGCGATATCGACGGGGTCCGCAACCCCGCGCTGCGGGCGAAGCGGGGCGAGACCGTGCGGATCGTCCTGGTGAACGTGGAGCCGCTGGCGCACGACCTGGCCTTTGAAACCCTGCAAGCGCAAACGAAAATAATCCTTGACATCGGCGAACGGACAGACCTCCTGTTCACTGCCGAGGCGGACGATGTCTATTACTGTACGATTCCGGGACACCGGGCCGCCGGCATGGAAGGACGGTTCGAACTTATTCGAGCGCCGGGACAGGCCGACGCCGACGCGGCCTCGGAAGAAGACGCCCTGCGCGCGCCCTTGCCCAGCGAATTGCCGCCGCTGGAGGATATTGCCCTCCCCCCGCTGGACCTGGATTCGACGGCGCCCGACGCGCCGCCAAACGACAAGGAGCCGGATTTGCTGGAGCACGCCGACGAACAGGTCCGTGCGCGGGCCGCGCAGCGCCTGGCGCGCAGCGAACACATCCCGGAACATACCCTGAACGCATTGGCGCGCATGGCGCGCGAGGATACTTCTTTGCTGGCGAGAGCGTATCTTGCGGAAGCATCGCGGAGCGTCGCGCCCGAACGCCGCTGGGACATCCTCGAAGGACTGCATGGCCATGCGCCAGAGGCCGCCGACCATACGCTGCCGATCCTGATATGGTACGCCACCGAAACCGTCATATCCGCAGACCCGGATCGGGCGCTGACGCTGGCGCTGGGCTCCAAATGGCCGCATGCCCTATCCTTTACGGTGCAACGCATCGCCGAAGAAGGATCGCAGGACGCATTGCGCACCCTGACCGGACGCTTGCCCAACGCAACCCCCGACCAACGAACCATCCTCCTCGGCGGCATCCGCCGCATCCTCCAGTCAACCGATCCATGAACAGATTCCCCTGCACCCCGACCCTTTACGCCGCCCTGGGCGTCGCCCTCTTGCTCTCCACGGCGGGCGCCGCCGCAGGGCAAGCCGCCTTCGACAAAATGCATCTCGACGATATATTCTATGCGGAAGGCGGCGCCATCGGCGACCTGAACGGGGACGGCGCGGCGGACCTGGTGGCGGGACCCTACTGGTACGCCGGCCCTGCGTTCGAGACGCGCCATGCGTTCTACGAACCCAAGCCTTTCAGCATCGTGGGCTTTTCGTATTCGGACAATTTCATCGTCGATGCGCACGATTTCAACGACGACGGGTGGAACGATATTCTGGTGATCGGCTTTCCGGGACAAGAGGCATTCTGGTACGAAAATCCCGGAACGACGGCTACAGAGGACGCCGGGTACTGGACGCAGCATCTCGCCTTGCCCGCCGTGGACAACGAATCGCCGCACATTCTGGATATCGACGGAAACGGACGACCGGAGATCGTCGCCCATGTGGACGGGTATCTGGGCTACGCGTCGTACGACCCGGAGCGTCCGACCGAACCGTGGACATTCCGGCAGGTCGCCGGTCCGTACGAGGAATTGTTTCGCTTCTCGCACGGGTTCGGCGTCGGGGATGTGAACGGCGATGCATTGCCTGATTTGCTTCTGTCGAACGGGTGGTGGGAAAATCCGGGATTCGATGCAGATACGCCCTGGGAACGCCATGAAGCAGCGTTCGCCCTCGGCGCCGCGCAAATGTACGCCTACGACGTAGACGGAGACGGGCTGAACGACGTGATCGCAAGCCGCGACGCGCACGGCTGGGGACTTTCGTGGTTCCGCCAACTCCCGGAGGGCGGCTTCGAGAAACACCTTATTCTCCGGGAGGATGCGGCGAAGGAGTCGGGCAGAGCCCGGTTCTCCCAGTTGCATGCCGTGGCGCTGGCGGACATGGACCGGGACGGATTGAAGGACATCGTGACCGGAAAACGATTCCGGGCGCACGGCGAGGCCATGGACCCCGAACCAAACGCCCCGCCGACGCTCTACTGGTTTCGGCTCACGCGAACGGATCGCGGCGATGTCGTCTGGACCCCGCATCTTGTCGATGACGATTCGGGCGTCGGCGTCGCGCTCGCAGTGAAAGACGCGAACGGCGATGATTATCCAGACATTTTGGTCGTCAACAAGAAAGGCACGTATATTTTTCGCCAGCATGTCCGGTAAACCACCCGGCCGGGCGCCAGAACGCGCGAAACGCCGGAGCATCCGCACAGCAGAAATCACCCAGAACTTAAATAATTTACGTCGCCATGCACAAAGGCTTATTTTTTAATCCTGCCCCTGCGCGCGTCCTTGCCGCCGCCGTATTGCTTGTCGTTGCGACGGGTTCTGCGCCCGCGTTTGCGCAAGACCCCGGGCATGCGCCCGCCATCGACGGACGCGCATTAAACGTCGATTTCGAAACGGGAGACCTGACCGACTGGACCGCCGAGGGCGACGCCTTTGGAAACGGAATCGTCGAAGGCGACGCGTTTGCTTCGGGCGAAGCCGTCGTCGCGAAAATGATTCAGACGCTGCGAGAACGACGCAGACAGGAACCGGCAGACTTGCGCAGCGGACACGAGGGCGCCCAATGGATCAGTTCCGGCGTAACGACCGGACCGGCAAGCAAGGGAACGCTAACCTCTGCGGCGTTCGAAGCAACGCACCCGTACGCAAGTTTTCTGATTTCGGGGGGCGCGCTGGAGAGCACCCGTGCGGAACTGGTCCGGGCGCGAGACGGGGCCGTGCTTTTTTCAGCGAGCGGCGACAACGACCTTGCCTTGCGGCCTGTCGTGGCGGACCTGCGCGAGCAGGTGGGAGAAACCATTTTCATCCGCCTCGTGGACGAGGACGCCGGCGGCTCCACGGCGGCCTACATCCCCGAGAACGCGTATGCGCACATCAACTTCGATCATTTTCGCTTGCATGCAGAGCGGCCTGCGTTCCCGGACGAACTGGATCCTTCCGGCATTGCGAAATTGCCGGCCTGGGATCCTGTATTGCTGGAAGGGGGAACCCCGCAGGAAGCCGCGCAAACCATGACGGCGCCGGACGGTTTCCGCGTACAACTGGCGGCGGCGGAGCCGGACGTAGTCAATCCCATTGCGATGGCGCTGGACCATCGGGGGCGCGTGTGGATCGCCGAGGGGCGGACCTATCCGGTGCGGGCTCCGGAAGGCGAAGGAAAGGATCGCATACTCATTTTCGAAGACACAGACGGGGACGGCGCGTTCGACGTACGGAAAGTCTTCATGGAAGGGCTCAATCTGGTGAGCGGCCTGGAACTGGGGTTTGGCGGCGTATGGATCGGCGCGGCGCCGTATCTGCTCTACGTTCCCATCGACGCTTCGGGAGATCGGCCCGCGGGCGAACCGGAGGTATTGCTGGACGGATTCGGCTACCAGGACACGCACGAAACGCTGAATTCCTTCATATGGGGGCCGGACGGCTGGCTATACGGTACGCACGGCGTATTCACCCACTCGAACGTGGGCAAGCCGGGCGCCGAAGACGCCGAGCGCGAAAAAATCAATGCGGGCGTATGGCGGTATCACCCGACGCAGCGCATCTTCGAGGTGTTTGCGTACGGCACCAGCAATTCCTGGGGACTGGACTGGGACGCGCACGGACAACTGTTTCTGACGGCCTGCGTCATTCCGCATTTGCACCATGTGATTCCCGGCGCCCGCATGATCCGGCAGGCGGGCGAACATTTCAATCCGTACGTATACGACGACCTGGACCCGATCAGCGACCATGTGCACTGGGTGGGCAACCAGGGGCCGCACGCGGGCAACCGACGATCCGGCGCGGCGGGCGGCGGGCATGCCCATGCAGGCGCCATGATATACCAGGGCGGCTCGTGGCCGACGACGTACCATGGCCGAATTTTCATGCACAATATCCATGGATTTCGGGCCAACACGGAGATACTGGAGCGCAGAGGGTCCGGGTACGTGGGGCGACACGGCGAAGATTTTCTGTTTACCCACGACAGCTGGTCCCAGATGCTGGACCTGTTATATGGGCCGGACGGATCCGTGTATGTCACCGACTGGTACGACAAAAACCAGTGTCATCATAGAGATCCCGAAAGCCACGATCACGAAACCGGGCGCATTTACAAGATTTCTCATGAAAGCGACGCATGGGTATCCGTCGATCTGGAGCGGCGCTCTTCCGTGGAACTGGCCGCATTGCAGGCGCACCCGAACGACTGGTACGTCCGCACCGCCCGCCGCATTCTGCAGGATCGGGGACCGGACGAGGCCGTGCACGAAACGCTTCGCGCCCTGTTCGAAGCGCATTCGGACGAAACGCGGAAATTGCGGGCGCTCTGGGCGCTACACGTAACCGGCGGCCTTTCGGACGAAGCGCTAATCGACCTGCTCGCCCACGAAAACGAGCATATCCGGGCTTGGGCAATCCATCTGCTGGCGGAAGACAAGGAGGTTCCCGAAGAGGCGGCGCAGGCATTCGCCCGGATGGCCCGGGAAGACGATTCTGCGCTGGTCCGCCTCTACGTCGCCAGCGCTCTCCAGCGCATGGCCCCAGAACGCAGATGGGAGGCGCTGGCGGCGCTCCTGCAACGGGCCGAAGACGCCGAGGATCAGAATATTCCCCTGATGGCGTGGTATGCGATGGAACCGCTGGCGCCCGCGGACATGGGCCGCGCCATGGACCTGGCGCTCGCCGCCAAACTGCCGCGCATTCTGTCTTTCACCGTCAGCCGCATTGCGGCCACAGGCAGCGCCGAAGCGCTCGCCTTGCTGTCGGAATACCTCGGCGCGCTGGAAGACGCAAGCCTGCAAGCCGTGATTCTCGAAGGGATCGACGCGTGGACGGAACAGGCCGCGGAACGCGAACAAGGCCCGTGAAAAACGAGTATATATTAATGCGGGATTCAATATCGTCAATCCTCTTTCCTTTGCCTAACTGTGACCTCTCAATAGGTTGTTCATTATCTCCGGATTTCCGAATTTATTAGGCACATCCAATCGCAATCCATGGGGAGGTCCGCATGAAAATACACAAAAATTCCCGATTGACGCCGAAAGGTCGAGAGCTTCTGGTGAAG